>JBHENE010000067.1:0-20597 GCA_046262215.1 Chthoniobacterales bacterium | reverse complement strand
CTCTCGCCGCTCTCGGTTGTCTTGGCTGTCGCGACGGGCGGGGCCACAGGCCGCGTCCCGATCAGTGCGCCGAGACCTTTGCCGAGACCTGTTTTTGCCATCGGCGGCAGGCTATCGGAGCCGACAGAGCTGCGCATCCGCCGCTACCGCCGCGGCGGCTTCTGCTGTGGTGCGGGTGTTGGTGACGGTGCCTTCTTGCCTTTGCCGAAGATGATGGAGTTCGGTTTCTCGTTTAGCGTATCGGCGAGTGCTTTGACGGAACGCAGCGTCTCATCAAGCTCCGCTAGCGTTGCGGTGAGCTTCCGGTAAACCGGCGAATCTTCGGTAAAACCAGCGGCGGTTTTCTTTAGCTCGTCGACTGTAGACTTGATCGACGTCAGCGCCGCCGACGCGTTCCGAATCGTCTCCTCGATCGGCAGAGCTTGCAGCTTATCGAGCAGCGCGGTCGCCTTATCCTGAAGCTCACTAAGTCCGCCCGCGACCGTCGGGATGACGCGATAGCCTTCCATTTCAGCGATCGTTGCAGGGGGAGCGTCTTTCTGGAAATCCATGTCCACGTAGAGCTGGCCGGTCAGCAAGTTGCCCGTCTTGAGGCTCGCCCGCAGGCCGTTGCGCACAGAGTCAGCCACGAAGTTCTCCGCGGCTTCGGTGTTATCGGAAGGCACGTTCGTGATGAACGACGGATCGATCTGGATGAGGACCGGCACGCGGCGTTGTGCATCGTCCGACAAATAACGAAAGGAGACCCCGTTGACCGTTCCGATCCGCACGCCGCGAAATTCGACCGGCGCGTCGTTACTTAAACCGCGAACGCTTCCCGTGAAGAGCAGCAGGTAAGGCACGCTGCTGCGCATCGCGAATTTCTTGGTGTCTTCGAGGCTCTCGTAAAGTGGGAAACTGGCGCCGTCACTGACTGCCGGAGCTGACGGTGCGCCGGCCGGCTGCCCGAAAGTGATGCCGCCCATGAGAAGGGACTCGAGCGTGCCGGTGTGCAGCTGCAAACCATTCGCGCCCAGCTGAACGTCGACCCCGCTGGTGTTCCAGAACTTGGTGTTGTTCCGCACCATCGCGGCGTAATCGGCGGAGATGAAGGCATCGAACTCGATCTTGCCGTTCTCGGGATGAAACACGCGCGACTCGATCTTCCCGGCGCTGAGTCCTTTGTAGGTAATGGCGGTCCCTGGGGCGATGCCGCCCGCTTCATCAGTCAAGAGCGCGACGTGCAAACCGGGAACACCTTTCGGGGTGACGGGCGGCTGTTCCAGACCGACGAAATCGCGCCGTGGCGTAGTCGACACGCCCGGAGCGAGCTCGATGAAGCTGCCTGAAACAAGCGTGCTCAAACCAGAGATCCCGGCCGCGCCGTAGCGCGGGCGCACGACCCAGATCTGAGTATCCGTCGTGAGCAGACGTGTCGCCTCACTCGTCATCTGCATCGTGACGACCACGCCTTTTAGTTTCTCGGTGAGATTAATCGTCTCGACCGTGCCGACGTTGACGCTGCGGCACATCACCGTCGTTTTGCCCGCGACGATCCCTTCGGCTGTCTCAAACCGGACTGTAATCAGCGGCCCGCGCGCCGAATAATATTTCCACGATAGCCAGAGCCCGAGCGCCGCGGCGATGATCGGGATAATCCAAATCGGCGAGAGGCGGCGTGCTCCCTTGACGATTGGCTGTGCGTGAGGCGGGTCGTGTGGGAAGTCGTCAGCCATCAGGATTGGGGAGCCGGTTGCGAACGCGCCGCGGCGGCGTCCCAGATCAGCCGCGGATCGAAGCTCATGGCGGCGAACATCGTCAGGATCACTACCGCCGCAAACGAGATTGCGCCGGCGCCCGGATGGATCGAGATCGTCGTGCCGAGCTGGACGACGCCGACAAGGATCGCGACCACAAAGACGTCGACCATCGACCAACGACCGACAAATTCAGTGACGCGGTAGAGCTGCGTCATGCGGCGGGGTTGGCGGCCGAAACGCGCGGCCAGAGATAGCCAGACGATCGCGATGATCTTCAGCACGGGAATCATCACGCTCGCGACGAAGATGATGATGGCGACGGGATAATCCTCCTCCTGCCAGAACTGGATCACGCCGCTCATGATCGTGCTCGCCTGCGCACCTGTGAAGGATTCTACGCGCAGGACCGGCAGTAGATTCGCCGGCAGATAAAGGAGCAGCGCCGCGATCGTGAAGGCCCAGGTTCGTTGCAAACTCTCGCGCTGGCGCAGATGCAGTGCGCTGTGACAGCGCGGACAGCGCAGGTCATCGATGTGCGAAGTGAGGCCGCAGAGATGGCAGACGGCCAGCCCGCGCGCAGCTGCGGAATCGGGAGGCAAAGCTTTCATCGTCTCGCCAGCTCGATTCGTCTCCAGAGTTCGCGCGGATGAATGGAACCGAGGGCGGCGGTCAAGCATACGATTAACCCGACCAATGCCCAGAACGATGTGCCCAGCGTCAGCGTCGCAAGTTTGCCGAGCTTCAGCAGACTCACGAGCACGCCGAGGAGAAAAACTTCCATCATGTTCCAGCGGCGCGCGCGCAACACCCAGCGGCACAAGGGAACCGCGCCGGCGAAGCGTCGATTCCAAACCAGCGGCAGCACAAGGTAAAGCAACCCGCCAATCAGCAAGGCGGGCGCCACGAGGATGAACACCGAAACCGCGGCCCCGAGATAGACGTACCCTTCGGCTGCGAGCCCGGTGGCGCTTTGCCAAAGCAGCATCTGGCTCTCGCGGAGCCCTGCGCGGAGCGTGAGAAAGGGAAACCAGTTGGCGACAAAAAAAAGCACTGCCGAAGCCATCGCAAAGGCCGCAGTCCGGTGCAGCGAATTGCGGCCGCGCATCATCAGCAGCGCGGCGCAACGCGGGCAGATTGCCTTTTCACCTTCTGCCAGCTCAGGCATCGCGAGCACAACGTCGCAGTCATGGCAGACCAATGGTTGGGTTTTGACACTCGGGTGCACAACAAAGAGAGGACCGACTATAGCCGATAATCCTGCGAACTCCTCCACTCTTCGCTTGCCACCAGCCCGCTGGATTGCGCGACGTGCGCCGCAGCGTAGCATGAGCGCCGTGCCGCCTGTTTTCACGCTCGGACATTCTCCCGACCCGGATGACGCGTTCATGTTCTACGCGATGGCCGAGAACAAGATCGATCTGCGCGGTTATCGGTTCGAGCACCGACTGGAAGACATCCAAACGTTGAACGAACGCGCGACCCGCGGCGAGTTGGACATCTCGGCAATCTCCATTCACGCCTACGCCTACGTAAGCGATCGCTATGCGCTGCTGCCATGCGGCGCGAGCATGGGTGATGGCTATGGACCGATGATCGTGAGCGTCAACGCGCCTGAGCTGGCTGATGACAAAGCGATTCGCGCGTGGTTACGCGGTCGCACCATCGCGATCCCGGGACAGATGACGAGCGCGTATCTGGCGCTACAGCTTTGTCTCGGCGACTTCGAATACATCGTGGTGCCGTTCGACCAGATTTTCGACGCGGTGAAAAGCGGTCGCGCCGCGGCCGGGCTCATCATTCACGAAGGGCAGCTCACGTACGCGACGAGCGGCTTTACGAAGATCATCGACCTCGGCGAATGGTGGAAACGCGAGACCGGGTTGCCGCTGCCACTGGGTGGAAATGTCTTGCGGAAGGACATCCCTGCCGACGTGCGTCAAGACCTCCTCGTGATCCTGCGCGAAAGCATCGAATATGGCCTCGCGCATCGCGCGGACGCTGTGCGCCACTCGATGCCTTACGCACGCGACATGGATGCTGCGCTCGCGAGCAAATTCATCGGCATGTACGTGAACGACTACACGCTTGATTACGGCGACACCGGCCGCCAAGCCATCCGCGAATTCCTGGGCCGCGCCGAAGCTCGCGGCTACATCGACCACGCGGTTGAGCTCGAGTTCGTCGCGTAACGCCGAAGGCCTTACTTCTTCTTTGGAGGCGGTTCTTTCGACGGCTTCCCGGCCTGCATCACGAACGTCTTCACGCGTGCGGCCTCCGTCTTGAAGCCATTCGAGAAATCCGCCGTTCCGTATTCGAACAGCACGACGAACGAGAAGGTAAACAAAGCGAACAGGACGAGCCAAAAAAGCCCGCGGAGCAGCGACATGGGGCCGATGGTAACTGATTGCGCATCTGCGGTCAACGAATGCTGAGGCCGGCAAAGTCACCCTTGCTCGCCTAGGCGAAAATGCCATGCTCGCCACTGGACGAGTCCGGCCGAACGGCGGACTTTCGTGCGATGCGCGTGCCCCTGCTGGACCTGAGCGAACAATATCGCACGCTCGCCGATCCGCTCCGTCGCGAGATCGAGGAGATCCTTACGACCCAGGAGTTTATCCTCGGCTCAAAGGTGCGCGCATTCGAGGCAGCGATGGCGAGCTACTGCCGCGCGCCGCACGCGATCGGGGTGTCCTCCGGCACGGACGCGCTGCTCGCGATTCTGATGGCGCTCGGGATCGGCCCTGGTGACGCAGTCATCACGACGGCCTACACGTTTTTCGCCACCGCTGGCTGCATCGCGCGCGTCGGCGCGACTCCGTTGTTCGTCGACATCGATCCGGTGACTTACAACATCTCGCCTGCGGCGCTGGAGACGTTCGTCGAGACGAAATGCCAGCGACGCGGCGATGGTCAGCTGATTGATGCGGAAGGCCGGGCGATCCGCGCCATCGTGCCGGTTCACCTTTTCGGGCTCTGTTGCGACATGGACCCGATCGTGGCGACCGCGATCCGCTTCGGTTTGAGGGTGATCGAAGATGCCGCGCAGGCGATCGGTGCAGACTACCCGACCGCCGCCGGCCCGGCACAGGCGGGCACGATGGGCGAGAGCGGTTATTTCAGCTTTTACCCTTCGAAAAATCTCGGTGCGGCTGGAGATGCGGGGCTCGTCGTGTGTCGTGACGATGCGTTTGCAGAACGGCTCCGGGTCTGCCGGCAACACGGCATGGAAGCGCGTTACTTCCATCAATTCATCGGCGGCAATTTTCGGCTCGATGAAATCCAAGCCGCGGTGCTGAACGTGAAGCTTCCGCACCTGAACGAATGGTCAGCCGGCCGCCGTGCCGTAGCCGATGTTTATCGCGAAGAGTTTTCGCGGCGCCAGCTGATCGGGCGCGTCGCGATTCCAGCAGAGCCTTATCGCGCCGCAGGGTTAATGAATCACCACATCTATCATCAATACGTGATCAGAACGTCCGGTCGGGATGCTCTGAGGGCGCACCTAACGTCGCGTGGAATCGCCACTGCCGTCTACTACCCGCTCGGGCTTCACCAGCAGCGATGCTTCGAGTATCTCGGCTACCGCGCTGGCGACCTGCCAGAGACAGAACGAGCCGCCCGCGAGACGCTGGCGCTGCCGATGTATCCGGAACTTACCGGCGACGCGCAGCTAGCAGTGGTTGACGCCATCGACGAGTTCTTCAGTCACTCGGCGGGCTAGAAAGCACCGCCGGTTCCGTTAGAGCAGCCAAATCGCAACTTGCGACGCAGAAGCGTCGAGCCTATATCAACGCTCGCCGAACGGGTAGGTACCGAAGTGGCCAAACGGGGTGGACTGTAAATCCACTGGCTTACGCCTTCGTTGGTTCGAATCCAACCCTGCCCACGTCTGCCATCGTGCGGTCGCCGCGCCCGATAGTCAGGCGCGGCGTCACACGTTGAATTAGCGTCCGCGCGATTTCTTCGCGGCGCCGCCTGAACTCTTGCCGCCTTTCGAGGAGGACTTCCCACCGCTCGACTTGCCGCCTGATTTCGAGCCGCTGCTCGATTTACCGCCGCGCGAGCCGCCCGAGGATTTACCGCCGGACTTGCTGCCGCCGCTAGATTTTCCGCCGCTGGACTTCGAGCCGCTAGACTTGCCGCCTCCTTTGCTGCCTGCGGATTTCCCTCCGCCGCTAGATTTGCTGCTGCCGGACCCGCCGCGCGCGGAGCTTTTCGATCCACCCGACTTCTTAGAGCTTGAAGATTTCGAGCCGCCTTTGCTGCCGCCGCTCGATTTACCGCCACCGGAGGACTTCTTACCGCCCGATGATTTTCCGCCGGACGACTTGCTGCTGCTGGACCCACCGCGTGAAGACGAGCCGCTCGATTTCGACGACGCCGACGAGGACTTTTTGCCACTGGAAGAACCGCCTTTGGATCCGCCGCTGCTTTTGCCACCAGAAGATTTGCCGCCGCTCAATCCCGCGGCGCGCGATGCCGCACCAGCCATCTGAGTCGCGGCCTGTTTTGCACTCTCGACGTTCTTCGGGTTTGTCGCTGCTTTGCCGGCGAGGGCGCCGATCACGCCGCCGACCACTGCGCCGACTGGACCCGCAACGCTTCCGACGACTGCGCCAGCTGCTGCGCCTGCTTGCGCTTTCGAGATCGCGGGAATGTCCTCATTTGAGGAAGAAGATGAGCTGCTCGATGAGGACTGATTTTGTTCGTTAGCCATAAGTGAGTTTTGTTCTGGGGTTCGTTAGTTGCTGCTGTTCCATCTAATATCGGAAGTCACTGCGCTGACGCGTTGTTTGCTGCGAAAAAAACTTGCGGCATTTCCAGCGGCAAATCAGGGCAACAAAAAAGCGCTCGCCGAGGCGAGCGCTTTCTGTAAAAGTTCGTCCGCGATTACCGACCGCGGCCGCCGCTGCGTCCGCCACCGCCACCGCCGTAGCCGCCGCCACCACCTGGTGGGCGAGCCTCACGTGGGCGCGCTTCGTTTACAGTCAACGGACGACCTTCGACGGTCTTGCCATTGAATTCTGTGATCGCCTTCTGCGCGTCTGCGTCCGAGGTCATGGTCACGAAGGCGAACCCGCGCGATTTACCGGTGAACTTATCCTGCATCAGCGAGACCTCTTGGACTGGTCCAGCTTGAGCGAAAAGATCCTGAAGATCCGTTTCGGTCGTGTTGAAGGAAAGATTTCCTACGTATAATTTAGTACCCATCTGAGTTTATTGTGGAAAACGCCGCCAGGTTACTGTTCCCGCTCATCGGATTTCGAACCGCCACTGATAAACTCAACTGACAATCCACCACTCCCCGAGCTGCCGTTTTCTTTTGCGCGTGATTCCTACCTCTACCCGCGTCGAAAAGCAAATGTAATCGCGAGTCGCTCGCCATAGGGAAATGCCTGATACTCAGTCTTCTATTCAACGACCGGCGCCAGCACGCGTCGCTGTCGTGGCGGCGGGTGTGATCAGTCCGCTGGGTCGCGGTTTGGAAGAGACTGCGCGATCGCTGCGGGAGGGGCGCGATTGCGTCACGCCGGTGGAGCGTTTCGCTGTCGCGCAATGTCGCTGCCACACTGCGGGGCAGATCGCTGATGAGTTGCTCGACGTGGAATTTACTGGGACCGACAAGCAGCGACGCAGGCTGCACCGCGCCGCGAAGATGATGATCGCGGCGCTCGCCGAAGCCCTGGAGCAGGACCGCGCTTTCAAGCCAGAGCTCACTGTCGTTGGCACGACGAGCGGCGGGATGACGTTCGGCGAAGAATATTATCGCTCGCTTCATCGTCATGGTGAAGCCCGGTCGATGCCATCGCTGATCGCGAACTACACACCACAGAAGCCGGTGATGGATGCGCAGGAACTGCTCGGGATCTCCGCTCCGTGCCAGGTCATCGCGAACGCCTGCGCTTCCGGCACGAACGCGATCGGTCATGCGTTCGAATGCATCCGCTCGGGTAAATACCAGCGCGTGCTCACGGGCGGCTACGACGCCATCTCGGAGCTGGTGTTCGTCGGCTTCGACGCGCTGCAAGCAGCGACGCCGGAAAAGTGCCGGCCGTTCGATACGGGACGCACTGGTCTCGTTTTAGGCGAAGGTGCCGCGATCCTCGCGCTGGAAAATTTCGAAGCGGCAGAAGCACGCGGCGCGGATATCCTCGCGGAAGTGGTCGGCTACGGCCTCTCGACGGATAACCATCACCTGACGCAGCCGAACCCTTCCGGCAGCGGCGCCCGACAAGCGATGGAGCGCGCGCTCGCCAGCGCGAACCTCAACTTTGCCGCGGTCGATTACATCAACGCACACGGCACGGCCACTCCGTTCAACGACGCCGCGGAAGGCAAGGCGATCGCGGAATTGTTCGGGCGCGTGCCGGTGAGCTCCACGAAGGGGATGATGGGACATTCGCTCGGCGCGGCTGGCGCAATCGAGGGCGTGATCAGCATCCTCGCTCTGCGCGAACAGCTGCTGCCGCCGAACATCAACTTCCGTGGCTCCGATCCCGCGCTCGATCTGGACGTCGTCGCGAACACTCCGCGCGCGGCATCGATCCGCACCGTCCTTTCGAACTCCTTCGGCTTCGGCGGCACCAACGCCTCCGTCATTCTTCAGTCACTCGCGGCATGAGCCTGCGCATCGGCGGCATGGGCTGGGTGACGCCGCTGGGAAGTGGTGTCCCCGAAGTTTGGCAGCGTCTGCTCCATGGCGAGACCGCTGTCGCGGAGAGAATCGCCAGCCCTTTAGGCGAGCGCACCTTCTCGGTTTTCCCCGTCCCAGCGACCGCGCTCGTCGACGCACCGACGCATCCCCGCTTGCGACGCTCTAGTGCGATCTCGCGTTTCGCCGTCGTCGCCGGATTAGCAGCTCTGAAAGATGCCGGCGTCACGTTGGACCCAGAAACGGCAGAGCGCACTGCGCTGATCTTCGCGATCTCGAACGGCGGCGTCATCTACACGAAACGGTTCTATCACGACGTCGTCGAATCGGGTGCGCAGGCTGCGAGTCCCCTACTATTTCCGGAGACGGTGTTCAATGCGCCTGCCAGCCATCTCGCCGCAATCCTTGGCATCACCGGCGCCAGCTACACGCTTGTCGGCGACGGCGCAGTCGGCGTGCTGGCCTTGAAGATGGCCGAGGATCTCATGGAAAATCCGATGCTCGACCGCTGTCTCGTCGTCGGTGCTGAGGAAGCCGATTGGCTGCTTTGCGATGCATATCACCGCTGGCGCTTGTTGCGCGATGAGCCGCCCATCGAGCCGTTTTCAGCGAAGCCGCGCGGCATGATCTTGAGTGAAGGCGCCGGCGCAGTGTTGCTCGATCGCACCGGCGCGACGCGAATCGTCAAAATCGATGCCGGCTGCAACTTCGAGCATCAACGCGACGCAGCGAAATGCGTCAACACGGTGTTCGCGAACCTCAGCGCCTCCGACGACGACATTGTCGTCGCGAGCGCGAACGGCACCTTCGTCGACGCGGCGGAGAAGGCTGCGATCTCGCGCAATTGCGCAAACGCTCCTGTTTCCACGCCGAAAGCCGCCCTTGGCGAGAGCGTCGGAGCGAGCACGCTGTGGCAGCTGATTTGCGGCGTGCAAGCACTCCGCACGCGCCAATTGCCGTGCACGGCAACCGCGGAGCAAGGCCGGGCGTTCACCCGCGCAATCGTCTCTGGTTGCGGCATGAATCAGCAGGTTGCGGGGCTTTCAATTAGCCGCGCGTAACAAGGTCCGTCTCCTGTTCGCATACCGGCCGGGCTTTTGCTTTGCAACGCCACGGCGCTCCGCTACTTTCGGCCCCGCGATGCGTAAGCTGGCTGTTCTGACTTTTTGCCTTCTGGCGCCAGTTGTCGCGTTTGCCCAGACCGCGCAGAAGGCATCGCTGAAAGGTCAACCGATCGAGATCACCTCGACCGGCGGGACGGAATATCGCGACAACGTTGCCACCGCGAAAGAGAACGTAGCGATCCACATTGGCGACGTCGACATCTACGGCGACTACGGCGAATACAACGCGCAGACGAAAATCGTGCGGGTCAGCGGAAACGTCCGCATTTACCGCGGCGCGGAGCTCTACGTCGGCGAGAGCGGGACCTACAACACCGACACGCAGGAGATTACCGCGAACAAGCTGCGCAGCCTCGAATTCCCTTACTTCCTCGACGGCGAAACAGTTGATCGCACAACCGACGAGAAACGCGATGACGAAACTCTGACGCTCGTCCAGCACGGCTTCTTCACGACGCACGACGCGTTCAACCCGGACTTCCGGCTCAAGGCCACCACTGTCCGCGTGTATGAGAACGACTACATCATCTTCAAGAACTTGGTGTTCTACGTCGGCAAGGTGCCGGTGTTCTATTTCCCCGTCCTTTATCAGTCCCTCGATGACGCCTTCAGCTTCCTGGTCTCGCCCGCCTACACGAGCGCGTGGGGCCCTTCGCTTTTGAGCCGCCTGAGTTTTCCGATCGGGAAGCGAATCAAAGCAGTCGCACGCCTTGACTACCGTTTCCGACGAGGCGCCGCCGCCGGCCTTTCCGCGAATTTGAAGTACGGGACGAACAAGTCCAGCTGGGCGAAACTGAACACCTACTTCCTGGACGATCAAAACCCGGAGATCAATCGCACCACCTTACCGCGCGGCGCAGTCCCAACGTTCCGCTACCGTCTGTCGTTGGATAACCGCACGGATTTTGGCCACGACATCACCGGCGACGTTCAGCTCACGAAGTTAAGCGATCCATACGTCCTCCAGGATTTCTTCCAGAACGAGTTCCGCGTCACGCCGGACCCCGACAACCTGGTCTCGCTCAGGAAGTGGAGCCCGAACTATTCGCTGACGGCATTCACGCGCTTTCAGCTGAACAATTTCTCCGATGTGACCGAGCGCCTGCCGGAAGTCGCGCTCGACATCAAACGCCAGCCGATCTTCGGCAGCGGCATCTTCTACGAGGGCGAATCGAGCGTTGCGAACCTGAAACGCAATCAACCGGTCGGCTCGTTCTTTCAGGATTATTCGACTCTCCGGCTCGATAGTTTTCACCAGCTGACCTATCCGAATACCTATTTCGGGTGGCTCGCCGTTGTGCCGCGCGTTGGCGTTCGCGCGACCTACTACGACACGACACGCAACGTTCTTCCGATTGATTTTATCCCCAAGCCGGATCCGCTGGTTCCATCGTTCTCACTCTTTCCGCCAGATCGAGGCGATCACCCGCTCCGCGAAGGCGACGATCTTCTGCGCACTGTCCTGAACGCCGGCGTCGAAGCCTCCTTTAAGATTTCGCGCACGTGGGAGAATGCACAAAGCCGGCTGCTCGGGCTCGACGGTCTGCGGCACATCGTTCAGCCGTTCACGAACTTCTCTTATGTGACGGGCGACAACCTCGACCCGGCCCGCATTCTGCAGTTCGATCGCTACGTCCCGTCGACCCAGCTGCCCCCGATCGACTTCCCGCAATTCACCTCGATCGACTCGATCGACAACTGGTCGATCATGCGCGTCGGCGTGCGCCAGCGGCTCCAGACGCGGCGTGATGATTCCACTATCAATTGGATGGAACTCCAGACGTTCTTCGATGTGAACTTCGACAATCCGTACGATCGCCGGAATTTCTCCGGCCTCTACAACCGCTTCAGCTTCCAGCCCGTGCCGTGGTTCGGCGTCGGCGTGAGTTCGCAGCTCCCCGTTTTCGGTAACGGCTACACGGAGATGAACACCGATGTCCATATCCAGCCGATCGCGAACGTGAATTTCAACCTCAGCCACCGGTTCCTGAGCGAGAATCCGTTTTTCCCGACGAGCAGCCTTTACACCGGCAGTGCTTACTGGCGCGTCAACGATAACTGGGGCTTAGGCATCTACGAACGTTATGAAGCGAACACCGGCTTCATCGAGGAACAACGCTTTTCCGTCCATCGCGATCTCACCTCATGGGTAGCTTCAGTCAGCGCGGTCATCCGTAACAACGGCAGCCGTAAGGACTACGGCGTCCTGCTAACTTTCACGCTGAAGGCCCTGCCGAAATTCAGTTTCGATCTGAATTTCGATCCGGGCGGCACGAGCGATCAGAATAACCCGCTGCCCTGATCGCGATGGCGGTATCGGCGTTGCAAATTCTAGTGTTCACCGATTTCTTCCGGCGCTGCGGCTAGGGCCCGGCGCTTGCTTTCACCCATGGACATTTCAATCGTTGGCTCCGGCTATGTCGGCCTCGTAACCGGCGCGTGTTTTGCCGACGTCGGCCACAATGTGATCTGTGTTGATAATGACCCGCGCAAAGTCGAGGCGCTGCAGGCGGGGAAGGTGCCTATCTACGAGCCCGGCCTCGAAGAAGTCATCAACCGCAACGTTGCCGCGCAACGCCTCCGCTTTACCGGCAGCATCAAGGAAGGTGTCGATAACTCACAGGTCGTGTTCATCGCAGTGCCGACACCACAGGGCGAAGACGGGCAGGTTGACCTCAGCTTTATCGAGAAAGTCGCGCGCGAAATCGCCGGCGTGCTGACCGATTACCGCGTCATCGTCGACAAGAGCACCGTTCCGGTGAAGACCGGTGAGAAAGTCGCCGAGTCGATCAAGCGCTACAATCGCCACGGCGCGAAGTTTGACGTCGTTAGCAATCCGGAGTTCCTCCGCGAAGGCTGCGCGGTTGCGGACCTGATGAAGCCGGACCGCATTGTCATCGGCGCGCAGAGCGAGCATGCGATCGACCTGATGAAGAAGATTTACGAGCCGTTCATGGCGCCGATTCTCGTCACCGACATCAACAGCGCCGAGCTCATCAAGCATGCCGCGAACTCATTCCTGGCGTTGAAGATTTCCTACATCAACGCTGTCTCCGCGATCTGCGAAGCGAGCGGCGCCGACGTCGAGAAAGTCGCCGACGGCATCGGCATGGACCGCCGGATCGGACGCAATTTCCTGAACGCCGGCATCGGCTATGGCGGCTCCTGTTTCCCGAAAGACATCGCCGCCTTCATCAAGATCAGCGAACAGCTCGGCGTTCCGTTCACGCTCTTGAAAGAAGTGCAGCGGATTAACGCGTCGCAGAAGGACCGCTTTCTCACCGCGATTCGCGACGCGCTTTGGGTGCTGCGCGAAAAGAAGATCGCGGTCTGGGGTCTCACGTTTAAGCCGGACACAGACGACATCCGTTCGTCCGTCGCGATCGATCTCGTCGCTGACATGCTGCGCGAAGGCGCGCACGTGACGGTTTACGATCCGAAAGGCATGGAGCGGGCGCGCGAGGTGCAGGCGATCGCCGGCGCGACTTTTGCGAACTCCGCGCTCGAAGCAGTCGCCGGCGCCGAAGCATTGATCGTCGCGACAGAGTGGAGCGAATTCGCGAACGTGGATCTCACCGCACTGAAGGAAACGATGGCCGCGCCAATGGTTTTCGACGGGCGAAATCTCTTCGATCCGCAGACGATGGAGACCGTCGGCTTCCATTACCGCTCGATCGGTCGACGCCAGATCGCGGCGAAGTAGCGAGGGATGGCCACTGCTTCGGCCCGCGCACTTGCCGTCGCTGCTCTTGATCAGTGGCGGCATGGCCATCGCTTCGCTGACGCAATCCTCCAGCATCTCCTTTCTACCAGCGAGCTAAGCGGTTCCGATCGCTCGTTCGCGACGGAGTTGTTCTACGGAATCCTGCGCAATCTCTCGCTGCTCGATTTCTGGATCGGAGAACTTCGTTCCGGCTCGCTCGATGACCGCTCGCGTGATCTGCTGCGCCTCGGACTTTACCAACTCTTCTGTCTCAACACCGCAGGGCATGCGGCTGTTTTCGAAACCGTCGCGCTCGCGCCGAAGACGAGTCGCTCGTTAGTCAACGCAATCCTGCGAAACGCGCTTCGTCGGGCGGACGAGTTACGCTCCGCTGCAGACGCCGCCGATCTCGCGATCAGGAAATCGCACCCGACGTTTTTGATCGAGCGCTGGACCGAAGCGTTCGGCATCGAACCGGCGGCCGCGCTGTGCGAGTGGAATAACCAACCGGCGCCGATTTATGCGCGCGTCAATCAACTGAAGACAGACACGGCTGCGTTCGCCTCAGCAGACGACACCCGCCAAGTGCTCCCCGACCGCGCGAATTTCGTGCGCCTCTCGACGATCCCCGGGGACGCACTGGAGCGCGGCGAATGTTACATTCAGGATCCGAGCACCGCTGTCGCGTGCGAATTGCTCGATGCGAAGCCAGGCGAAGCCGTCCTGGATGCCTGCGCCGCTCCCGGCGGTAAAACAGCTTACCTGGCCGAGCGGATGCAGAACCGCGGCGAACTCATCGCGTGCGATCGAGAGCCGGCGCGCCTCGCAATTCTCACGGCGAATCTAGAGCGGCTCGGCGCAACGATTGCGAAGATCGCGCAACAGGACTGGCTCGCCGAAGAACTCGCTCCGGCGCTGCACCGTCGCTACTTCGACCGCATCCTCGTCGATGCGCCCTGCACCAACACCGGCGTGATGCGCCGCCGCGTCGATGTCCGCTGGCGACTCACGCGCGACGATTTCGCACGGATGGCAGCAGAACAACTCAAGATCTTACGCGCCGTCGTGCCGCGATTGAAACGCGGCGGAGCGCTCGTTTACAGCACTTGCAGCATCGAGCCGGAAGAGAACGACGGCGTCGTCACCCGCCTGCTAAAGGAGTTCCCGTCGATGCGTTTCGAGGAGCAACGCTCAGTGCTTCCGTTCCGCGACGGATTTGATGGCGCGTTCGCCAGCAAACTCATTCGCGCAGCCTAACGACCGATCTGCCCGCAGTTGCATCGCGCATCCGCGGTGGAATCGTTGTCGACGATGCAAGATGCCCGGTTCGACAAACTCGCGCAGCTCCTGGTCGAATATTCCACTCGGCTCAAGCGCGGCGACACGGTGTTGATCGAAGCGTTCGACGTGCCGGACGAAATGACGATCGCACTGATCCGGGCCGCCCGCCGTGTCGGCGCAGTTCCGTTCACGCAGATCCAGCGCGGCGGCGTCAGCCGCGAGCTCGCGTTGCACGCGAACGAGCAGCAGCTCGATCTCAGCGCGAGCCACGAGCTGGCTCGGATGAAGAAGATGGATGCGTACATCGGCCTCCGCGGAAGCAACAACATCAGCGAGCTTTCAGATGTCGCGCCGGAGCAGATGAAGCTCGTCGCCAAAAAAATGCGTCCGGTGCAGGACCACCGCGTGAAGAAGACCAAGTGGGTGGTGCTGCGTTGGCCAACGCCGTCCATGGCGCAACAAGCAGGCATGAGCACTGAGGCGTTCGAAGATTTCTACTTCGACGTCTGCACGCTCGATTACCGAAAGCTGCAGCCGGGAATGAAGGCGCTGAAAGCGCTGATGGATAAGACTGATCAGGTCGAACTCAGAGGCCCGGGCACAGATTTGCGCTTCAGCATCAAAGGCATCGGCTCAGTGATCTGCGGGGGCGATCGCAATATTCCGGACGGCGAAGTGTTCAGCTGTCCCGTCAAAGATTCCGTCGAAGGACACATCACCTTCAACGCACCGACAATTTACCAGAGCACCGGGTTTGATGGGATCAGGCTCGAATTCAAAAACGGAAAGATCGTCGAAGCGACGAGCAACGAGACCGACAAACTGAACAAGATTCTCGACGCCGACGCCGGTGCGCGCTACATCGGCGAGTTCTCGTTAGGCTTCAACCCGTACATACTGCACCCGATGCGCGATATCCTCTTCGATGAGAAGATCGCCGGCTCTTTTCACTTCACGCCGGGGCAGGCCTACGAGGATGCGGATAACGGAAACCGCAGCCAGGTGCATTGGGACATGGTAAACATCCAGCGCGCGGACTATGGCGGCGGCGAGGTCGTCTTCGATGGGAAGGTCATCCGCCGCAACGGCGAGTTCCTTCCGAAAGAGCTGCGCTCGCTGAATCGCAGCGCGTTCGCGAAGCGATAAACCGTTCGAACGCTGGGCGGCACAACCGTCGCCTGGTGCGCGTTCGCAACCGAGCTGCGCCCTCGTGTCGCATAACATTCCGCGTGGCAGCCGCCATCCCGAGCGTAGCGAAACGTAGTCGAGGGACCCCGCGACTGAAGACTGTGCGATCGTGCTATTCGAGGCCGATCGCCATTCTACATCACCGGCAATTCCGCGGGATCTCTCCACTGCGCTCGCAGACTCGCTTCGGTCGAGATGACGTTCGCAGCGCGAACGCTAGATAACCAGCGCTCGTGATCCAAAACAAAACGGCCCGCGCTGGGGTTTGCGCGGGCCGTCTGAAACTTCGATGTTCGCGTGAACTTACGCGCGCTTCGCGCCACCGGGGGCGGTCAGCTGCATCATGCCGATCTCGCCGTTGCCGGAGAGCTGCACGTTTGCGATCTCGAACACGGGCGCGCCTTCCACGGCGCTCGGCCCGTTGCCGGGGAGCTGCACGTTTACATTGCGCGAGGTGGCGTTCAGAACGATTGACGCGATCTCGAACGAGGGTGAGAATTCGACGGTTGCGATCTGGAAACCAGCGGTGACCAGAACCGAAGCCTGTCCCTGCTGCGTAGCCGTCAATTGCACCGGAGCGGCGTCCGAGCCAGCGACGAGCTGAAGTCCCGCGATGCCGAACGACGGGGAGCTGCTGATTCCCGGCCGCTGCTGCTGAGAAGGAGTGAGGCGGAGCTGGCCGATTGCGTTTCCGTTCAACTGCACGGTGGCGATTTCGAAGGTCACCTGCAGGTTCATTGCCGGCTGCGGATGCTGCGACGGCGCCAGACGCATCGTCACGATCTTGGAGGTCGGCTTCAACTGCAGAGCGCCCATCTTGAACGTCGGCGTGAGCTGCAACGAGGCGATCTCGAACGAGAACGTAAGTTGCACCGCGGTGTGCATACCGCCGCCTCCCGCAGGCTGCGAAGTAGTGGGCTGCGCCATCGGCTGCTGCATCGCTGCGGCTGGCTGCTCTTGCGGTGCCTGCTGCTGTTGCGGTGCGCCGGTAGGCGGACCAGTGCGGATGACGGGAGCTGGGTTGGGTTGAGTCGGTTGGGGCATAATTGCTGGTGTTGTGGGCTGCTGAGCGGTCGGCTCGTTGATGGTGGTGCGTGGGCTGGACGCCGAGTTGGCTACAGAATGGCGCAGTGCACCAATGCCTGCAAGCCCGGCGGCGAGCAGCGAAGCCGGGCGGGACCGAGGCGGCTCCGGCGGTGCCGGTGGAACTTCCGCGGTCGGGACCGCAGCTTCCGACGCTGCGACCAAATATGGAACAGGCTGCCCCTGGCCAATCGGCTCGTGCGTTTCCTCAATCGATTCCGCTGCAAACTCCGGCACGGCTGCGACGACCGGCTGCGCAGTTTCAAACTCGGGCGCGGCGATGGCCTCGGGCTGGTTCGTCTCGGCATCGACTGGCTCCGGCGCAACGAACGCTTCAACAGGTGCTTCGAGTGTAGCCGCAGGTGGTTCGGCGAGAGCGGCAGGCTGCTGCCAGGCTTCGACTGCAGGCTCCGGTACTTGCGAAAGAGACTCGTCCACTGCTGGCGCAGCTTCGAAGCTCGCCGGCTCGATGAACTGCGTCGGCTCCTCCGTAATCGTCTCTTGGAAAGCGGTTGTTTGCTCCTCGATTGGAGCCT
Organism: Chthoniobacterales bacterium; assembly: GCA_046262215.1. Classification (GTDB taxonomy): domain Bacteria; phylum Verrucomicrobiota; class Verrucomicrobiia; order Chthoniobacterales; family UBA10450; genus JACCTI01. The sequence goes on along the minus strand of JBHENE010000067.1, from coordinate 3,294 downwards.
CGAACAGCGGCGCGGCGAAGGACGGTTCGGTCGCAAAGGACGGTTCTGCGACGACGGTCTGTTCTGCCGTGAAGGAGTTGTCGGGCGTGAAAGATTGCTCCGGCACGAACTCGGCCTGCGACGGCTCGGGAGCTACCGTAATCATCGAATCTGCAGCTCCACCAATCGGTTCGCCAACACCCTCATCGAAGCTCTCCGCGACGGCCGGCATGAATGCCGCAGTTTCGGGCTGGTCGGGAACTGCGACGCTTGCGTCACCTACAACTGCCGTGCCGCTCGAAGCTGACCGCCCGCTCCGACCGATCGGCGTAGCTCCGCGCCGGACTGCCGGCTCTGAGGCACGCAACTGCAGAGAGACTTGCGGCGGTCCGCCGGCGACCGCCGTTGGGCGGATAAAATGCTCAACTGCTCCGACGCCTTCTTCAGCGACGACGGACGAAGACGCGAGATGCGACCGAGGGGCCCTCGACATACGGCGGCGAATTTCTGCGATCACTACCCAGGCAAGAAGCAGAATGCCGGCCAACAGCAGCCCGCCGACAAGCAGCGTGTTGCGGTCGTTGAGCCGATCGGACAGACTCGGCTGCGACCATTCGCGCACCTGAGCGGGCGCGAGAACGGTGGCAGGTGTAGTCGAAGCCGCGGCGCTTGCGGTCACCGGCTCTTTAGCACCTGCATCCGGTTCGGACGCTACCGCCACGACGGGTCGCGCCGCAGCCGGTGAAGCTGTCGAGGCCACCGGCGTTTCAACGCTGGGAGACGCCCCTGCCGGCGCGTTGGCATTGGCGCCAGATGCGATCGTCGTCGAGGCCGCTGGAAGTTGCGAAGAAGTGCTCGCTTCCATTCCCGAGACAGCAGAGTTCGCAGCAAGCGTCAGCGGATCGGCAACCGGTGCAGGCGTAGTTTGCGCCAGGGTGATCGCCGGGATTGGGGTCGGCTCGATCGCCGGAGCGGTCTCCGGCTGCTGCTCGTTCTCGGCGACCATCAGCGCCGGCGAGGCTTGCGCGGGGCTGCGAATCCAGCCGAGGTCGAAGAATGCTTCCGAGAAAACGCCATTCAAGGCCGGCGAATAAATCTTCCGCGCAGAGGTTACCCACTCGGTCGCTTTTGCGGCGTTGTTGTTCTTAAATTCCATCGCGGCCTGCGCATAGTAGAGCGCCGGCGTGTCCCCGGTGAATTGGAACTGCTCCATCATCTTCTGCGCGCGGGCATCTTTTCCCTCGAGGAGGAACGTCAGGAAAATCTTGAATTTAATCAGCTGCGCCGCCTGATCTTTATCCGCGCCGGTCGTGACGCTAAAGAGCGACTCGAAACGATCGCGTGCCTTAGCGTATTCCTTCTTCTTGAACGGCACCTGCGCGAGGTTGTATTGCGCGTCGCGTGATTTTGAATCGACCTTTAACGCTTTGCGGAATTCATTCTCCGCCTGGTCGTAATCTTTTTGCTCCAGCATGATCTCACCGCGGAGATTGTAGACGCGCGGCTGATTGGGCTGCGCGTTGTCGGCTTCATCGACGAGCTTGCGCGCCGCGGTTAGATCGCGCTGCGCGAGCGCCTGTTCGGCCTGGTCATACTTCGCATCGGCAAACGCTTTCGTCTGCGCCGCGCGATCAGCGGCTGAGTTCAACTCGAGCGCCGCGCGTGTCTGACCAACCGGCTTTTCCAGCCAGCCGACTTCGTAAAGCGACTCCGCGAAAAGCTTGTTCAGCTGCGGCGAAAAGTTCTTCTCCGCTTTCGTGAGCCATTCTTTCGCGCCCGCGTCGTCTTTCTTGTTCAGCGCGAGGGCGGCGTTGGCGTAATGCACGGCGGGTGCGTCCGGCGCGAGCTCGAACTTCGCCAGCATCGACGTGACCATGTTTTCCTTACCCTCCAACAGGTAGGTCAGCATGATTTTGTACTGAATCAGCTGGGTCGCCTCGCCTTGCAGTTCGGACGCGTTGCTGTTCAGCAGCTCCTGAAAACGCTTGCGCCCTTCGGGCCAGTTTTTCTGGAGAAACGGAATTTCAGCGAGGTTGAAACGCGCATTCCAAAACTTCGGATCAGCCGCAAGCGCTTTCTTCAATGCCGCCTCTGCTGTCGGATAATCCTTCTGGCGCATCATGATGACGCCGCGCAGGTTTTGCGACTCCGCGAGATCAGGCTCGCGCGCGTCGATCGCGTCCAAGTCCTTCAAGGCGGCAGCATAATCGTTCCCGTCGAATTCGCGGAACGCCTTGTCATACATCGACTCCAGTTCGGTCTTGGAAGGCGCGACACTGTTGGCAGCAAACGAGCTGAGAACGAGGAGCGAAATGGCAGCAAATTTCCGGAACTTCATGCAGGTCTGATAGAACCTTTGCCCGCAAATGATGACAAGCTAATTTTGCCGTTCCGCACGGACCTGTGCGTCACCCACACTACCGGAACGCCGCTGATGATCCGTGCCAACCTTTGCTTCATCGTCCGTGGCGGTGAGGTGCTTCTGATTCGCAAAAAACGCGGCCTCGGCGCCGGAAAGATCAACGGGCCCGGGGGCAAGATTGATCCGGGCGAGACGGCGCTCGAGTCGGCTATTCGGGAGACCTTCGAGGAGTTGCTCGTTAGGCCAATCGCGCCGCGGCAGGTCGGTGAGCTCCTCTTCGAATTCCGAGACGGTCTGCGACTGCATTGCGCGGTTTTCCTCGCGCACGATTTCACTGGAACAGCGGCCGAGACCGACGAAGCGATCCCACTTTGGACTCGCGTCGACGCGATCCCCTACAACGAGATGTGGGCGGACGATCGCTACTGGCTGCCGCTGCTGCTTCGCGGCGATTTGTTTCGCGGCACCTTCGAGTTCGACGGAGAGACACTCTGCGACCACCACCTCGAGGTGCTGCCCGCCGGCACTACTTTCGATTAGAGATTGAGATTTGCGATCAGCCTCAAGCCATCCAGCGTCAATCCGTCGTGCACGGCTTCGATCTCCGGAAGCTGCTGCGCGATCAATCGGGCGTAGCCACCAGTGCCGATGACGCGCACTTTGCCGCGCGCGAATGCCTGCGAGCGGATCCGCGCCAGGATCTCGCGCACCAGCCCGCGGTAACCGTAGATCGCACCGGCGAGCATTGCGTCGCGAGTAGTTTTGCCGATCGCGGTCCGGGGTTCGCGCAGTGTGAGCTTCGGGAGGAGCGCGGTGCGTTGATAGAGGAAATTCGTCATTGACTCGAGCCCCGGCGCGATGACGCCGCCAACGTAATCGCCCGCTGCCGAAACAACGTCGAACGTCACCGCCGTGCCGAAGTCCACCACGATCGCCGGGCAGCCGTACAGTTG
>JBHENE010000066.1:0-6063 GCA_046262215.1 Chthoniobacterales bacterium | reverse complement strand
CACCGCGAATGGTCCGGGAGGTCTCGAGGTGTTCGACGTGGCGAACATCGACCAAAAGGGGTTCTCCGAACGCGTCGTGACCGCGCCATTCTCGCCGCTCGGGCAGCGGACTTATGTGCCGACGCCGTTCGCGACGTCAGTGGCATTACCCAGCACGGTGGCGCTCGATCCTGCGCGTAAACGTCTCCCCGAAAACGAGGAGCAACCGATCGATCTCTTCTACGCCTTTGTCTACGTGTCCGATCTTCAGGAAGGACTCGTGGTGGTAAATGTCGCGACGCTCGTCGACGGCGATCCGTCGAACAACTTCCTGAAGAAGGATGTGGTCTTCAATCCAGATGGCGTGCTGAGCGGCGCGACTTTCGTGGCAGCCGCCGGACACAGGCTCTACATGACGACGCCGCGTGGCGTGTATGTGGTGGACGTGAGTGACCCGATGCACCCGCGGATCGAGGGGCAGCTAACGAGCAATTTCCTGCGCAATCCACGCTGCATCTCGATCCAGTTCCGCTACGCCTTCGTCACAGACGACGATGGATTGAAGGTGCTCGACATCACGAACCCTGCGCGTCCGGTGCCTGTTAGTGGAGCGGTTGTAAAACTCGCCAATGCGCGGCGGCTCTATGTTGCACGCACCTATGCGTATGTGGCGAATGGTCCCGAAGGTCTCGCGATTATCGATGTCGAGAACCCGGAGCGCCCGCGGCTTGATCAGATGTTCGACGCCGGTGGTGCGCTCAACGACACGCGCGCGGTCCAAATCGGAAGCGTGAACGCATCGATGTTCGCGCTCGTTGCCGACGGCAGGAACGGCCTTCGCGTGGTGCAAGTAATCTCACCCGACACCGTGCCGGGCGCGCAGGGGTTCAGTCCGCGGCCGAATCCGAAGTTGATCGCGAGCTACCACACCGCAGGCGAAGCGAACTCCGTCTCGCGCGGCCTCGACCGCGATCGAATTGTCGACGAAACCGGCGGCCAGACGGTGGTGTTCGGGCGTCGCGGCTCGCGCCCGTTTCATCTCGCGGAGATGGTGCCGTTCTTCCGCCGCCTCGGTAGTGGAGAGCTCTACACCGTCGAAGATGTGACCGTCGCAGACGGCAAACTCAGCACACGAAGCGGCGCAGTTCTTACGCCGATCGCTACCCCCACCCCAGCGCCAACAGAGCCGCCCATCGAACCGACGCCGCTCCCGATTTTGCTGCCGGAGCGGTAATCACCACCCGCGGAGCGCGTGAACAGCGTTCTCGCACCGAATCAAATCACAATGGACGACAAAAATCCGATACATGCGCCTGCTGTCTCGCCGCTGACGGGCGAGCCCGAAACCGAGATTGCGGCCGCGCCGCGTCTCCGAATGCCGGAGTTATTACAACGGCCATTCGATGTTCGCTCAGTGGCGCTCACCGGTTTGTTCATCCTCGCGCTTTTTTACACGATGTACTTCGCGCGCGCCGTTTTGTTACCGGTCGTCCTCGCGCTGCTCTTGAGCTACCTGTTCCGACCCATCGTTCGCGCGATGGCGAAGATCGGGATCCGTCCGTCAGCCGGAGCAGCGCTCGTTTTGATCGCAGCAGTCGCTACCATTGCTTACGGCGTGTCATTCCTTTCCGTGCCGGTCGCCGGGTGGCTGGAGAAAGCACCTTACGGATTGGTCCAACTACAGCACAAGCTGCTCCCGTTACGAAAAAACATGGACCAGGTCGCGAAGGCTGGCGGCGAAATCGACAAACTGACTTCGCCGAATGACGGCGCCTCCACACCGACCGTGGCCGTGAAGCAGAATCGAATCACCGACACGCTCTACGGTCGTGGGCCCGAGCTTGCGGTCAGCGCCGTGCTACTGCTGATTCTCTTGTATTTCCTGCTCGCTTACGACGCGATCTTCCTCGGCAAGGTGTTGAAGTTGATGCCGACGCTCGAGGACAAGAAACGCGCACTTTCGATCGCGCACCAGATCGAGTCGCACGTCTCGCGCTACCTGCTGACGATCACGCTGATCAACGTCGGCCTCGGCGTCGCCGTCGGCACTACGGTAGGTTTTCTCGGCCTTAGTAATCCGATCATGTGGGGTGTGCTCGTGGCAGTGCTTAATTTCGTGCCGTATCTCGGCGCGCTTACCGGCATCGCATGCATGACAATCGGTGCGGTCCTTAGCTACGACAGCCTTGGTTACGCGATGCTGTTCCCCGCGAGCTATCTCTTCATCGCCACGATTGAGGGCAATTTCGTGACGCCCTATGTCATGGGGCGGTCGCTCACGTTGAACCCGGTAATCATCCTCCTATCGCTGACGTTCTGGGGCTGGATGTGGGGCATCGCCGGAGTGATTCTGGCGGTGCCGATTCTGGCCGCATTCAAGATCTTCTGCGCGCACATCGAGGAGATGGAACCAGTCGCGGAATTTCTAAGTTAAGCTGAGCGCAAAGCCGCTGCTTGGACGGCACCGCTGACCGTCGATCCAATTTCCCGACAGCATGACACTCGCCGGCTATGGATCCCGAAGCGCGAACGCATCTTCCCTCTGCAGCTAAACGAATACTCCCACTTCCCCGCCGCAGCGACGCAGCTTACTCAAGCTTCAACATGCCGCGATAGAATCCCGGCTCCGAATCAGCGATCGGAATCGCGCCGACTGCCTTGCGATAAAATTCAATTACGTCCGCACCAGCTCCCCCGATCACCGCGTAGGCGTAGCCCGCCGACGCCATATCACGCAGCGTGGTGAGAAGGAGTTGTCGCCCGAGACCGCGATGGCGTGAGCTTTCGGCGATGCCAATCGGTCCGAACATTCCACGCGCGGTCGTATCATAACAGGCCACGCCGACCAGTTTTCCTTCACACGTTGCAACGAAGCAGCTCACCCGACCGCCGCCGAAACATCCGCCGGCTTCGGCTGCCCACGCGTGACTAAATTCGCACGCGAGCCAGTCGCAGATGAACTGGCGCTCAGCTGAAAACGCGCGCCTGGTTTCCACCACTTCGGCAACCGGCGTCTCCAACGCGCTGGGAAGATCGTAGAGTTTAACAAGAAGATCCGGCATGTGTGCGACGAGCCATTAACGGAAACAGGCGATTCTACTCCGCCGCCGATTACCATTAAATCGGCAGTCGTCGCTGCTGGTATCCGCACGTGATCGTCCTGACACGAACGACCGCCATCGGGTTCTCAGATCACGCGGATAATCGCCCGCGTAACGCGGCGGCTGAAACGCGTTACAGTGCAGCGCGCGCCTACTTTTTCTTACCGGGAGCGGGACTCGACGAAGCAGCTGGTTTTTTCTGATTCGTAGACTTCTTCGCGCTCTGCTGAGCCTTCTTCTTCTGGTTGTTCTTCGGATTTGAGTCGCCCATAACGATCACGTTGAGCGATCATCTTCCTAAGACAAGTCGGAATTCTGGACCTGGCGGCCAGACCTCCAGCTCTCTATTGAGCTGCCGACGCGCGTGCTTCGTCGATCAGCGTGACTCGTTGATGCTCGCAGTAGGCGCGCCAGGCAGTCTCCTTCGGAGTGCTGCTCAGTCCAGTCGTCTCCAAGGCGTAGTTTGCCGTTGGAAGTTCAATGCGGTGGATGTCGGCCAGGAGTTGTGCCCTTTCGGCAGACCGGTGGTGCGCATTCGCGACTGCCGTGATGGCAACGATGAGGATGGTTCCAAAGGCGAAGAGTAACGCCATCTTCGATCGAGTATTCTGCGTCATCCTTCACGTACCAGCATGGGCGGTGCCAAGCAGCCCCGGGGCTGCTGCCTAACTTGTCTGTACAGAAGTGGAGATGCCCAAACTCGTCAGGGCGAAAAAACCCGTGAACTTACAACCCCGGTACTGCACCGCGGGCCGGCACGGCGCCTACTGATCGCGATTCCGCGGTAGGCACACGGAAATGGCCGTCTCTGTGGAATTCGATCGCAGCTCCACCGTGCCTCCATGCGCGCGGGTGATCTCACGCACAATGTACAAGCCGAGGCCCAAGCCGCCGTCGCGTCCGGAGCGGCTCTGCCCCGCCGTCCCGCGTTTTAGAGGATCGAAGAGGTAATCCGCCGTCACGGGATCGATGACCGGTCCCCGGTTTGTCACCTCGAGCTGTACGATGTCGTCGTCGCCATGCACTGTCACGCGTACCGGCTCGCCCGGCGCTCCGTACGCGATGGCATTCGAGAGAAGATTGCGCAGAACCTGTTGCAGTCGCTCGCCGTCCCACTGCCCAGTCACATCCCCATCCAGTTTCAGCTCCACACGGCGCTCCGGATGCACCGCGCGGTGCTGATCGATTTCGTCGGTGAAGAGCTGCCTAAGATCGATCTCCTTCCGAGCTATGTTGAGACCCAAACCCAGCTTTGTCCGGTTGAAATCAACTAGATCATCCAACAGCGCCTTAATCGAAGCGCCGCTGCGGATCAGCATCATTGCCGCCTCCGAGACTTCCTCGCCGGCGTTCAAGGTCGTGAGACTCGACGCCGTCATGACAATGGCGTTGAGTGGGTTGCGCATATCATGCCCGAGCATTCCCAGCAGAAGGTTGCGCGACTGATCAACCTGCGTGCTGAAAAACTTGATTGATTCCGCCAGCGATTGGTCGATCGCTTCGTTGAACCGGATCACGTCCGGGAACTCCTCCGGCCCGATGGGGGAATTGCGCTCCCAAAGCCGGAGGACGCTCGCCCGAAGCGCGCGGTATTCCGCCGCGAGCTGGTTGATATCGAGCCCGCTCTGCGCACGCAAAATCGCGTGAGCCTGCGCCGCGGTCTCTGCCGCATCCTGCACAATGGGCGCTCGGCCCATCGATTTCTGTTCCTGCTCGTCCGCCGTCTGCGGCGTAGCTAAATCCGCGACCACCGCCTCAAGGATCTTTCGAGCGTGGTCGCGCAATGCGGACTGCGTCATCTCTGGCCCTGCAGGATGGAGCGTTTTCGCAAACGCATCCCATTCCAGCATGATGGCTTCCATGTTTTGCTGGATGAATGCACCAAGCCTCACGGGTGGAGGGTGTAACGCGGCAATTGGTTTAGCAACTAGAGAACCGCTTGTTTGAACGTTCCGAGGGGCAGCGGAGCGCAAAACCTCAGAAGCCGTTCCGGACGCGGTCCTGCCATGCTTAGCGTGGATGGCAGGTAGAACGTGGGAGTATCAGTCGTCGCCCGCTCGCAGCGCATCCGCGAACACGTTTGGACGTTTAGTCAGACTTGACACTGGAATTCTGACTGACTCCGTAGACTTCGAACAAACCGACACCGCTCGTTCCGCCGTTGCCTGAGATGATCGCGGTGTAGGCGCCTGGAGGCAGCACCAGATACAAAGCCGATTCCAGGTCGCTCTTCGGCGCAAGGCCGGATTGGCTGACGTTTGCTGCATTCGCATCGTCCTTCCAATTGTCATTCGTTCGGAGGGTATTCCCATTGCCATCGCGCACGTCCAGGAATGGATCGGCAAGCGCGTTCGCTACCTTGGCATCGGCGAGCGACGGGCCGATCGCCCGCACCACCACTTCCATCGTAGAGGTCGTGCCGCCGCTGAGAATGAAGCCACCGATCAGGCGGTTGTCGCCTGTCTGAACAAAGCCGCGCGTGCTGATGTTTGCCACTGTCGAGGGCACACCGGACGAGAGGTCGTAAACTTCTACCAGGGCGGTGCCTGTCACGCTGCTCTTCCCATGCACGATTCCCGTATACACACCTGGTTGCAGCGTTATCAGGATGGCCGATTCCCGTGGATCTTTCGGCTGCAGGCTCGCTGGAATGTCACCGGCATTGCTTGCCGTCTGCCAGTCATCGTTTGTGGTCACGGTGCCGTCCGGCTGATATAGATCCAAGACTGGATCAGCTAGCGCCCCGGCCATGCCGGTCGATGGCCCGATGCCGCGCATCACGATCTTCTTGGGCGCATTTCCAGTGATGATGAACCCGCCGATCATAACGTTGTCGCCAGTCAGCGTGTTGCCGCGCGTGGAGACATTAAGCACCTGAGCGGGGGCTGGGGTCGGTGTCGGAGTAGGCGTGGGTGTTGCCGTGGGAGTAGGGGTCGGAGTCGGCGTAGGCGCAGTGTCATCGTTGACGATCGTGCCCGTTCCG
>JBHENE010000065.1:0-7388 GCA_046262215.1 Chthoniobacterales bacterium | reverse complement strand
GTCTACCTCGCGATCGGGAATTTCTACTCGATGAATGTCTTCGAGCCGCTCTTCTGGGTCGGCTGCGCCTATCTCCTCGTTCGCCTCATCCACGGCGGCCCGGCGTGGCTCTGGCTGCCGTTCGGCACGGTCGCCGGCCTCGCCGTCGAGAACAAACATTCCTTCGCGTTCTTCGGCATCGGCCTCGTCGTTGCGCTGCTCTTAACGCCTGAGCGCCGCCACCTGCGCGGACCGTGGATCTGGCTTGGTGGTCTCGTCGCGCTGGCGATCGCATTGCCCAATATCGTTTGGCAGATCCGTCACGACTTCGCCACGCTCGAGCTCCTGCGAAACGTCGCGCGCAGCGACAAAAACGTTGTGCTCGGGCCAGTGGAGTTCATCGCGCAACAGATCCTCATTATAAACCCGGCGACGCTCCCGCTGTGGCTGGGAGGATTGATTTGGCTGCTTTGCGCACACGACGGCCGCCGCTATCGGCTCCTGGGCATCGCCTATCTCGTCACGCTCGCGGAGTTCATCGTCCTGAAAGGGAAGCATTATTACCTCGCGCCGGTTTACCCGATCCTGTTTGCGGCGGGGGCCGTCATGATCGAACGCGCTTTCAGCGTTCGACTGCGATGGATGAAGCCGGCTCTCGCCACGGCAATGATCGGGCTCGCGGCGGTGCTTTCTCCGGCGATTCTCCCGCTCTTGCCGCCGGAGAAACTCCTCGCCTACATGCACGCGATCCATTTCGAACCGCCGCGCACCGAGACCTCGCACACGGCCGCCTTGCCACAGCTTTTCGCCGATCAATTCGGCTGGGAAGAGATGGTGCAGTCCGTCGCCCGCGCTTACCACGCCCTCTCACCCGACGATCAGCGCCGCGTCGCCATCTTCTGCCAGAACTACGGACAGGCTGGCGCGATCGACTTCTTCGGTCCGCGCTACGGACTGCCGCCGTCACTCAGCGGTCACCAAAATTACTACTTCTGGGGACCGCGTAACGGCACCGGAGAAGTCATGCTCATCCTGGACTCGACGCACGGCGAAGAAGCGGAGCAATTCCGCACCGTCGAAGACCTCGGCGTCGTCGACAGCAGTCCATGGGCGATGCCGTGGGAGCAACGGCAGCACATCTTGCTGTGTCGCGATTTGAAGAAACCGCTCGGCACGCTCTGGCCGAAGCTAAAGAATTGGCTCTAACGGGCGGCATCCTTTCGGACGAGCAGCCCCTTTCACTCGACGGCCGGGCGCTGTTTTCCAGCGTCTGAGCAGCGTGGCGCTTACGGCAAGTATCTGGCCGGTTACCCGCGCTCGTCAGAGCGGGCATGAGAAGCGATCGGCGCGGGGTCGCGCACTCGCTCCGCTACGAGTAAGTGACCCGGCGTTGGGAACAATGAGCTGCGCATTTCTTCTGGCGCCTCGGAGCCTGCGGCCTGAACGCGGACATTGCATTCAGCCGCGGCTCCGGCTTCACTGCCTTGATGAGTCGCTCGATGTATGGCTCGCCGCCCAACTACACGTCGAGTAAGAGCAAGGTTGAATGGGCACGTGAGCTGGCCCCTCTCGGCGAGCGCCGGTTAAAAGTCATCATCGACATCTCGAACAAGTGCAACCTGCGCTGTCGGATGTGCCATTTCAGTTTCGACCATGTCTTTCATCAACCGGCCCGGCACATGCGCCCAGAGCTATTTGCACGCATCGCCGCCGAAGTGCTGCCTCGTGCTCATACCCTTGTCCTTTCGGCCGGGAATGAGCCCCTGATGTCTCCGTGGTTCACCGACATCCTGAAGATCGCGGCACAGTACAGAGTGCCGGAATTATATTTCCTCACGAACGCGCAGCTCCTGACAGAAAAAGTAGCCGAAGCAGTGCTCGACTGCGGGGTGACCGAAGTGCAGATCTCCGCCGACGGCGCAACCAAGCCGACCTACGAATACATCCGGCGTGGCGCGAGCTTCGAGCGGCTCAAAGCCAACCTCCAACACCTCAGCGAACGCAAACGCGCGCTCGGGCGGAAACTGCCTCTTCTTCAATTCAACGTCGTGTTGATGAGAAGCAATCTGCAAGAACTCGACCATTATGTCGACCTGGCGGAGGAGACTGGGGTGGAGTGGATTGCTGCGCGTCACTTGCTACAGATCGTCGGCCTGGAGATGGAGCAAGAATCGCTTGATCACGATCATGCGCTCGCGAATCGATATTTCCGCAGATTTTTCGAGCGGATAGAACGCTCGACGCAGGTCACGGTTGTCACATTTCCGGATTTCTTTGACAGCGAAGAGTTGTTGTCGCCGCACCAGGAGGCACAAAACTCGAACCAGCAATGCTCATCCGAAAAGGCTCGTCCGTTCAGCGAAAAGGCGATGCGCGAAATATGCCGCATCCCTCGAAACATACGGAACTTACTAACGGGGCGGCGTTCCAAGAGACCTGCTCGAACATTAGCCGCACCATTCGGCTATCTCGACAGTCCATCAGGTTTCGAACTTGAGGCGGCGAACGCAATCGAGCTCGGGGGGTGGGCGCTGCACAAGACAGGAATCGCTCGCGTCAGTCTCGAGCGAGAGCCGTTTCGGGGTGAGGCGGCAGAATCAATCAACCGCCGCGGCTTGGTCGAGCTTGGAAACGCAACGATTGTTAATGGCTCACGGCCAGATGTGGCGCGCAATTTTCCGCACTATGCTCACACTTGGCGCGCGGGCTGGACGATAGAATTGCGCCGAGAAATGGTTTCTCGCGATAGCTCATGCGAAACGACGGTCCATGCGATCGCTCATGCTGTAACGGGGGAGTCAGCTGATATTGGCCAGCGCAAGATCCGCTTCGCCGGCGATAACGCGGCGCGTCCATACCTTTTCTGTGCGCGCCCGTTCGACAGTGTTGTCATCGATTCTACCGGCGACGTGCGACCATATGCTGATTGTCGTGTGGAGGCTCCGTTCGGTTCGCTTGCCGCTCAGGGTGCTTCATTTGATCATGTTTGGTTCGGCAATGACTTCATGGAACTGAGGCAAAGAATCATTGATCGTAATCCCCCACCAATGTGTCTGACATGCGCGCATTTCATCAACCGGAAGGTCGATGACGCGGCGTATTTCGTGCCGCGCTAAATGCCGTTCAGCGAAGGGAGCTCACCTTCTTCGCCTTGAGCAACACCGAGATCTGATCCGGCCGGTTATTTACGAAGTCGATGCGGGTCAGGCCGTCGGGCGTTTGCCGAACGACTGCTGGAACGGAGAGTGCGGTCAGGTACCAGCCCGGCGGCAGCACGACCGCATTGCGCGGACGGCCGAAGCTGCGGTCGAAGACCAGCTCATCGCCTTCCAGTCGGTAACACTCCGGCGCGGTGTAGGTCTCCGACATCCGCAGCCGAATCGATTGGTCTTTCTTCAAGGGCGGGAAGCGGAAGACGACGACTTGTTGATCAGGCGCGACCTTCTCTCCGCCCGGATCAACGCCCGCGCTTTTCATTTTCGCGCCAGTCAGCAGATCGGTCTTCAATGGCTCGCCCGTATCGAGAATTCGCCCCGATGGATCCGACACTTTGCTGCCGGTGCGCACGACATTGAGATATTTATCAGTGCCTTCGCGGGACTCCGTGTAGTCGTGCGACAAACTGAATGCATGCGTCTCCGGCGCTTGCAGAAAGTAGACGATATCGCGGTCCTGGTGCGCGCGTTCGCTGAGCCGCTCCCGCTCGGGCGGACCTTTCGCGGCAGGCGGCTCCCAGCTCCGCGCGTCCGTTAACGGCTTCGGTTTTGCAGCACCGCCAGTCTGCGCACCCGGCATCACTTTCAAGATCAACGCGGCCGGACCGGGCGCCTGATGCATGAAGCTAATACGCGCCCGCCCGTCCGGCTCGCTCAGCACTTGCGACGGCACATTGCAGTCCGTCAGCCGGTAAGCGAGAGGCAACACAACAGCGTTGCGCCTGATCCCGAGCGGCCGGTCGAAGATGATCGCTTCACCTTCGCGCCAATAGCTCTTCGGATCCTTGTAGGTCTTGACGATGCGAATGCGTGCCTGTCCCCCATCGGCCGGAACCGGGCGCGCGAGCTGCACGCGAATGTAATCACTCTCGACGTCGGCATCAGCGAGGCGCGTCTCTTTCGCGTGCGCGCCACTCACCTGCTCGAACTTCAGCGGCTCGCCCGTCATCATGTCGAAGACGGCTTCGTCACTGGCAACACTGCCCTTGCGGATCGGATTGAAGAACGCCGTCGCACCGGGAGTCGTGGCGGTAACTTCGTAGGTAATCTTGAATGACGCTGTCTCGGGCGCGAGCAGCTCATACTGCGTGTATTCGTCCTGCTCGGTTTGCGAGGGCGGTGGTTCAGCCCCGGCGGCGAGAAGCAGTGCGAAGAATAGCGGAAACCAACGACCGATCATCCTCAGCATTGGAGAGCGGCGGTGCTTGCGAGGCGAGGCAAATCTTCGCTACAAGCCTACCGATGAGGCGCGTCCTTGACCTCCTGCTCCAGCTGTTCGGCTTCGGCGGCGTCAAACCTGCGAGTGCCGCTCCGACGTGCCGCGCGGCGATTCAACCAGCTGCTCACCGTCGGGGTGGTGATCTGGATCGCCGCGCATCTTTTTCCGCAGGTTCTTTTCCGGGAACAGCTCACCGCTGATCGTGTGACGATTCACTCCCGCGAACTGCTGCCGACGCAACAGCCGATCGCATTCGCGAAGCAATGGCGCTCGTGAGGCGCTCCGAGCTTGCAGTCGCGGACCGACCCGAACAAATCTTTCTCTGCAATTCGCCCTGCTCTTCGCGGCCCTGGCGCCGACCAGCGTCCGTTCGTTCGCGTTTCAGATGCCGTGGAGCGGCCACATCTTCGTCGCCGATGCGGACATCTCGCGAAACGTGAGCCACAGCTCCGCGACGGCGTATAACACGCGCACGTTGAGTGGCGTAATCGCACACGAGATAACGCATGAACTCATCGTCCATCATCTCGGGCTACTCCGCGCCGTGCGGCTGCCATCGTGCGTGGTGGAGGGATATTGCGACTACATTGCGCGTGAGAGCAGCTTCTCCGAGGAGAAAGGAATGCAGTTGGTCGCACGCGGCGAGGAGGATTCGTCCGCATCGTTCAATTACTTCGTCGACCGAAAGATGATCACGCACCTCCTCGAGACGAAAGGCTACTCGTTCGACCAAGTCGTTGCGCACGTCGGCGACGCGACCGCGATCCGCATCGAAACGCTTGCGCGCCTTCGGTCCGGCCGCTGATGTTTATCCAGGAGTTGAATCCAGCGCGCTCGTGGCGGACGAACAGCTACTGCCATGGACAACGACAAACGGGAAAACATCGTCAAGGAATTGAAGCACGCTTACGCGGGTGAGCTGGAGACGGTGCAGAATTACCTCGCCAATTCCGTCGACCTCGATGGCGTCCGCGCGGAAGAGATCAAGAAGGCGCTCGCCGCCGACATCCAGGAAGAACTCGGCCATGCCACGATGTTAGCCAAGCGCATCAAAGTTCTCGGCGGCCGTGTCCCCGGTTCGCTGGAGCTGGAGCGCGAGCAGACTTACATGCAGCCGCCGAAAGACTCGACCGATCTAATTACCGTGATCAAAGGCGTAATCGCCGCGGAAGACGCGGCGATCGGGGGCTACGAACGCATCATCAAGGAGTGCGATCAGGTGGACCCGGTTACGCAGGATCTCGCAGTCACAATCCTCGGTGATGAACAGGAACATCGCCGCGCGTTTGTCGGATACCTGACCGAGTTCGAGCGCAAGCCAAGCTAGTCGCCGAGTCCGCAGCTGCGACGCGAAGATTGACCCGCTCCTCGCACGGAATACGCTGCTTCCCTGCGTGTGCAAACGCACGAGGCAAGGCGGATTTGGGGATGCTAGGCCAGCATAATACGCATCGCCTGGCGCGGCGCGCTTCCCTCGGCTCGAGTTTGGTTACGGCAGGCATTGGCGTCGTCGTCCTCGCCGGCTGGTCGCTGCAGATTCCGCCGCTGCGGCGGTTCGTCCCGGGCTGGGTTTCGATGAATCCCGTGACGGCGTGCTGTTTGCTCGCCGCCGGTGTCGCGCTCGCGCTCCTGCGCAGTCCGGACGCCGCTCGTCCGCGAGAGTTGCTCGGTCAGCTACTCGCCGCAATCGTAATGCCGATTACCTCCTCGAGTCGTTTCAGCTTGCGGAGGATGATCGTGCGATGCGCCCACGGACACGCCAGCGAGACGTAGAGAGTACCGGCCTGCTTCGGGTTTGTAGGGCGTTGAGCCGTCGCGCTTCACCCAATCGCGAAACACATCTTCCTGGCGTTTGAATTCACCCGTCTTCGATTGCTCTTCCGGAAATTGTGCCATGTCGTGTCGCTCGCTATTCGCCAGATGATTCCCTTGTCGCGCGGCCTCAACGTGGATCAGCATGCTCTCACGATGACTGCTCCCGCGCCGCTCCGCCTCGCGATGTGGTCTGGCCCGCGGAATATCTCCACCGCAATGATGCGGTCGTGGGGCAACCGACCCGACACGGCTGTCGTCGATGAGCCCTTCTATGCGTTCTACTTGAATAAAACCGGCGCCGATCACCCAGCCATCAATGAAGTGATCGCGGCGGGCGAGACCGACCCACACAATATCATCCGTCATATGACCGGCGCGATACCCGCGGGGAAACGCATCTTCTACCAAAAGCAGATGACGCATCATCTGCTTCCGGCTGTCGATCGCGATTGGCTCCGCGACGTGACGAACTGCTTCCTCATCCGCGATCCCGCTGACGTGATCGCGTCATACACCAAGAAGAACCACGAGCCGTCGCTCGATGATCTTGGCTTTGTGCAACAGGAGGAAATCTTCGACTTCGTCTGCCGCGAAATTACGGCGACTCCGCCGATCGTCGATGCGGCCGACGTGCTGCGCGATCCGCGCAGAACGCTGCAAATGCTGTGCGATGCGGTGAGCGTGGAGTTTACCGACGCAATGCTGTCGTGGCCTGCCGGCCGCCGCGCGACCGACGGAATCTGGGCGAAGTATTGGTATGCTGAGGTGGAACAATCGACGGGGTTTCAGCCATTTCGTGAACACCACGCGGAAGTGCCGCGACAGCTACGCGATATTCACGAACGCGGCTGCGCAGTTTACGATCAGCTGCACGCGTTGCGGCTTCATTGATTGATATGCTGCAGCAATACGACGAACGAAATCGCGAGTTGTTGATCAACATCAACGGCGAGCTGCTGCATCGTGATCGCGCCGGCATCAGCCCGTTCGATTCATCAGTGCAGGGCGGCGATGCGGTTTGGGAAGGGCTGCGGCTTTACGACGGCCGCATCTTCAAACTGCACGAGCATCTCGCGCGGCTCGAGAATTCCGCGCGCGCACTGGCGTTTGCCGAGATCCCGCAACGCGGCACGATCATCGAGGAGATCCGACGAACGCTC
>JBHENE010000064.1:0-7846 GCA_046262215.1 Chthoniobacterales bacterium | reverse complement strand
AAGAAGCGCGAGATCCGGTTCGGCTTTGAGCAGCAAGCCGATAAAACCTGGCGCATCTCCGAAATCCATTACTCGGACGGCTCGCTGCTGCAGATGCTGCGCAGCGTCTATCCGAACTAGACGCAGTCACGAAGGCTGCCGCGTCATTCGGCAGCCGCGAGCTTCCGCACACTGCGATACTTCGCTCGTCTGCGGCGCGGTTGCACACGCGAAGCACGCTTGAGCGTCTGCGTCGGCCCGCTATTCTCGCCTGGATGCACCGCGACTATCACCGTTGGTACTCACATCGTCTCAGCCGCGACATGGGCGTCGTCGTTTACGGCCATTACGGAGTGCCGATTCTCGCGTTCCCCACTAGCGGCGGCGACGAATGGGAGCAGGAAGGTCAGGGGATGATCCGAACGCTCGGCCCGTACCTGGAGCAAGGGCGCATTCGCATCTTCTCCATCAACGGCGTGAACAACGACATCTTCCAGGACAAGAGCGCGCACCCGTTCCATCGCAGCTGGCTGCTGGCGCAGTACGCTGGCTATGTCGCGAACGAAGTTTTCCCGCTCATTGACTCCCAGTGCCAGACGCCCGGCATTCAGATCGCCACCCTGGGTGCGTCGCTTGGCGCCTTTCACGCCGCGAATATTCTCTTGAAGCATCCCGACCGCGTGAAGCGTTGCTACGGTCTGTCTGGCGTCTACGACATGCGCAATTCCATGGACGGCATGTACGACGACAACTTCTATTTCAATAACCCTGTCGACTACATGGCGAATCAGAATGACCCCTGGTTTCTCCACCAGTACGCGACCTGCGACATCCGGCTTACGACCGGCACGGGTGCGTGGGAAGTGCCTGGCCCGACCTACCAAATGTCCGCCCTGCTCGCGAGCCGCGGGATTCCGCATCACTTAGATGATTGGGGGCCAAAGGGCGGCCACGACTGGCCCTACTGGCATCACCAGATGTGGGAATACGTCGGCGCTCACTTCTAGGCATGGAGAAGTGGCTGTAGTCGGCCGAGTAGAACAAAGCCGAGCGCCAGACTGGCCAAGCTATCTCTAAGCTCGTAACGCCGGTAGATTCGCTGACGAGACGCGAGTCAGAGAACCAGATGCTTCGTCCGTCGTCGGCGATGAATCACGCTCGACGTCCGTAAGACCGGAAAGAGAAGGATGTAGACCAAAGTGCTCCACATTCGCAAAACCGGAATGCATGCCAGACCAGCGCCGAGCACACCGAAAGCAGTCAGCGTTACGAGGCGAAAGATCTGGTAGCGGGTATCGAACCTTTCGAGCTCCGTGAGCTCAAGCGTATCCCGCAGACGCCATGCATGCAGATAGAGCAGAGTGAGCGCGAGGTAGACCGCCGCAAACCCTAAGCCGTAGATAACCAGCAACGTAGAATATTCCGCACGTGTCATCGACATCGCTTGACCGGGCCCACTGAGGAACAGGCTAGTGATGCTGAAACTGAAAAGGAACTTCAGCGGGTAGACGTAGAAGAGGACCAGGAACAGCATGACGCAGGTGAGAAAGCGCGCGGTGCCGTCGTCCAGGCCATAGCGTCGACAGAATTTGTAGTGGCCGTTCCAGAGCAGTCCGAGGAATAAGAAGCAAAGCGCGAAGGCCGGGAAGCCGCGCATCGCCGTCATCAAGTCGCCGAATGATTTCGGCACGTCGAGCGACACGACAAGCAACGTCAGCGCAAAGCCGAAAACAGCGTCGCTAAAGGATTCCAGCCGCGTCACCTCGCGTCCGCGCAGGCGAAAGCCGGCCCAATCACTGGAAGCGTTCGAGCGCGGCATGCCCGACTAATTACTTTGCTGGCCCCCGGCGAGACAAGCCAGAGCGTGCGGCGAGTGCCTTGGTGTTGTTGGATTGCGCCCTCACAGTTAGAGACACGTGCCGTCTCGGCGGCTGCGTATCTCTCGGATGTTTCGAACGTCGGCACCGCGTGTTTCCATCATCATCGCTTCCTACGCCACTACTCGCCGCCAGGCTGAATTACTCGACGAAACTCTGAGCACTGTCGGAACTCAAACGTGCCAGGACTTCGAGTGCATCGTGGTCGACGATGGTTCACCGGTCGACGTCCGGCAGATCGCCACCAGACACCCGCGCACGATCACGATTCGACAGGAGAACGCCGGCCCCGCTGTAGCACGGAACACCGGCATACACGCGGCTCGTGGTGATCACTTCGTCTTTCTCGATGCGGATGATCACCTTCTGCCGGTCGCGCTAGAAGCTGGCTTGGCCACCCTCGATTCGCATCCAGAGTGCGGCTTCGTCGTCGGTGGGCGCGAAGAGATGACCTACGACGGCGGCGCCGTGCCGTGGAGCGTTCCAGCTTCGCCGCAGGAAACTGATCTTTACCATATTTTGCTCGGCTTCGACTGGTACATCATCCCGCCATCGTCAGTCATGTTCCGTCGCGACGTCGTCGAGACGATCGGCCCCTGGCGCGATCCGTGGGGCGCTGACGATCTCGATTACTATCTGCGCGCCGCCCGAGCTTATCGCGGCCGGTGCTTCGACGATCTGGCCGTGACACGCTATCGCCGTTATGCGGAGAGTTCATCGCGCGACGGGGCGCGGATGCTGCGTAGCGCCCGCGCGGTTTACGCGCGCCAATGGCCGCTCGTGCAAAGCGACCCAGCAGCTGAGGCCGCTTATCATCGCGGCCTCGGCAAGCTCACTGAAATTTTCCGGGATTGCCTGGCCGAAAACCTCCGCGACCACCTGCGCAATGGAAACACACGCCGGGCCCTCGCCTGCGCCGCATTGCTCGCGCGCGAGAGTCCGCAGCGCTTGCGTGCTGAAGCGCGACGCGCCCTCCGTTTCACGTCATCAAGCAGCGCGGGCTCGCAAGAACTCGACCCGAGCACGTCAGCGTAGCAGGCGCTGTTGCTCTTTGCGCGGCCGGCCCGCACAGCAGCAGGCGGCGATGTTCACCGTGCGACGAATGGCTGCGCTCACGCTGAAGCGAATGCGGTGATTGGCTCGAAAAAGCTCTTCAGTCCCGGTGGCGATGGCGACCGCAAACCTGGCGGCTGCTGCCGAATCCTTGCCGCGGCGCCTTCCGCGCCGCCGCAGCTGGAGATCGGCCATCTCTTGTCATCGACATGGTCGGCTAGTCACGCCTGCTGATTAACGAGCAACACGAATGCTTGCAGATCATGAACGGTGTCGTGAGACAGGCTGGCGCCTTTCGCGCTGCCGAAGCGGCCGGTAAACTCACGCGCATTCCCACTGGTGATGGGATGATCCTGGTATTTACCAGCAGTCCAGACGCGCCAGTGAGGTGCGCGCTAGAGGTCAGCGAAGCGTGCGCGAACGGCGAGAGTTCTCGGTGCGTGTTCGCGCATCAACGCGGAGTTCAGATTGACGACCGGCGTGCCGTCATACGCTTTGAACGGGCACGCGCCGACGCTGATTGGCAGTGATCAGGTGCTGCGACTTTGTCAGTTGTGAATTAACTCCTCTTCTCGCTTCGACCGACACCTCCGCACGTTGCGACGGATATATCGCGGACGCGCTCGAAGCTGTACTTCGCGAGCGCGAGCGGCTCGGGGTTACTCGTGGTTTGCAGATGATGCAATAGACGCTCGCGCCGGGCACGCTCCGCGTTGTCGTTGCCAGCCGCTGCGATCAGTCGGTTCAAATCGGCAGCGGCCTCAGCGACGTTGTTGTCATTCTTCAGCGACAGGAGCGCTAGAACCCGCCATCGGGAAACGGTCGAAAGCTTCTGTTAGGTAGTCGCGCAACGCAGGGCTGTGGTGCAGATGAAACCGGATGTTTTGCTCCACCCTGCGGATCGGATATTGCGGAAACGCTGCCGAATGAATGATCGCGGAAGCGAGGTTATCCAGGAGCAGCTCAGCCATCGCTTTTACCTCGTCGAGCGTTGCGTGGTCACCTTCGCGCCAATCTTTGTTCTCGTAGAAATAAGGACGGAGATACGGCTTCTCTACGAGCATGCGCAGATGGTCCGATGTCTCCATCATGGCGCGTTGCACAAGCTGGATCTCAGGCCCCTGCAGCGCCGCCTCCAGCATGCGCCGTGCGGTTTCCACCTGTTCCCGGCCCGCGCGGAGTTGCCGTAGGAAGACGGAGAAGTTGAGTAGACTCGTCACCACGAGCAGGAGCGAACCTGCGACGGCGAGGATCCCGGTCAACGTTTGCAAGTCCACTCTGGTGTTGTGACCAATGGCGCCGCGAAGGTCAATCGTCTGCACACCTCCGACCGCCGTGCGCAGCGCGTGGCCGGCGACGGGACTGAGCCCGCGCGAATCGCGGTTCGTTGGGGTTCTCGCGTTCCAAGGGCAGCCGCATGCACGTTGTTGCGCAATTGAGTGGCTGCGCGGAGGAGCTTACTTTGCGCAGCAAGTGATCGTTCACCTCATCGACGGGACCTACGAGCTCTTCCGTCACTTCTACGGCCAACGCCGGTTCAACAAAGGCGTCGACCGCCCTTACGGTGCCGTCGTCGGCGTTCTGCAAACGGTGCTCCAGATGATCGAGAGCGGGGATACCTACCTCGGGGTCGCCACCGACCACGTGATCGAGTCGTTCCGCAATCAGCTTTGGCCCGGCTACAAGAATGGCGCTGGAATTGAGCGCGCGCTCCGTGCGCAGTTCCATCCGCTGGAGGAAGCGCTCGCAGCGATGGGCGTTGTCGTGTGGCCGATGATCGAGCTCGAAGCCGATGACGCGCTGGCTTCAGCCGCGCATCTCGCGTCGCGCGACGACCGGGTAGAGAAAGTGGCCATCTGGACGCCAGACAAGGATCTGGCGCAATGCGTGCGCGACACACGCGTGGTCCAGATCGACGGGCGCCGCAAAACCATCCGACACGCCGCCGGCATCCGCGAGAAGTTTGGCGTCGATCCGCCGCTGATTCCGGATCTGCTCGCGCTGGTGGGCGATGTCGCTGACGGTTACCCCGGCATCGCTGGCTTCGGGCTCAAGACGGCCGCGCAGCTGCTGAACCGTCACGGCTCAATTGAAAGCTTCCCGCCGGATGTTCTTCGCGAGCAGCGTGATCTCGCATTGCTCTTCAAAAAACTCGCGACGCTCCGCACCGATGCTCCGCTTTTCAAGAAGGTCGAGATGCTGCGCTGGCGCGGCGCGACGCGGGCTTTTGCCGCGTGGACCGAGAGGATGGATGCCCCTCGGCTGCTCGAACGGTGCGAAAAGGCTGCTGGCGCTATCGTCCGTGAGCGCCTGTGGAAATCCCCACGCCCGGCGCAAGACTACGCCAGCTCCTGATCGGAGCCGCATTACTCCGCGTCTGCTTGTTGCAGCCGGCCGAAGTCTACCCGCTTGGTGAGAAGCGCGGCGAAGCCTGCATCGCTTGAGCGCCGCAAATCCTGATCAATGCCATAGCAGTTCAATGCGATGCCGCGCAGCTGATAGGTCTCGCGTAGCGTGTGCGACTTGGAAGCGCGCCTCATCGACGACCTGCTCGACCTGCTCGACCTGCTCGACCTGCTCGACCTGCTCGACCTGACGCGCATCGCGCATGGGAAACTCACGTTGCGCATGGAACCGTGCGACACAAACTCGCTCATCGCGCTGGCGGTGGAGATGGTGCGGAGCGAAGCATCGGCGAAACGGCTCGTGCTCCAGCTCGACCTTGGTGCCGCAATGCGCAGGTGAAGGGAAAAGGACGTGCTGGTCCACGACTTACGCCGAAACGGCTGCATGTCCGCCGCCGGAGTGTCGCCGAACGCCCCGTGGAGCCTCTTCCCGTCGATGCCATTAAGTCGGTTGCGAAATCTCGCCCAACGGCTACCCAAACTGCGGCCCATGAACCGCTTCGCAGCACTGCTGATTCTGCTTCCGCTCTCCGTATGCGCGCACACGCCAGCCCCCACGCCGGGTGCGGCTCCAACCCCGAAGACCAACGGGAATGATGTCTACGCGCCCGGTCGCGAAGTCGTCGCCGATATCAATCGCATCGCCACAGCGAATCGTGTTGACGAGACGTTTGAGGTCACGCTTGGCGGCGCGCGTCAGGTTGTAAACGTGCGCGGAGCGGACCGCGCCAACCCTGTCATCCTCTTTGTCCATGGTGGTCCTGGTGCGGTCGAGATGCCGATCGCCTGGTCGTTTCAACGGCCTTGGGAGGACTTCTTCACCGTCGTCCAATGGGACCAGCGCGGCGCCGGCCGTTCGTTTCTTCTCGAGGATTCAAATACGCTCGCACCGACGCTAAAGCCTGAGCGTTACCGCGACGATGCGATTGAACTGATCGAGCTCCTCTGCCGTAGGTATGATAAACGGAAAGTGCTGTTGTTAGGCCACAGCTGGGGATCGGTCGTGGGCCTGAGCGTTGCAGCCAAACGTCCTGACCTCCTCTACGGCTACATTGGCATGGGACAGGTGATCGACTTCATCGAGAACGAGCGGGTCGGCCTTGATTGGACACTGGAACGTGCCCGCGAGGACAAGAACGACGAAGCGATCCACGCGCTGGAAGCGCTTCGGCCTTACCCCGCGCCTGAGGGGTTGGACCAGGAGAAGATGACGGTAGAACGCAGATGGAACATCCACTACGGCGGTCTCGCCTGGGGGCGTGACAACGGCGACTTCTACTTCCACGCGGCTCGCCTGTCGCCGTTATACACTGCCGCCGATCGCAAAGCGTGGGACGACGGAAGCGAGTTCACGATCAAGCATGTCTGGTCGCAGCTCGCGAAGCTGTCATTCAAGGACCTCCACAAGCTGGACGTCCCGGTCATGCTCTTCCTCGGCCGCCACGATTACACCGCGCCTTCGCCGATTGCCCAGAGCTGGCTCAACCAAGTCGACGCCCCGAAGAAGCAGATCGTCTGGTTCGAGAACTCAGCCCACTTGCCAATGCTCGAAGAACCGGGCCGCACGCTTGCCGCGCTTTTGCAGCACGTCCGCCCGCTAGCGGAAGGCGAGCAGTCGGCTGGCACATCGCCCATCCCGCGATAGCCCGCTCGGAAGCGCGCTTTGCACGCCGTCGAGAGACGATCTACAGCCACTCACGGCACCCGTGATGAACGCCACCCTCGTCGTGGCGCGTCCGCGGACTCTCCTTCGGACATCACGTTCGCCAATGGTGCGCGCTCAAATGCCACAGACCTCCACCGCTGAACGTCGGCGGTCAGGGCCGCCCGGTCACCCGGTTGTGCGCAGACCGCTCGCAATGGCATTTACCGTGACCAGCAGCTCAATGAATGTCGGATCACTCGCCGCGTCGTCTCTGCGCTCATCGCTGCGCCACCGGCGAAGCAACTCGATCTGGCGGCGATGCAACATCTCCAAGCCGGGCTGCCTCAGTTTCAACACGCGCGAGAGTCGCGGGCGTCTCGCCAACAGATCGGCGCCGAAGACTTTTTCGACCATTGCTCGAGTGCGATCGAACTCCGCTTCGATGACGCCGAGGACGCGTTCGCGGATCGCGCCATCATCTACCAGCTGCGCGTATTCGCGCATCAACGGGACATCGGCCTGGAGCACGCTGGTGCTGGCATTCATGAGCAGATATCGCAAAGGCGGCCAGGTCGACGCACGGCCGCAGAGAAGCTCGAACGCCGGCGCATCGTGCGTCATCAATTCCTCGAGCGCGCTTCCCACCCCAAACCAGCCCGGCAGATAAAATCGCGCCTGGCTCCAGCTGAAAACCCACGGGATTGCGCGGAGATCGCCTAACGACTGCTGCCCCGTCCGGCGCGACGGGCGCGAGCCGATCCGACTGCTTTCGATCACGTCGATCGGCGTCGCTTCCCGGAAAAACGCGAGAAAGCCTTCGGCCTGGAGCAACGCCTCGTACGCGCTGCGGCTCGTCTCGGTGAGTCCATCCATGATCGGCTGCAGCC
>JBHENE010000063.1:0-3902 GCA_046262215.1 Chthoniobacterales bacterium | reverse complement strand
ACCGCTCCTGTCAGGCGCGTTTGGCGTAAGTCGTCCAAGCTTTCTCGCGCCAATTCGGTCCGAAGCCGTGCAAAATCTCAGCGATGATCTCGACTGTCTCCACGATCGTCGTGCCGGAGCGGTTGAAGAACTTGTTGCCGTCTGCGAACGCGACCTGCCCCGCGCCAACCGATCGCAAATCGAACCAGCCGGGCAACGCCTCAAGTGTGGGTATTTCGCGCAGCGTTCGTTCCAATCCGAAGCCACACGGCGCGACGATAAGATATTCCGGGTCAGCGTCTCGCACGGCCTGCCATTCAATCGCGCGCGACATGGCGCCGTTTTCGCCGAGTAGCAACTTGCCATTCGCTGCTTCGACGAGTTCCGGTCCCCAGTTCCCCATCGCGAAAATAGGATCGCTCCATTCGAGCATTACCACCGTCGGGGCTGGTTTCTGCCGCACGGCTGCAGTCACGCGCGCGATCCGCTCCTGCATGTCGGCCACCACAGCTGCCGCCACAGATTCGCGAGCCAAAGCAGCTCCGATCGACCGCACGCCGTCGTAGATCCCGCTAACCGTGCCTGCGCTCAAGGCCAGCACTTGCCGCGCGAGAATCCCACAGCCGCTGCGGACTAGATCGTCGGGCGTGACCGCACAGACATGACAATGCTCCTGCGAAATCAGCAGATCGGGCTGCAGGCGTTGGATCAACTCAACGTCGACGTGGTAAAGCGGCTCGCCGCTCCTAATCCGTCGTCGCACCTCGGCATCGATTTCTCTGCTCGAGACTTCGATGTCGAAGGCCGGCCACGTGCAACACGGAAGCGCTTTTACCTGCTCAGGGTTGTCACACTCATGCGAGCGACCCACCAGCTCGTCGCCGGCACCGAGCGCGTAAACGATCTCGGTGCCGCTGGCGAGGAGTGAGACGATACGCATACCCGCCGCAAGGTATCACACCGGCGGCATGAGCTCCGCAAGAGGTTGCGCCGTGCGTGCGGACGACGGCGCCAGCAGGTCGGCGTAAAACCTCCCATCGCGCGGCACGACCTCGCCGACTTCGACTGCGACAGCGTGACGGAAGATCGGCCCGTCGAAGACGAACGAGTGGAACTCTCCGCGTTCACCGCAGGGATCGACGGATTCTGGGAGTTGCGCGAGAAATTCGTGATTGTAGAGCCTGCGAGCGAATGCCTGACCAACGGCTCCTTCCACGCACGAGATGTAGGCACGATATCCCGACCGGATGACTTCTTCAGCCAGCTCCGCCGTGTTGCGCTGCCAGATCGGGAACACTCCGCGCAGGCCCGCGCGAGCGAGGGTTGCTTCGCGATAGGCTCGGATATCCTCGAGGAACAGATCGCCATATCCGACCGCTTCGACGCCGTTGGCGCGGAGTCTCGCGAGCGCTCCGGCCAAGATCTGCTCGTAAACCGCATTCGAACAGCCCGATGGGAGGTAAACTTTCTCGAGACGAATTCCGATCGCCTCCGCCTGCGCATCGAGTAATTCCTCGCGCACGCCGTGATGACTGACGCGGCGATATTCCTCCGCGACGCTCGTCATGAGCGCGACGACTTCATACTCGTCGGATCGGAGTAGCTGTTGCAGTGCGACAGCGCTGTCTTTACCGCCGCTCCACGACATCACGAGTCGTGTTTTCACACCGGATGATCAGAAGTTCACGCGCACGCCGCCATACGCCGCGCGCCCTAGATTTGGAAAGCCAAATACCTCCGAATATCTCTCGTCGGTCAGGTTATCGACTCGGCCGAATACCGTCAGATTCTTGTTCACCTCATATTCGGCGGCGAAGTTCACAAACGCATAATCCTCGATGTCGAAGTTCGGCCCGCCGAAGTTGATCTCCTCGCGCGCGTTCACGAATTTAGCCGACGCGGTTGTCCGCAGTTTGCCAAACCAGAGATACGACGCGGAGGCGAAACCTTCATTCCGCGGACGCCGTGGCAATCGCGCACCTTGCGGCTGCGAGATGTCGACGGCGGAGGTTTTTTCCGCGTCAAGATATGTGTAGGTGGCCGTGAAAGTGAGATCACGCAGCGGCGTCGCGCGCGCTTCTAATTCCAACCCCTGAGTGCGAGCCGCGCCGAGGTTCAGCGTCTCGAATTGGCCATTGAAACCGATGACGTTCGAGAGCCGGTTATGGAAATAGGTAGCGCCGACTTGCACGCGCTTGTTCCAGAAGCGCTGCTCGACGCCGACGTCGAAACCGCGGTTCCGCTCCGGCTCGAGCGCGAAGTTGTTGCCGAAGATTTTATCCTGCGGATCGGGCGGGCTGAATCCAGTCGCGATGCTCGAATGCAGCGTCGTGTCGGTCGGCTTGATCAGGTAACTTCCCGCGACGCGATAGGTCCAAACATCGCCGAATTGATTGAAGTGGTCGTAACGTCCGCCCGCCACGAAATTCAATCCGTCGAGTGGCGTCACACTCACTTGCGCGAATACGCCTGTCTGTTCGGTCTCGTCGCGGAGGAATGTCGGAAGGGGGCCGAAATCTTGGGAGATAAATGGCCGTTCCTGTCCCGCATCGATCTCGCTGTAGAAAAAGCCTGAGGTGAATGTGAGCCACTTTGCCGGTCGCAGATCGTTCTGGTAATCGATCGTCAGCCGTTTGAAGAGCGAGCGGGACGCGCCGACGAAACCTTCGCTCGGATCGTTTACCTGCCGCTCGTGATCATAGCTGACGATGAGGTGGTGATCCCACCAGTCGACGGGTTTGAAGTCGATGCGCGGGCCGATTAGCCAGCGCTCGGTCAATAAGTTGTCGAACCGGGATGGAGTATCGATCCGGTTCGGGTCTCCCGTATCCGACAGTGAGTAGGTGAACAAGCTGCCGATCCGCAATCGCTCGTTAGGCGACCAACCGACGTTTACGACACCGCTTTCGTTTCGGTATTCGTTATTCGGGCGATCGTTCTCAGTCGTGAGGCCGCTCAGCCCGACCGAGTAATCGAATTGCTTCCAACCGCCCTGGCTGGCGAACGAGCCACGCAGCGTCTCGAACGAGCCCGCTTCCGCGGTGAACGAACCGGTGGGCGTGCCGCTGCCGCGTTTCGTGAAAATCTGCACCACGCCAGCGAGCGCGCGCGGACCGTACAACGTGCTTTGCGGGCCCCGCACGACCTCGATCCGATCGATGTTATCGACTGTGAGGTCCGCGAAATTGAAGAGGCCGGCGAACCCCTGATTCAGCGGGATTCCATCCAGCAGCACTTGGGTATGCGAGCTGCGCAGGCCACGCGTGAAAAGTGAAGTCAGTTGCCCGGGCGTGCCTGTTTGCACAATCGAGAGCCCGGGCACTTCGCGGAGCGCATCGGCGACGCGGCGGGTTTGCATCCGTTCCAGATCGACGGCGTCGATGACCGTGATGCTGGCGGGCGATTCATCTTCCGGTATGGGCAGACGCGTCGCGGTAACGACGATCTCCTCTGTTTCGGATGCTGCTTCGTCGCTGCGAAGCGTGCTCTGGGTCGCGTCCTGCGCGCGAACGATGACCGGCGCTGCCGTTAAACTGACGGCAACGATGTGACTCAACCAACGTGAGTGTTTTTTCAATTTCGTCTCCCCTATGTGGTGAGAGGCGGACGAACCCCCATGCACCGGTGCATGCGGCAGCCCACTGCTCTCATTCTTCTTTCTTGCGAAGAAGTTTTGTCGGGCGCATGGCTGCAGAGGTTCGACGGTCACAGACCGCCGCTACAGACACAGGCCCGAATGAGGTGGAGCGGACGAATATTCTGGCTCCTGGCTTCCGGCGTTTGCCTCGCGGCTCACGCACACCTTCTTCCCGCCTTCACCGCTGCTTGCGCAGGCGATTGGCCATGGGAAGTCGTATCCAGTTACAGCAGCGCAACTGCTCCCGATTCACACGGGATTTCTCGCGCCGACCCACTGATCAAAC
>JBHENE010000062.1:0-3187 GCA_046262215.1 Chthoniobacterales bacterium | reverse complement strand
CCGCCGGTGACGCGTCCGCCATCCACGAGGATCGACCCTCCCTGCGTGTCTAGTTTTCCGAAGCCGTTGGTCCCTCCAACGAAGTTAACATTCAATTCCCCGCCCGACTGCTGGAAGGTGCCTCCGGGCGGCAGACTGAAGACTGAGTTGGTGTAGATGAACCCGGCATTTGTGAAGTGCGCTGCGCCTGTGCTGAAGTCGGATAGAAGCTTGAGGCTGCCAATCGCGCTGTTATTCGCGAGATGCCGCAGCGCGTCCTGGCCCTTTTCGTCGATCATTACCGGCTGGCGATCGGCGCCGCGACTAAGGGAGACATCGGCGGAATTCGTGATGACGTCCGCACCCGAAAACTGGAACCGGAGCTTGTAAGAGTAGTTATTCGCCGCGTTGAGAACATACGTGCCGTCGGTAAGCGTCTTGTTCACGGCGTCGAAGTTATTCAGTTTGCCGGTGACCACGAAGAACTCATCCTGGTCAGCGGGTGGAGAGAGGACGAGCATGCCGTTGTTCGTGAAATCACCGGCCGTGCGGAACGACTGACCGAGAACGAGCACCCCGTTGTTGATCGCAAGCGGCTGCAACGCGTCGTTGCCGAATTCGTCTGTGATCTTTCCATTGCCGCCGATTCGAAGGCCCGCGGCATTTGTCACAATGCGTGCTCCGTTGAAGATCAAAGTCGCGTCAACGGGCGGGGTGCGATAACTCGCGCCTGCTACGGCGTAGGCGCCGCCCGTCAGCGTATTGGTCGCGACGTCGTAGTTCGACAGCGAGCCTAGATTCGCAGTTGCCGGCGCCGACGTCGCGCGGACCGAGATCCCAACCAGCGGAGAGGAGTTGATCGCACTCGGCGGGGTATCGTTGCGCGTCAGCGCGGACTTGAAAGAGCGGCCGTCACTCACGGTGATTGCGCCGCTGTTGTTCACGGTGAGCGCGTCCACCGTGGCGTCGATATCAACCACGGCCAGCCCTTGCCCGACGGTGATGCGATACGTGTTCCCATTGTTCCCGTTGTTTGGCACCACCTGCGGCAACCAGTCGGAAGGCTCGCTGTAGGGCCAGTAATACGGACTTCCTCCGCGCGATTTATCCGAGATTGCCCACTGCACGTCGACTTGTGCCGCGACCGCTGCGGAGCAAATCACAGTCGCTACGGCTGCTACGACAGCGAAACCGAGGCGGCAGCTGAGGTAGGGCGGCAAGAGGCTGTGAGTTTTCACGGTCCGATCGTAGTACCGCGTACCGCTCGCCAGCAAGACAAAACACGGGCAGCCTTACCCGATCTCATCATCTGCGCTTCATCGTCTCGATGCCGCGCAAATCAGCTCCGGCATTCGGTCCGAGTAGCGTCGCGCTAAAACGGCGACTTCACCACGCCGCCATCGACGCGCAAGGCGGCGCCATTCGTCGCGACGAGAGTGGGCTGCAGACATACGCCACCAGCGGCGCGACCTCCGCTGGCGTCGCGAAGCGCTGGAGGAGCGACGTTGGCCGCGCGGACTTGAAGAACTCCTTCTCAAACTCGGCGCTCGTCTGCTTGTTTTGCTCCGCCAGCGTGCCGACAAATTCCGTCACCCCTCCTGACGCGGTGGGCCCGGGCAG
This sequence comes from Chthoniobacterales bacterium, assembly GCA_046262215.1. Taxonomy (GTDB): domain Bacteria; phylum Verrucomicrobiota; class Verrucomicrobiia; order Chthoniobacterales; family UBA10450; genus JACCTI01. The sequence continues at coordinate 1,588 of JBHENE010000062.1, read as the reverse complement.
CACCGCGTTCACCGTCACGCCCGTGCCGGCGCACGTCTCCGCCAGGCCCCGCGCGACAGCAATTTGCGCGGTCTTCGTCATGCCGTAGTGGATCATCTCGGCCGGAATCTGGAGCCCGCTTTCACTGGAGACGAAAACGATGCGGCCCCAGTTTTTCTCCCGCATGCCTGGCAGATAGGCGCGACTGAGGCCCACGCCGCTCATGACGTTGGTTTCGAAAAAGCGGAGCCAATCGGCGTCGCTAATCTGCTCGAATGGCTTCGGCTCAAAGATGCCGAGATTGTTCACGAGGATGTCGGTTGCGGGCACTTGCCTCACGAACTCGTGGACGCCCTCCGCAGTGGCGAGGTCGGCCGCGACGCCGCGCACTTTCTCCCGGCGCCGATGCGCTCGATTGCTTCATCCACGCGCTGCTGGGTGCGCCCGTTAATGACGACGTTGGCTCCTTCGCGTGCGAGCGATGCAGCGATGGCCAGGCCAATCCCCGCCGTCGATCCCGAGACGACCGCAGTTTTATCTCCCAATTGCAGATCCATACCGTTGCTCTCGCACGGCTCCGCGTGCGGGCCACGAGTGGGGCCGCGGCGGCCGCTTGCTACAAATTCGCTATCGCAGGTTGTAGATCTCCACGAGCGCGACGCCGGTGCCGTCCTTGCCGCGCAACACCGCCGTATACGCTGCTCTCGAGATCGAATACAGGATGGCCGATTCAAGGTCGTGCTTCGGCGGAATGCCCGTCGCTTCAATCGCCGCGCGGTCTGGAGAATCCTTCCAGTTGTCGTTGGTAGCGAGCGTCGCGCCGTTGGCGTCGTGCAGTTCCAGGACAGGATCTCCGAGCGGTTCAGCGACCTGGCCGGCGAGCGATGGGCCGATGCCTCGGATCAGCGTTCGGGTTGTGCTGCTGTTATTTCCGGCGATAAACCCGCCAATCATGACGTTATCACCCGTGCCGACGACGCCACGTGTGCTGATGTTCGCCAGCAGCCCCGCGACGCCGCGATCGAAATCGTAAACTTCTACGAGCCCAACGCCGGTGTCGTTGTCCCGGCCAGCTATAATGCCGGTGTAAGCTCCGGGCGCGAGAGTCAGAAGGATCGCCGACTCGCGGTCATCTTTCGGAGCTAATCCGGCGTCTTCGATCTGCTGACGGTCCGGTGAATCCTTCCAGTTATCATTCGTTTGAAGTAGCTCACGATTCACGTTTCGAAGTTCCAACGTCGGGTCGGAGAGACGGCCTGGAACCGGACGCCCGTCCGCTTCCAATGATGGTCCCTTCGCGAGGAGCAACACTCGTTTGCTCTGCTGGCCGGTGATGATGAAGCCTGCGATGGCGCGGTTGTCGCCTGTCAGCACCTGTGCGCGCGTCGAGATGTTTAGTAACTGGGCGGGAGCGTCGATGATGTTGACGGTCGCCGTACGCTGGTTGCCAACGCCAGTGCTGCCGGTGGGCGAGAGCGTTACGGTGAACTGCTCGGTGCTCTCTGCCAGGCTATCGGCGGTAATCGGGATGGTGATCGTGGCGCGAGATTCCCGCGCGGGGAAAATGACTTCGGCGGATCGCGCCTGGTAATCCGACCCAGCCTTCGCG
>JBHENE010000061.1:0-4218 GCA_046262215.1 Chthoniobacterales bacterium | reverse complement strand
AACGCGGCTGTGCTCTCGCGACACTACGGTTTCCCTGTGCCGGATTGGGTCGGCCTCACCGCGACCGAAATGGTGGAATCAGCCGATCGTGCCGAACTGGATCTGCTCTACTGTCTCGGGGGTAATTTTCTGCGCACGCTTCCCGAGCCTGACTACGTGCGCACTGCGCTGGCAAACGTTCCGCTGCGCGTCCATCAGGATATCATCCTGACCGATCAGATGTTCGTTCCCGCGCGCGAAGAGGTGATCCTGCTGCCGGCTAAGACGCGCTATGAGCAGGAGGGCGGCGGAACGGAAACGAGCACGGAACGGCGAGTCATGTTCTCGCCGGAGATCCCGCGGCAGGTGGGCGAAGCGAAAGCGGAATGGAAAATCCTGCGTGAGCTGGCTGCGGTTGTCGATCCCGAGCGTGCGCACCTTCTCGGTTGCGAAACAGGACAGGCGATTCGCGACGAGATCGCGGAGGTCGTGCAGTATTACGAAGACATTCGGCTCCTCGCGGACACCGGCGACGCCTTCCAGTATGGCGGCCGCCATCTATGTGAAGGCGGCAACTTTCCGACGCCTGACGGCAAAGGACATTTTCGCGCGGTTGATCTGCCGGGATTGCGGCGAGCTTCCGGTAGTTTTTACGTCAGCACGCGCCGCGGAAAACAGTTTAACACCTTGATCTACGCCGAAGTCGACCCGCTCAATGGCGCGCCACGTGATGCTGTATTGATGAATGCTGAAGACGCCGCCCAGTTGCACCTGCGCAGCGGCGATCGCATCGCGCTTGTCAACGACGTGGGCCGCTTCCATGGGCGCGCCTTCCTGGCGCCGATTGCGCCAGGCAATCTTCAGGTCCACTGGCCGGAAGGGAACGTCATTATCCAGCGTGGTGTGCTCGACAGAGTCGGGGGCGTTCCCGATTACAACGCAATCGTGCGAGTTGAGCGCCTAATGACGAATGCTCAAGCCGCGCGGCCACACGCGAACCCAACGCTCACGACAACATCGCGCGACCAAAACCAACCGGGCGATGGTGACATGAGCCACGTGCCGCCGTTCGGTGAGAACTGATGAACGAGGCGGCGAGCCGAACGGCCTCGGTGGTTCGCTACGAGTTCGGACGTCATCCGCGAGAGCAGCCGGATTATCTCGCGGCCGAGGAACCGCTCGAAATCCGGATTGAAGGACGCAGCGTCGCGGTCGTCATGCGCACGCCCGGCCATGATCGCGAGCTTGCTGCTGGTTTTCTTCTGACTGAAACCCTGGTTCGCAGCCCAGCGGACATCTTCGACGTTACCGAATGCGGCAGCTCGACAGGGGATCACGTGGTGAACGTCACATTGCGCGACCCGAGCGCGTTCGATCCAGCTAAATTGACGCGCAACGTCTTCAGCTCATCGAGCTGCGGCGTTTGCAGCAAAGCGACAATCGAAGCGGTGCGGCAATCGTTTCCGCCGGTCGACAGCAAAGTAACGGTTCGCGCAGAGATGCTGCTCAAGCTGCCAATCCTCGTGCGAGAAAAGCAGGAGACCTTCGCGCAAACCGGAGGTTTGCACGCCTGCGCCCTTTTCGATCTCGGCGGCGAGCTGAAGTCTTTGCGCGAAGACGTCGGCCGGCACAACGCGCTCGATAAGCTGATTGGCCGCGCGTTGCTTGACCGGCAACTCCCCCTCTCGAATTGCGTTCTGTTCCTGAGCGGGCGGATCTCGTTCGAGATGATGCAGAAAGCTCTCGCTGCCGGTATCCCGATTGTGGCCGCGATCTCCGCGCCCACCAGTCTGGCGGTTGAGTTCGCGCGCGAAAGCAACCAGACACTGGTCGGTTTCGTTCGCGGTGAGACGATGAACATCTACGCCGGAGAGGAGAGGATTTTGGCCACGGCTAAACACGGATGATTGCCTCCCCCGGGCCCTGTATCCGCGAAAACCGGTGTTCATCCGTGGCCAAAACATTCTTTCGTCACACCCGATCGCCGGAATGTTTGTGCCGCGACTTGAAAGTCAGCTCGGCTATCCCTGATTTGTCCAGCTCGCCGAGTCCTTCTGCAATCATGCGCTCGTACTGCTCTTTCGTGGCGCGCGCGAGCGGCAGATCAAGCCCCACCTCCTCTGCCAGATCGAGCGCGATGCCGCTGTCTTTCGCCGCGTGCGCAGCCGAGAAAAAACAGGCGTGATCGCGGTTTTGCATGTCTTCGCCATCCGTCTGCAAAACGCGCGAGGCGGCGCCGGTTTGGCTAAAGACTTCGCGCAACATCGTCAGATCGAGCCCGAGTGCCTCCCCCAGTCCGAGGCCCTCCGCCAGGCCGGCGGTGTTGATGTTCATCACCATATTGACCAGGGCCTTCACCTTGGCGGCTTCGCCCGTTTTCCCGACGAATCGTAGCGACGTGCTCAAGTCGCGCAAAATCGGCTCGGCGCGGCGGAACGCCTGCTCGCTGCCGCCGCACATGAGATAAAGCGAACCCTCACGCGCCTGTGTGATGCTCGATGCCATGCAGGCCTCGAGAGTTTCGGCGCCGGCTTTGGCCGCGAGCTGCTCAACCTCCAGGTGCACTGCCGGCGAGATGGTCGCGCAATTCACAAATAACTTCCCGCGCGCGTTCACGAGCAGGTTGTCATCGCCGCTAAAGATGCCGCGCATCGCGGCGTCATCGGAAACAACTGTGAAGATCACATCCGCGCCGGCCGTGACATCGCCCAGCGTCGGGCAGGCCGTGGCGCTGATTTCCGCCGCGAGTTCCGTCACGGCGGCGCGCTTGGTATCGAACAGCGTCGTCACGTGATAGCCGCGATCCTTCAGCCGGCGCGCCATGTTCGCGCCCATCCGTCCTACTCCGACGAATCCGATATTCATTCCCCAACTCTCCCTGCAAAGAATGGGTTTTCAGCCTTCTCTTTCTCCACAGTCGTGAGCGGTCCATGACCCGGGCAAATGATCGTGTCGTCAGGCAAGGTCAGGATTTTCGTGAGATTGTTTTGCAGCGCGTCGGTGTAGGAAACAGCGCCGCCGCCCATCGAACCGGCGAAGATCGAATCGCCCGCAATCGCAAGCGGCCGCTCCAGCCCCTGAACGAAGTACGTCACGCCGCCGGGCGAATGGCCCCAGGTCAGGAGCGTCTCGATCCGAAGTGCGTCAATCGAAAAGGCCTTCCCTTCCGGAATTCCTTCGGCGCCGCGCACTGATTCGCGCTCCCCGACGTAAACCGGCACATGTACCGCCTGCCGCAGCTCACGCAGCGCTGCGATATGATCCTCGTGTGAATGCGTCAGGAGGATCGCTTCGACATGCAGCTGCTCGCATTTGATCGTGGCGAGCATCTCCCTGCAATCCGCGCCGGTGTCGAAAGCGATCCCGCGTTTCGTTTTCGGATCCCAGGCGAGATAGGAGTTCACCGTCATGTCGCCATATGTGGTGTTGAACGCAGCGAAGCCCTTCGGACGATCGATCGCGGGCGCGGCCCAGTTGCCTTTCGCCAGATCGAAGAGCGCACGTCCGGCCAGCCCGAGGACCGGTGCGATTCGGTAGATCGCCATCTCATCCAGTTCACCGCCGCGTAGCCGACGCACTTGCGCGGAACTGATGCGCGCTTTCTCCGCGAGTTCGCTGTCGGAGATGCCGAGACCACGCTGCGCCTTGCCGAGCACGTCGGCAAAAGTGTCCTCCAGCGGGATGTTTTTCATTGCGCGATTACTTCTTCGCCGCGCACGACAGCGAGCCTTTGCCCGAAGAGCTCGCCCGCGCGCGCTGCTACTGCCTGGACCGTCCACGTTCCGCCGGATTCCATTTCAAGTGAGGTCATGGTCACATTCGTGATGCCACAAGGCACGATGTGATCAAAGGCCGAGAGGTCGCCGCATACGTTCAGCGCGAAACCATGCATCGTGATCCAGTGGCGCACGCCGATGCCGATGGAAGCGATTTTTCGATCCTCGATCCATACGCCGGTCAGCCCCGTCCGCGTTTGTGCAATGACTTCAAAGGACGCCAGCAGATCGATCAGCACCTCTTCGATCCAACGTAAATAACAATGCAGATCCTGCCCGCAGCGCCGCAGGTCAATAATCGGATACCCGACAAGCTGACCGGGGCCGTGGTAGGTCGCCTGCCCACCGCGATTGATGGGAAAAAGCGGATGCGGCAAATGCCCGGCGCCGCGCAAACTCGATTGGTCGGGCGTGCGGCCGATCGTATAAACCGGCTCGTGCTCGAGCAGGAGCAGTTCGTCCG
>JBHENE010000060.1:0-32219 GCA_046262215.1 Chthoniobacterales bacterium | reverse complement strand
GAGGAAGATTGGCTGCAGATAAAATGGCACGTTCAACAGCGCCCAATCGAGCAGCTGGCGCCAGAACACGCCGCGCACAGCGAAGCGGCGGAAGGAAGAGTTCAGATGCGTTCCTGCTGCAGCGGCAATGGTGTCGAAGATGCCGGATCTGCAGCGACTGACGCGGGCTGCTCGCTATTCCCGCTAAGAATGAGGCGCAAATTCGTCCACTCCGCGCGCCACCAGCGGAACAGCCCCTTCTGGATAAGCTTTCGAACGCGGATGTCAGGCACGAAGCCATCGTAAAGCTCGCGCCACCCAGCGTTCCGCCGGCCAAAGACTCCCGCTGCTACTCGGCGCTTGGCGAGCGTAACGAGACGCCGGTTATAGAAGCTCATCATCCCCGCGACAATCCGTCCGGGAACGCCTTCGAACGGCAGCCGGAGGAACTCGCGTTCGGCATCTTTATAGATGGGTGTGACGAGTCCGACGAAGTAGGAGCCGACGTCGAGCAGCAGCGCCGCGGACATGAGCTCGGCGTCGCCCATGTAAAAGTATTTGTCCTTGTAGAGCGTCTCAAACCAGCGGCGGTAGGTGACCGGATACTGCTCGTTGTAATAGCGGATCCGCTCGGCTGTGTCTTCGCCGCCGAGGTTCGCCGCGAGCATGTCGGCGACGTAGTAAGTCGTGTAGGAACAGAAATCGAGGCCGGGGCTGTAGAGTGGATCGATGAATCCGGCGGCGTCGCCGACTGTTGCCCAGCCATCGCCGCAGACTTGCTCGTTCGAATACGGCAGCGCTGAGAACGCATGTACGTCGCCTTCGATAATCTTCGCTTCGCCGAATACCTCGCGACCGACAGGATGCGTGAGCAGATGCGAGAGAAGCCGTTCCGAGAGGTTCGCGCCTTCGCTCAGCTGAAATATGCGCGAGTCGTAAACGAGGCCAGCGCTAACATCGCCGCCGCGCAGCGGAATGATCCAACACCACCAGCCGTTGCCCATCAGGTGGTTCGTTGCCCATGATCGGGCGGTGCGACAGGCGTTCGCATAATCAGGGAAGCGCTCGCGCCAGTCGTAGCTATCCCAATCCTTCACGCCGGAGAACCGCGCCCAAACGGCGTTGATTGGATGTTCTTTGTTCGCGCGGAAATGACCGAGCTTGCGCCCTAGAACGGAGGCGCGGCCGCTGGCATCGACCACCCAGCGGCAGCGGAACTCTTCTTCCCCAGCATCGCTCGTTAGCCGAACCGTCTGCCCATTCGCACCTCCGAGCTCGATCTGCATCACCTTCGCTGGTCGTCGCAGATCGCATCCGGCTTCCACCGCCAGATCCAGCATGTGAGTGTCGAGCGTGGAACGATCGACTTGAAAGGCTGGTAGCCGCGCCTGATAACGTGCGCCGACCTCTACGCAATCGTCGAAGCGCTGCTCCGGGTCGTTCGAGAACCACATCCGCAAACCCTGTTTCACGAGATGGTGATGCCCGAGATAATTGCTTAGTCCGAGGATGCGCGTCATATACGCGCTGCTCACTTCGGTCGTGGACTCGCCGACTTTGCGATCGAACTCCGCGGCTTTCTCGATGATGAGCACACGCGCGGCGGGATGCTTTCGTTTCAGCATCAGCGCAGTGGCGGCACCCGCGAAGGCGCCGCCAACGATTACGACGTCGTAGTCGAAATTCATCGCAGCGAGGATGATGCCCTGACCGGAGAGCGAACGCAATGCAGGTCCTCTCGGGCGTGGTAGCATTGAGGCGATGGCGCGCCCGCTCCGGATAGACATGCACGTCCACATGGTCGGCAACGGTGTGGCCGGATCGGGCGGGTGGCTGCGCTTGAGCGGCTGGCACCGTTTGCTCGCGAAGTTCATGGTGCGGCAGCTCGGCTTTCCCGGCCGCGTCATCGACGAAGACCTTGAGTCGATCTACTCAGAGCATCTGCTGAAGCTCGTGCGCGAGTCATCGCTCGATGCCGTGGTGCTATTGGCGCATGAACGCGTGCACGATCCTGACGGCACTCCGCGCGACGATCTCGGCTCGATGCATGTGCCGAATGACGTGGTGCTCGATCTCGCCGCAGCGCATCCGGAGTTCCTCGCCGGCGTCTCCATTCACCCGGCCCGACATGACGCAATCGCGGAGCTGGTGCGCTGCCTTGAGCGCGGCGCGGTGTTGATGAAGTGCCTGCCGAATTGCCAAAACATCGACCCTTCCGATGAGCGCTACCGGCCATTTTGGAAGCGAATGGCGGCGGCGCGATTGCCACTGCTGGCGCATACCGGCGGCGAGCACACGGTGCCGGTTGTGAATGCGAAGCTTGCCGATCCGAAATTCCTGCGGCTTCCGTTGGAATGCGGCGTCACGGTAATCGCCGCACATTGCGCGACGAAGAGCGGGCCGTTCGACCGCGATTACTTCGATGATTGGGTCAAGATGCTCGCGGAGTTTCCGAACCTATATGGCGACATCAGCGCGATGGTCTCGCTGAACCGGTCGGGACACCTGATGGACTGCTCGCGGCCGGAGCTCTCATCGCGAATTTTACACGGCAGCGATTTCCCTGTGCCCGTGCTTGGTCATCGCTTCTGGCTCTCGGGTTTGGTGAAGCGAGCGACGTTTCGCGAGATACAGAGCATCGCGAATCCGCTCGAGCGCGATTGGCGGTTCAAGCAGGCGCTCGGCTTCACGGAAGAGATACGGACGCGCGCCGCGCAGTTGCTTCGTCTCAAGCCGAGCAAGGTGGTTAGTCTCGACATCGCATGATCTTCACGAACGGGCGAGTCGTCACTCCAGACGGGATCTGCGACGATGTCGACGTCGTCATCCAAGCGGGAAAGATCGCAGACCTGACGCCGCGGTCGGCGCGTGCCGAAGCGATCGACCTGCGCGGAAATTATCTCGCGCCGGGGTTCGTTGATCTGCACGTGCATGGCGCGCTCGGCCAAGACACGATGGAAGCTTCAGTCGATGCGTTCCGTGCGATCTGCGCTTATCACGCGAGCGGTGGCACGACATCGATGCTGCTCACGACAGCGACGGCGCCGATCAAAACAATCAGCGCGGTGCTCCAAGCGGTGCGTGCATGCCAGGGGCAGATTCCGCAGCTGCGCGGCGTCCATGTGGAAGGCCCTTTCATTTCACCAGAGCGCCGCGGCGCACAGCGCCAGGAGTTCATCCGAAATCCAGAACGTGCGCTGGTGGATCGGTTGCTCGAGTTCTCAGATGTGATCCGACGTGTGACGCTCGCTCCGGAACTTCCGGGCGCCGTCGAGGCGATTCGTATGCTTGTCGACCGCGGCATCGCGGTCAGCGGCGGGCATAGCGATGCGTGGGAGGAAGAGGCGCGCGCTGGTTTCGAAGCGGGGATGCGACACGTCACGCACACGTTCAACTGCATGTCGTCGGCGCGGCGGCGCGAGGGCCAGCGCGTCGCGGGTTTGCTGGAGTTTGCGCTCAGCGAACCCGACATCAGATGCGAGCTCATCGCCGACGGATACCACGTCTCGGCGACGCTGATGAAGATGCTTTATCGCGCGAAACGCGCGGACGGCATTTGTCTGGTGACGGACGCGACTGCTGGTGCGGGTTTGCGCAACGGCGAAGCGTTCGATCTCGCTGGCGTTCCATGTGTGGTGCGGGATGGCGCCTGTTTTCTCGCGGACGGCTCGGCCCTTGCGGGAAGCAGCGCGCGCATGATCGATCTCGTGCGCACGATGGTTTGCGACGTCCGCGTTCCACTACACGAGGCGATCGCAATGGCGTCGACGAATCCAGCCCGAGCGGCCGCGCCGAGCGGCAAAAGCAGCATTGAAACCGGAGCCGATGCGGACTTGGTCGTGCTCTCGCCTCAGCTGGATGTGCTCGCGACCTATGTCGCGGGCGAGCAGATCTATGCGTCAGATCGAGAGTAGAAACTGCGCAATCTCGAGTGACGCGGCCGGTCGACTAAGCTGCGCGATATTGCGCGACCAAGTTCGCCATTGTGCAGCGTCATCGGCGAATGTTTTCTCGATCGCGGCGACCACCGCGTCGTGTGATGTCGCGACGGCCCCGCAGTCGTTCTCGAGCAGGTAACGCGCGTTCCCTTCCTCTTGACCCGGAATCACGTGATTCACAATCATCGGGCACCCGGCGGCGATCGCCTCCTGTACCGTGGCGCCGCCAGCTTTGCTGATGAGAAGATGGGTTGACCGGAGCAGCCGCGGCAATTCTTCGCTCCAGCCGACGATCTCGAATGGCCGGAAGGCGAGGCTCCGGATGCGCTCGACGGATTTGCGTAATCGACGATCGCGCCCGACCGCGACGGTGAGTTCGATTCCATTAATGGCAGCGAAGCGGACGACGAGCTCGGGCGCGACGGTCTTGCGTGCATTGATCAGATACAGGACGCGGCGGCTCCGCGCGCTCGGTGGTTCGCGCACTACTCCCGGCTCGGCGAACTCTGGGCTGACTGGGAAGCCGAAGGTTCGAGTCCGCTCGGGCGACACCCCGGCGTCGTGCAGCACGGTCGCGCTGCGTTCGTTTGGCAGCAGAAAGTAATCCGAGCTGCAGCGATACCAGATGGCGTTCACCGCAATTGAATCGGTGATGACGACGACCCGCTTCGGGGTGCCACGAGAAGGCCCGAGCATCTCGTCCATGATGTGTGGATACGCCGGGTAAACCGCGATGATGATGTCAGGCTGAAATTCGGCGAGCAGCCGGCGGAAATAGCTCTTCGCGTGGAAGAACACCTTGAAATTACCGGCGAATTTCTGCTGCTGATCGAGCCGCCGGTAAACGCGCGCCCATGCCTGCGGCCATTGGTTGATGAGGCCGAGATATCCAGCCAACGCCCAGGTATTCGCGCTGCCGTACGTTTCGGCAAAAAGATCGTGCACCTGGACGCGCACGTCAGGTCCGCCGACTCGCATCAGCCCTTCGCGAATCCCGCGCGCGGCGCTGTTATGTCCCTCGCCGAAAGCCGCGGTGAGGATCAGAATTCGTTTCAAGACTCGTTAGGCTCCACCTTCGCCGAAGCTACGGCGGACAAGCTCGCCTGAGCTGGCGGAGAGTTTAATGGATATTTATGAGCGGCAAAGTAAACTCTGTGCGCAGATGAGGTATCTCAGATTCGTCGGCAGAGTCACGCGGCGGCTCATCTGGGAGACCGCGATGGATAACACCACCGGTCTCGCGGCGCAGATGGCGTATCAGTTCCTCTTCACGCTTGCGCCCGGCCTGCTCTTTCTCTGGCACTTGCTCGGGCTCTTCGGGACCGATCCGACGACGCTGCATCAGATGCTTGGCGCATTGAAGAGCTTCCTCCCGCAGGATCCGAAAGTGCAGGAAATCATCGATTCCCTGGTCGCCAACATCGTCGTCACCGGCTCAACGGGGACGCTGGTGAACGTTGGAATCTTCTTTGGCATCTGGCTCGGCACGTTGTTCATTGCGACGATCTCGCACGCGCTCAGTCGGACGCACGGAGTCCAGGAAGATCGGAACTGGTGGTCGAAATACATTATCTCGTTTTTCCTACTTTTCTGGTTCGGGATCACGATTCTGTTTTGCTTTAACGGCATGGTTTTCGGTGAAACCCTCGCGGGAATCGCGGAGGTGAATCTGCAGCTCACGATTCCGCTGCAGGAGTGGGTGGCGTTTCTGAACTTGCCGCTGACGGCGCTCGCATTGATCACGCTGGCGCTGATGCTTTACCTCCTGACGCCCGAGAATTACCTGACGATCTGGGAAGCGCTGCCGGGCGCGGTGTTCTTTTCCGTTGGTTGGATGACGGTGACAAAGCTGTTTCAGTTTTACGTTGCGAAATACGATCGCTACAACGCTACGTATCTCGCGCTCGCATCTATCATCGTGCTTCTCACCTGGATGTATCTCACCTGTTTGTTGCTCCTGCTCGGCGGGAAATTGAACGCGATCCTGCGACGCGAACGTGAGCGGGCGGCGACCCGCGATGCTGCCGCGGCGGCGGAGCCACAGCCAGCTTGAACGAGCATTCTGTCTCGCGCCGCAGTCGCGCCGGTGTGCGTTTTGCGAGCTGGTTTCTCGGTGCACTGCTGCTGAGCAGCGTCCTTGCCTCTTTACTGCACGCGCAGATTAGCGAGGAAGACAGGAAGAAGCGCGACGCGTTTCTAAAAGCGCGCGAGGAGATGCACACGATTGCCTCGCCGACGCCTTCGAAATCAGACTCGCCCGCTGCGAAGCCGAAACCAGCGAAGAAGAAGAGTAAAAAAGGCAAGACGACTGCGACAGATGACGACGCGGAGCCCGCGAAAACACCGGCGAAGAAGAAGCGCGCCGACGCAGACGACGAAGATCACGACACGCCAAAGCCGACGAAGAGAACAACACCAGCCAAACCTCGCAGTGACGAGGATGAAGAGGAGGCGAAGCCGACTCCGCGCCCGCGCGAAACCGTTTATCCCGCCGCGCGACCCGATGGCAGCACCCCTCCGCCACGGCCGCCGGTCGTGGTGACGCCGCCGGTGCCGACCGTGCAGCAACCTCCGCCCGACATCACAATCCAGAAATCCGGATTCGAGCAGGAGCAAGGCTTCGAGCCACCTCCGCCGCCTCCGCCTCGGCGCAGCTTCTGGGCGCGATTGTTCGGCGGTGGAGGCGGCGAGCGTAATTTTCGTTATCTGGATCGCAATGTAGTGGCAGCGATCCGGAGCGCTCCCGTGCAGCGCTCGCGCTGGAAGTTCATCATCGTGCACAATAGCGGCACGAAGCAGGGGAACGCGCGCGCGTTCGATTACTACCACCGGAACGTCCGGCACATGCAGAACGGCATGGCGTATCATTTTGTGGTTGGTAACGGCACGTCGTCAGGGAATGGCCAGGTTGAGGTGGGTGATCGCTGGCGCCGTCAGATCAATGGCGGCCACGTGCACAGCGATTACTTGAACAACATCTCGTTAGGCATCTGCCTGGTCGGCGACTTCAACCGCGGTCAGCCAACGCGCGCGCAGCTCGACGCGACCGAGGAGTTAATCAAGTACCTGCGTGACCGCTGCGGCCGGGTTGAAGGCCACGCGATCGGCGTTCGTCCGCATCGCGAGATGAACCCCCCACGTTGGGCGACGGATTGTCCGGGGGATGCTTTTCCGTACGACTGGTTCAGGCGGTTCTAGGCGCGCGCATCAAGAGCGCTGGCACAGCTGATGCTAAAATGAATGGGCGTGATAAATCCCACATTCCGGTCGAGCTCGTTCCAAACTGCCGCTGAACATTTCTGGCTGCGGTTTATCAACGACGGTCCGCTGACGGATTGCGACGACCTCGAGAAGCTGGTCGCTGGCTGCGAGGTGATCGCCGCACTGGACGATCTCGACTTGCTCGCCGCCTGAGCGTCGTCGGCTTTCCGTTGGCGAATCGCGGGCGCCAAACCTAAAGTCCGGCCGAGTGTCTGTAGCTCAACCGGATAGAGCAGCTGACTTCGGATCAGCAGGTTGGGGGTTCGAATCCCTCCAGGCACGGCTATGATCGTGCCGCGCCGGCCAGTGATCATCCTACTCGGAATGATGACGCGGATGCCCGTTGGCGGCGTGATCTGGCAGACGATCCAGTATCTGGTCGGGCTGCGTTCGTTAGGCTTCGATGTTTTCTACGTCGAAGAGCATGGCGCTTATCCTGGAATGCTCGCCGCACCAGGCGATCCCGACGGTGCAGAAAGCGCTGCAGCTTTTATTGGGAAAACGATGGACCGCTTCGATCTCGGCTCGTCTTGGTGCTATCAATCGTGGCACGATGCTGATCGCACTTACGGTCTGAGTGCACAGGCAGTGAAGGAACTTTTCGGACGAGCAGCGGCAGTCATCAATCTGCACGGCGGGACGGTGCCGCGGGCAGAACACAAGACGGCGGGAGCGTTTATCTACCTCGAGACTGATCCGGTGGCGCCGCAGATCGAACTGCATAATGGCGTCCGCGCGACGGGAGAGTTTCTCGATGTGCACACCGCATATTTCACTTACGGCGAGAACATCGGACAGCCGGGTTGCGCGGTGCCGGCGCCGCCTTCGCGATACAAATTCTACCCAACGCGCCAGCCCATCGTGATGGGGCTATGGCAGAACTCAATTCCGGCCGGCGACCGCTTCACCACGATCGCGAACTGGCATCAGCCCGAGCGGCAGATGACCTTCAACGGCGAGGTCTATCACTGGAGCAAGCACTACGAATTTTTGAAGTTCATCGATCTGCCGCAGCGAACGGCGCAGCCATTCGAATTGGCGCTGAGCAGCTACGCGCCCGCCGATGAGGAGATGCTCCGCGGAAAAGGCTGGCACGTCAGCCGTGCGCTCGATTTCTCGCTCGATCCGGATCGTTACCGTGATTTCATCCTGCAATCGAGAGGCGAATGGACAGTCGCGAAGGATCAGAATGTGCGGCTGCGCAGCGGCTGGTTCAGCGATCGTGCGGCGAGCTACCTCGCAGCGGGGCGACCGGTGGTGACGCAGGAGACCGGATTCAGCGACGTGCTTCCGACAGGCGATGGGTTGTTTGCTTTCACAACGATGGACGAAACCGTTGCGGCGATTGACACGATCAATGGTGCCTACGCGCACCACGCCCGTGCGGCGACCGAGCTCGCACACGAGCACTTCAGCCATGATGTCGTTTTGCCGGCGCTGCTCGAGCAGGCCGGCGTGCGCCTGCCGCATAGCCGGTCGTGATGGCTAAGGACCCGCGAGCGAAGTGGTTGATCGTAAACGCCGATGATTTCGGCCTAACGAGCGGCGTGAACCGCGGGATTATCGAAGCACGCGAGCATGGGATCGTAACGAGCGCCAGCCTGATGGTGCGTGGCTCGGCTGCAGGAGAAGCGGCGACTTACGCGCGGCGCAATCCGCCGTTCAGCGTCGGATTGCACTTCGACGCTGCCGAATGGCGCTACGAAGGAGGCGAATGGGCGCTCGCATACCAGGTCGTCGATTCGGCAGATGCCGACGCTGTTCGCGATGAACTCGATCGGCAGCTCGCGGAGTTCGTGAAGCTAATGGGACGGACGCCGACGCATTTGGACTCGCATCAACATATGCACCTGAACGAACCCGCGCGTGCCATTCTCACCGAAGCCGCAGCACAGTTGAACGTGCCGCTGCGGAGTTGCGCGCCAGATCTTCGCTACCGTGGCGACTTCTACGGGCAAACGACCGAAGGCGAGCCGTACGCACACGGAATCTCGGTCGAGCATCTTGTGCAGATGATCGCGGAACTTCCGGCCGGTTGGACGGAGTTCGGCACGCATCCCGGTTACGCTGCGGGAGTTGACTCCGTTTACGCGAGCGAGCGCGAAGACGAAGTGCGCGCGCTTTGCAGCCATGAAGTGCACGGCGCAATTACCGCGGAAGGCGTAAAGTTATGCTCGTTCCACGACCTACGGTCATAACGCTTGCGGACACGGCAGCTTCAGCGCTGTTGCCATCTTACCGAAGTGCGCTACAATCAGCGCGTTGGATCAAGTTCTGTTGTGTTCGTTGCATGGTAGGTCGTCAGCCGAGATTCTCTCGGTGGTGATTTGAAACCCGGTTCCCGGGAACGGCTCTGTAGCTGGCAGGTTCATCTTCCAATCAAATCAAAATGAAACTGTACGTAGGTAATCTCTCATTTGAGACCACAGAGAACGATCTTCAGGATATGTTCGAACAACACGGCAAAGTCACAGAAGTCGCTCTGATGATGGATCGCACCACTGGCCGCTCACGCGGCTTCGCGTTCGTCACCATGAACGATGCCACTGAAGCGACGGCCGCCCTGAACGCCTTCAATGGCAAAGAAGTGCAAGGACGCGCCCTGACCGTGAACGAAGCGCGCCCTCGTGAAGAGCGCCCGCGCCAGTCCACTGGCTCGCGTTACTAACCAAAAACAATCTACCGGCCGGCGTTCTGTATAAGCGGAACGCCGGTCACCATTTTCCACACATGGCTTCATCCGAAAAAGCGATCGAACTCGAAGGTAAAATTACCTCCGTGCTGGCGGGCACAATGTTCCGCGTGCAACTCGCCAACGATCACGTGGTGCTCGCGCACATCTCGGGCAAAATGCGCAAACGCTTCATCCGCCTCACGACGGGCGACCGCGTGAAGCTGCAGATGTCGCCTTACGACATCGACAAAGCTCGCATTGTCTACCGGCTTGGATAAAACAGCTTTCGTAATCATTCGTTAACCAGAAGACCCCATGATCAAACGAGTCCTAGTGAGATGCCCGGCGACGGCGAAATTAACCGCAACCGGCCAGACGGTGGACGAAGAAAAGTGGGACCAGACGAAGCTTACAGAGAGCAAGGTCACGTGCCCGCACTGCCAGGGCACGCACGCCTGGACGAAGAAGGACGCAATCCT
Organism: Chthoniobacterales bacterium; assembly: GCA_046262215.1. GTDB lineage: Bacteria > Verrucomicrobiota > Verrucomicrobiia > Chthoniobacterales > UBA10450 > JACCTI01. Next base: position 21,888 of record JBHENE010000060.1, on the reverse strand, counting down.
CGCGCGGTAGGCGTCGGGAGGCGTGGTACTTTCGGTCAGTACGACCGACGAAAAAATTACCTCCTCTGCGCCTGCGACTCTGTGCAGAGTAACGGCTCGTCGCCGATGAGAACTCTCGCAGCTGTCCAGACCGCCACTGTTCGCAGGTCGCCCTTACCTGCCACGCCGACCATCGACCAGGTCATGGTCGAAGAACGCGCGGCTGCGTTCACAAAGCGGAGCATCAAGACTTCAGCCAAGCTTTCCGGTCTGAAGCTCGCCATCTCGATGATGGATCTCACGACGCTTGAAGGCAAAGACACGCCGGGAAAAGTCGCATTCCTTTGCCGCAAAGCGATGCAGCCGATGGCCGAACGATACGATGTGCCCTCCTGCGCGGCAGTCTGTGTTTATCCAAACCTCGTTCGCGCGGCGAAGAAGTTCCTCGGCAATTCCGGCGTGAAAGTCGCGTCAGTCGCGACAGCTTTTCCGACCGGGTTGATGCCGCTCCGGCTGAAACTCGAAGAGGTGCGCAGCGCAGCGCGCGACGGCGCGGACGAGATCGACATGGTGATTAACCGTGGCGTCTTTCTTTCCGGCAACCATGCGCAGATGGCGGACGAAATCGCGGCCACGAAGGAAGCCTGCGGCGAAACACACCTGAAAGTGATTTTGGAGACGGGCGAACTGCAGACCTACGATAACGTTCGAATCGCCAGCGACATCGCGATGCGCGCGGGCGCGGATTTCATTAAGACTTCGACCGGCAAGGTCTCACCCGCTGCCACGATGCCGGTGACGCTTGTTATGCTCGAAGCGATCCGTGATTACTTCTATGAGACCGGTATTCGCATCGGCATGAAGCCCGCCGGCGGAATCAAAACGGCGAAGCAAGCGCTTGCGTATCTGGTGATGGTAAAAGAGACACTCGGCGTCGATTGGCTGACGCCCGATCTATTCCGCTTTGGCGCGAGCACGCTGGTCAACGACGTGCTCATGCAGATCGCGAAAACCGCCGATGGAAATTACCAGAGCGGCGATTACTTCTCGCTGCCGTAGCGCCTGCGCCCTGCCGTGGCCATGTTTTTGCGTGGCATGCTTTAGAGCTGCGGAGTAGAACGTTCCGTGGCGCGAAAGAAATCGACAGCGAATGGCACGGTTGCACTAGCGATCCAAAAACCGCTCAACGGCGACCGCATCGTGCTTCCGCCGAGCGAGCGAAGCCTGACTTTCGGCGAGAAATGGAGCTACGCGCCGGCGCCGGAAGCGCACAGTTACATCAAGCTCCGGCCGCGCTATCAGCACTTCATCAACGGCAAGTTTGTTGCGCCGCATTCCGGCAAATACTTCCCGTCGATCAACCCGGCGACGGAGGAGCAGCTCGCCGAAATCGCGGATGGCGACGCGCGAGATGTTGACGCCGCCGTGAAAGCTGCGCGGGCGGCTTACAAGAATGTCTGGAGCAAAATGCCTGGACGTGAGCGCGGGAAATATCTGTATCGGATCGCGCGGTTGATTCAGGAGAAGGCGCGTGAACTGGCCGTGCTCGAGTCGATGGATGGCGGCAAGACGATCAAGGAATCGCGCGACACCGATCTGCCGCTGGTCGCAGCGCACTTCTTTTACTACGCCGGTTGGGCGGATAAATTGCAGTACGCGTTTCCGGGGCGAACGCCGCGTTCGTTAGGCGTCGCGGGGCAGATTATTCCGTGGAATTTCCCGCTGCTGATGGCGGCTTGGAAGCTGGCGCCAGCGCTCGCGTGCGGAAACACCTGCGTGTTGAAACCCGCCGAGACGACCAGCATCACGGCGATGCATTTGGCTGAGATTTTCCAGCAGGCAGAGCTGCCTGATGGCGTTGTCAACATCGTGACCGGCGCGCGCAACACCGGGCAGGCGTTGGTTGATCATGCCGACGTGAACAAGATCGCGTTTACCGGTTCCACCGCGGTCGGCAAGATGCTGACTCAAGCCGTCGCGGGCACGAAGAAGCGGCTCACGCTCGAGTTGGGCGGCAAAGCGGCAAATATCGTCTTCGAGGACGCGCCGATCGATCAGGCCGTGGAGGGGATCATCGGCGGAATCTATTTCAACCAGGGACATGTCTGTTGCGCTGGGTCGCGCTTGCTCGTGCAGGAGGGGATTTTCCCGCAGGTGATCCGGAAATTGCGCGATCGCATTGCGACGATGCGCGTCGGCAATCCACTCGATAAGAACACCGACATCGGCGCGATCAATTCGCGGATGCAGCTCGATAAAATCCACGAGCTGGTCGACAGCGGCATTCAACAAGGGGCCGAGCTGGTGCAGCCGCGGTGCCGCTTGCCAGAGAAAGGCTATTGGTATCCGCCGAGCTTCTTCACCGGCGTGACGGCGTCGCATCGGATCGCGCAGGAGGAGATCTTCGGACCGGTGTTAAGCGTGATGACATTCCGCACGCCGGAAGAAGCAATCGAGCGCGCGAACAACACGATGTATGGACTGAGCGCCGGTGTTTGGACCGACAAAGGGAGCAAGATCTTCAAGGTCGTGGGCAAGCTGCGCGCGGGGATTGTTTGGGCGAATACGTTCAACAAATTTGACCCGACGAGTCCGTTCGGCGGCTACAAAGAGAGCGGCTTCGGGCGCGAGGGCGGCCTGCACGGACTCGCCCCGTATCTCGAGCTGAATTGACGTTCGCACTACCGGCGGTCCTGCTGGCGCGACTTCGCGTCGCAATAGAGCAGCACGAACGTGATGCCAAGGAGCGGCCGAAGCAGCGCGTGCACCAGGCTGCTCAGGATGTAAGTCGCGATCGTCATCGCGTCGGGCTTGGGCGCATTCATCAGGTTCTGCACCAGCGCCGTCGCTTCTTCGATCGTGGTGATTCCCTGTATGCGGACCAACAGGAACGGCAGCTCCACCGCGGCGCTAAAGCCGAGTAGCACTAGCAGCCAGATGGAGGCGAGCATCGCGCCGCGAAAGACCGGCCGCTCGGTCGCAACGGTGCTGCTCCGAGAACGCGCGAGCTCTTTGCTGTCGCGCAATGCCTCCATCCCGTCGAGTCCACCGATCGTGGCGGATTGCTGCCAGAACAGGAAATTGATGAAGAGCCGGCCCGCCATGTAAACCTGCACCGCGAGAGCGAGGAGTGCGAGCAGCAGGCTGAAAACCGATGGCTCGCTGCCGACGATCGAGAGGATCACGACAACCGGCAGCGCGGTCCAAAAGATAAAAGCGCCGTAAACAGCGATCGATAATCGGCTCATCCGCGGCCAGATGTTCGTGGCGCGCCGAAAGAGATCGCCGAACCGGATCGGCTGCCTGGCGGCGAGATCGGCGGTCGCAAATTGCAGGCCCGCGAGAAAGATCGGCCAGTCCATCAGGATGAGCGCGAACGAGATCACCACAATCGCGGCTGGCACCATCGATCCCTGCGCGATCGAGCCGTTTTCCTGCGTGTGGACAAATGCGAGACTGATCTTCATTGCAGTCGACGGCACCGCCACGAGTAATGCAAAGGCGAAAAACGGCAGGAAGCCGCGGGCATAGATGCCGAACGAATCGCCGATGATCTGCATGAGCGATCGGCGGCGGAAGAGATCGTCTTCCCGCACTCCAGCGGGTGAGGGCGTCTCTTCGAAGATCTCAACGAAGTCACTTGCTCGCCGCCAGGTAAAATCCCCGCCGGCGCGGACTTCGTTCTCCGCGATCAGTCGCCCTTCGGCGCGCCATTCCCGCAATGTCGCGAGATCGACGGGACCGTATTCCTTCCCGAGCACCCGCACGAACCATTCGTCTGCCATCGGGATCAATAAACGCGAAGCGCGCACTACACTAGCCGTGTTACGCGAAATGGATGAAGAAGCGGACGGCTTCCGCTAAGCTGCCGTCGTGAAGCTGCTTCTGATCGACGGACATTACTACGTTTACCGGTCGTTCTTCGCCCTGCCGGCGTTGAACAACTCCCGAGGTGAGCCGACCAACGCGACGCTCGGTTTTGCCAAAACGGTCCGCCGGATGCTGAAAGATCTGCAGCCCGAAATGGGCGCGGTCTTCTGGGATCAAGGCGTGCCGCAAAGGCGCGTGGAATTGCAGCCGGCCTACAAGGAAACGCGGAAGGAGATGCCGTCGCCGATGGTTCCGCAGCTGCATTTTATTCAGAATGAGCTCACCGCGCTAATGGGGTTCAAGAACATCTCGCTGCCGAATACGGAGGCCGACGACCTGATGGGCTGCTATGCGATCGCGGCGAAGCGCGCTGGACACGAAGTGATCCTGGCGACGAACGACAAAGACCTGTTCCAGCTCGTGAACGACAAGGTAAAGGTCTACACGACGGCGAAGGCGGATCTGCTCTCGCCAAAAGACACGTATGCGCTGCTCGGCGAGCAGGAGGTGATCGCAAAGTGGGACGTGCCGCCGCGGTTGATTGGCGACGTGCTGGCGATCGCGGGTGACTCGATCGACAACATCCCGGGCGCAGGCGTTGGGCGAAAAGCTGCGGCGGCGTTGCTGAATGAACACGGCGACCTCAAGACGCTCCTGAACAATCTTGAAAGAGTGAAGAGCGCCCGGACGCGCGAGAAGCTGATCACCGCCCGCGAGCAGATCCTGCAAAACCGCAAGATGGTGGCGCTAGACTGCGACACCGAGCTGCCGATCGGAGTCGACGAGCTGCGGATCACCCCGAATTATCCGGACCTGATCGCTGCTCTGGAACGCGTCGAGCTGAAATCTGTGCTCCAGGAGGTGCGGGATGAAGCTGCGAAAGCAGGCGTCGCGACGCAGTCTGAGCTGCGTCTTTGAGGCGAAATTGGGCGCCGGCAGTGCGAATTGTGGCCGTTCGGCAAATTCTATAAAAAAAGTTCGAACAAAGGACGAGGAGGGCTGTCGAATGATGCAGGTTAAGGCGATTCGGGCGGCGGCACGTTTCTCGTATTTGTTGTTTCTCCTAGCGTGCGCTGCCCGGATCTTTTTTGTACCGGTCCAGCGCGAACGGCTGAACTCTCGGGGTTTTCCTTCTCCGGTGTGCGCTTTTTAGCTCCAGTCGATTGCTTTCACGCGAGGGCTGAACAGCTTTCGTGATGTCTTCTTTCGATCCGATCGCCGCTGCGTTGGCTGAAGATTTGGGTCCGGGCGATGTGACGAGCGAATTTTTCGTTTCGCCTGGGTTGCAGGCTCTAGGACGCATCGTTGCCCGAGAGCGGGCGGTCGTTGCTGGAACCGAGACTGCCGCGGAGGTGTTCCGCCGCGTTGATCCGAAACTGCACGTCGTGGTCTCGCAATCGGATGGTGCTGCGCTAATGGGCGGCGAGACGATTCTCGAGATCCGCGGCTCGGCACGTTCCATCCTGACGGCGGAGCGCGTCGCCCTAAATTTTCTGCAACGGCTGAGTGGCGTTGCGACATTGACGCGGGAGTTTGTTGACGCCGCCGGGAACTCGAAAGCGAAGATCCTCGATACGCGCAAAACGACGCCTGGTTTACGTGCCTTAGAGAAAGCTGCGGTCGTAGCCGGCGGCGGTGCAAACCACCGCATTGGGCTCTACGACATGGTGCTCGTGAAGGACAACCATCTCATGGCCAACTCGGCTGTTCCCGCGGTGGCAGCGGCGGTCGAGCGCGTGCGGCGTGAGCGACCCGACGTTCGCGTGGAGGTGGAAGCGGATCGCCTGGAACAGGTGCGGGCATTCCTCGGAGTCCCGGGGATCGACGTGATCCTCCTCGACAACATGAAGCCGACGGAGATGCGCGAGGCCGTCGCGTTAGGGAAGGGGAAGAAGGTTCAGTTCGAAGCGAGCGGCGGCGTAAATCTGAAAAACATCCGACAGATCGCAGCGACCGGCGTTGATTTTGTGTCGGTTGGGGCACTGACGCACTCAGCCCGCGCGATTGATTTGTCGCTGGAATTAACGCATGTCGCCGGCTGACCCGCTCGACGCGGGTCGACTACGCCGCGCGCTCGGAGGGCAGCGGATCGGGAACCGCATCGAGGTGCTGGACGAGACCACTTCGACCAACGATGTCGTCGCGTCGATGACGGCTGAAAACGACGAAGGGCTCGTTGTTTTCGCCGAACAGCAAACCGCCGGGCGTGGGCAATACGGACGTCGGTGGGAGTCGGCGGACGGTAAAGGTATTTGGCTGTCCCTTCTGCTGCGGCCGCAGATCGGGATCGCGGAATCGAGCCGTATCACGGACTTCCTCGCTCAGGCTATCGCCACGGCAGTAGCGGCCGAACTTCAGCTCGTACCGACGATCAAAGCGCCAAACGACATCTACGTCGGCGACCAAAAGGTGGCCGGCGTGTTAGTCGAAATGCGGGTGGAGCCGACGGGTCGCTATTGCGCGATTGCTGGCATCGGCATCAACGCTAACCAGCAACTGGCCGACTTTCCGGCTGAGTTGCAGAAGACAGCGACGTCACTAGCGCTCGCGACCGGCAACAGCATAGATCGGACGGCGTTCGCGATCGCGCTGCTTCGTGAACTCGACGCGCGTTACGCCGCTGGTCAGCTGTAGCTCTGCAACGCGCGCAGTTTCTCGAGCGCACGGCCGTTCTCGATCTGCTCGCGCGCCAGTGCAATCCCATCAGCCATATCGTGGACCAGTCCGGAGACGACAAAGCCGGCGGCCGCGTTCACCAGCGCCAGATCGCGCTTCGCACCTTTCACTTCGCCCGACAAAATTCCGATGAGCGTGTGCGCGTTTTCGGTCGCCGCACCGCCGCGCAATTCCGTGTGCGGCGCCTCGGGCACGCCGAGCCAGCGACAATCGAGAACGGCGGAAGTCACTCTGCCGTCCACCAGCTCAGCCAGCGTCGTCACGCCGCTCGTTGAAACGTTATCAAATCCACTGCCATTCTCCACGAGGCCATGCACGGCCCAGGCACGCTCGCGGCCGAGCCGGCGCAGCACTTCGGCGAACACAGTTGTAAGACGCGGAAGGTAGACGCCGATCAGCTGGCGCTGCGGCCGTGCGGGATTCAAGAGCGGCCCAAGTAGGTTGAACACTGTGCGCTGATTCGCGAGTGCGAGCTGGCTCCGCATCTCCGCGAGCGCGCGAAACGCCGGGTGATAGTAGCGCGCGTAGATGAAGCCGACGCCGAGGCGTTCGACGCACTCCCTGAGATCTTCCGGGGTCCACTCTAGTCGTATCCCGAGGGCCTCGAGGACATCAGCACTGCCGCAGGTGGACGTGACGCTGCGGTTCCCGTGCTTCACCACGACGACGCCCGCAGCGGCGAGGATGAACATGATCGTCGTGGAGACGTTGAAGATATTCAGCCCGGCACCACCGGTCCCGCAGACATCGAGCATTGGACCGGGCAGGTTCGTCGGGTCGATCATAGGATCGATCGCGCGCTCGATCAGCCGATCGACGAACGCAGCGATCTCTTCGGCAGTTTCGCCTTTCTCGTGCAGCTTCGTCAGGAACGCCGCTTTTTCATCCGCGGGGACGCGCTCGGAGAGCAGTAACGTCACCGCGTAGGCGACATCGTTGCTATTCAGGTCACTGCCGGTGGCGAGCTTCGCGAGGAGTGGTGTCACGCGGGCTGCGCTTCCATTCCGCTCAACCACTCGCGGTAGATCTGTGGTGAAATTTCCGACGGCTTGATCTCGCTGCGGCCACCCCAGAAAACGTTCGTGTACGTGACCGGGATTCCGCACGCAACGAGATGCTGATCGATCGCCGCCTTGTGCTCGAGCAGCAGCTGTTTGTCGGTGCCATGCGCGACCGCCATAATGTTCACGTTCTTGAATTCCGGGCCGCCCTCGCGCCAGTAACAATGCGTCAGGATATGATGCCGCCCGACTTCTCCGCCCGCTTCCACTTCGCGCCCGGGCGGCACGGCCCAATGGAACAGCGCATTGAAACGGGTCACGCGAACGCCGCCGCTCGAAGGCTTCACATGTTCAAGGAAGGTCGAGAATCGTCCGATGACTCTGCGGCCGTTGAGCGACTCGGCGATCTGGAAGAACTCGTCCGGCGAAACGCCAGCCTCCGCCGCGCGAGCAACCCACGGAGATGGTCCGATCTCTTCGGGAGTAAACTCGCGTTTCAGTGCCAGCAGCACGCGCCATTCGAGATCGTTTAGCTGCACCGTTTCCGTCGCAGCCATTCGCGCCGGCTGATCCGCGCGACTGCCCGGCTCGATCGTCTTTCTGCGCACGTGACCGACGCCGAGCGTGAAGATCCCTTTCGCCGGCATGAGCCGGAAGTGATCCGCGCCGAGACGCTCCGCTAGGATTTCACCGTGACGCTGGAGCGAGAAGCCGTGCGGCACTTTCAATGTCGTCCAAAGTTTATACTCCGACCCCGCTGTGACGGTGTCCGTCGAACGCAGGACGACGTGGCCCGAAAACGGATCCTGTTGCGACATGTAATCGAAAGCCCCGTCGATGCGTTCCGGCGCGACTTTCCAGGCGACGAGAGCGCCGTCGGCGAGGTTCGTCGCGAGTAGCGTCTGGCGAACGCGCCGCACAGTGCCAGCACGCAACATCGCTGCGATCCGCGCTGTTACGATATCGACCGCCACACCTGAACGATGTGAGATTTGCTCGAAAGGTTCGCGCACGAAGCCGTCGATCTTGTCCTCCGAGACTGCGAGGATCTTTTCGTTGATCGGATCGTTATGTTCGACAGGCAGCATGTGCGTTTGATCTAGCGGCGTGCGCCGCGGTTGTCCACAAATCAGCTGCTGCGCGCGGTCGCGTAGGTAAAGACGGCAAGGTAATGGCACGTCGTCCCGCCGAGGACGAACAGATGCCAGATGAAGTGGCTATAGCGGACGTGTTCGCGCACAAAAAAGATGATGCCCGCCGTGTAGGTGACGCCGCCAGCGATGAGCCAGACAAGCGTCGCAAGCGGCACTGCTGTCGCGAGCGGACGGATCGCGAGAATGATGAGCCAACCCATCCCGAGATAGAGCGCAATCGCGAGACGTGGACGATGACGAGGACCTTTGCGCGCCTTTGAAATGACGCCGAAGATCGCAAGCGTCCAAACCAACGCGAGAATGCTCCAGCCGTGCGGTCCCTGCAGCGGCCCGAGCGTGAAGGGCGTGTAAGTGCCAGCGATCAGCAGGAAAATGGCGGAGTGATCTACGATCTGCAGCGCGCTCTTGAACGCGGACCGGGGCCACGCGTGATAGAGAGTTGACCCCAGATAGAGCAGAAGCACCGTCGCCGCGAAGATCGCCGCGCCAATAGCGAACGGGAGACTGCCGCGTTCCCAGGCCGCGAACAATAAAGCCGGCGTGCCGATCGCCGCCGCGAGCAGTCCGAAGCCATGGCTGATGCTGTTGGCTAATTCCTCACCGGCAGACTGATTCCAGTCCGTCACTTCGCCGTTTTTCATCCAGCTCGGACGCTATGCTTTTCCATCGAGAAGGGAACCTCGCAGTGCGCAAACTGCACGATCGATTAGTGGCGATCGGCAGGTCTGTGTGGCAGCAGTGAGATGCGATGTTCAAAGCGATCTTCTTCGATGGTGCGGGCACTCTCTTTCACCTGCCGAAAAGCGTCGGGTATCACTACGCCCTGGTCGGAAATCGGATGGGACTGCAGCTCGATGTGGCCGCGCTCGATGAAGCATTCGCGATCGTCTGGAAAGCAATGCCAGCGCGACCTGCGACGGGCGTTCCGCGCGAGGATGATGACAAAGGTTGGTGGGCGGAATTGGCCGATCGTGTGATTGAGAAAGTCGCTCCCGAGACGCGCGATCTTGATCGTGACGCCTTCTTCGAGGCGGCCTACTCGCACTTCGCAGAGGCGGGCGTGTGGGAGCTTTATCGTGAAACAATCGAAGTTCTCGAAGCGCTGCAGCCGCGGTCGAAGCTCGGCGTCATCTCGAATTTCGACGGTCGCTTACGGATGGTGCTCGAGCAGCTGGGGATCTCGAAATATTTCAAGGTCGTCGTCATCTCGAGCGAAGCCGGCGCCGATAAGCCGGAGCCGCTGATTTTCGAACGCGCCGCGCAGCTTGCAGGTGTCGCGGCTAACGAATCATTGCACGTCGGTGATGATCCGGTCCGCGATTGGGAAGGCGCGGCGGCTGCGGGTATGGCGGTGTTCAAGCTCGATCGGCCGCGCAACACGCTCCGCGACGTGCTGTCGGCTTGCGCCTCGGATTGATCTGGACTAAAACGGAGACTCTTCCGCGGGTTGGTAGCTCAATGGTAGAGCAGCGCCCTTTTAAGGCGTTGGTTGTGGGTTCGAGTCCCACCCAACCCATGCTCCTCAAACAACGCCGTCTCAGCGCGTGCTTCGGGTCAACTGGCCGGCTGTCGTAGCTGATGCCGTCCACCGCGTGTCGAGATCGCGCAGATAATAGAGCGCCCAACAGGCGGCGAGCATCGGCCACGCCGCGAAGAAGAGGATGTTGCCTTTCTCAAACGGGTGCAGGTATTGCGCGTAGGAAGAAAACGTCGAGCCGGCATGCAGCAGCAGTACGAGCCCGTAGCTGATGCGTCGTGCAATGCCGAGGACAAACGCGATGAGCAAGAGCAACTCCGCCGTCGCCAGCGCGTAAACGACTGCCGCGCCGAGGCCTTTGATGAAGTAGAAACCTTCGAAGACAGAGATCGCGTGTGACGGTCGGACGAATTTGTCGATCGTCCAGACGAGCATCACAAGGAAGACGCTGAGACGTAGCACGAGCAGGACTGTGGCGATGCGGTTTATGTTGTTGTTCATCATTTTTCTTTCCGTTCGGCCTCCGCGGCCCCGGTTTTAGCTAACGCTTTCTTCGCGGTGCGGCTGACAATGATCGTCACAATGATTGTGGCGATGAGGCCTACGCCGAGGAAGACATACTTCAAGGGCGATTGACCGCCGCCACCGCCGAGTCCCGCTTTGCCGGCGCCCCCGAGATAGGCGTAGAGCAGTGTGCCCGGCAGCATGCCGACGGCTGATGCGAGCACGTACGGCACAAAGCCAACGCGCGTCACGCCATAGAAGTAGTTGCTGAGGTTGAACGGAATCAGCGGGCTGAGCCGCAGCAGGCCTACGATCTTCCAGCCTTGATCGCCTATTGCCTTGTCGATGGCGGCGAACTTCTTGTTCCCTTTCGTCGCTGCCTCGACGCGGCTGCGGACAAGATACCTCCCGCAAAGGAAAGCGAGCGTCGAACCGATGATCGCGCCCGCCAGCGCGACGGCCGTGCCCCCGAGGACGCCGTAAACCAGCCCTGCGGCAACGGTGAAGATCCAGCCGGGCAGGAACAGGACGGTCGCAAGCGCGTAGACACCGATGAACACGACAACGCCGACCGCGCCGAGAGTCCGCACCCAGTCGCTAAACGCCGTGACCCAATCTTTTACGGGCAGGAACGCGGTTGCTGTCGAAAGCGCGACCAACACGATCGCCAGCGCAATCCATTTCCAATATTTCGCGAGCCAGCTCATCAGCGTTGGAGTTCGTGGTGCGTCATGCTGTTCATCGGCGGGCGCGGCGGTAAAGCCACTCAAAGATCTTCTTCGCCCGCGGTGTGAGTCGCGTTTTGTTGAACTGGTCTCCCGCCTTGCGTGCCATCTCGGCGAGGGTGGGATAGGCGTGCACCATCCCTGCGAGCTTGCCGAGCCCGATGCCGGCGTTCATCGCGACGACAAACTCATGAATCAAATCGCCGGCATGTGGCGCAATGATCGTCGCGCCCAGAATGTGGTCTGATCCTTTGCGCGTCAGGATCTTCGCGAAACCCGCCTCTTCACTTTCGACGACGGCGCGATCGAGCTCGTCGAGTCGCACGGTGAAGAGGTCGTAAGGCTGGCTGAGTTTCATCGCTTCTTTTTCCCCGAGCCCGACATGCGCGACCTCCGGATCGGTAAAGGTGCACCAAGGCACCACGGCGCAATCAACTCTCTGCCGTAAGAGTTGCAGCGGCATCAAAATATTCCGCACGACGGCGCGCGCGGTGAAGTCGGCTGTGTGGGTGAACTTGAGACGGTTTGCGACATCACCCGCGGCATAGATGTGCGGCTGCGAAGTCTGCATATAGTCGTTCACTTCCACGCCGTGGTCGCCGTGATTCACGCTCGCGGCGGCGAGATTGAGCTCATCGATGTTTGGCGTGCGGCCGGCGGCGATGAGCAGTGTGTCCGCCTCGATGTCACCATCATTCGTCTCCAGAATTGTCCTGCCGTTCTCACGGCGCACGCGAGTCGATTTTGCATTCAGCCGCGCGTCGACCCCTTCGCCTGCAAAAACTTTCTGCATGAACTCCGCAACATCGCGATCTTCCGGCGGCAGCAGTTGATCGCGATTTTGCACGATCGTTACTTTGACGCCGAGGCGGCTGAATGCCTGGCCGAGCTCGCAGCCGATCGGCCCGCCGCCGAGCACGATCATACTTTCTGGTTTGTCGTGCAGCTCGTCGAAGATTGTCTCGTTGGTGAAGAACGGGACTCCGTCCAAGCCGTCGATTTTCGGAATGACCGCGCGAGAGCCGGTCGCGATCACGAAGTTCCGCGCGCGCAGGCGCTGTCCGTTCACCTCCACTTCGTGCGGCGACACGAATTTCGCTTCGCCGCGAAATACATCCACGCCTAACGATTCAAAACGCTGCTGTGAATCGTTCGGTGCGATCTTCGCCCGCCGTGAGCGCATTCGCTCCATCACGTCTCGGAACTCGAATTGCGGCTCGTGTTTCCGCAGTCCCCATTTCTCCGCTTCGCGCATTTGCTGCGCGAGCCTCGCGGATGAGATCAGCGCTTTGCTCGGGACACAGCCGAAGTTCAGGCAATCGCCGCCCATCTTATTGCGCTCGATCAAGGCGACGCGGCCGCCGAGCGATGCCGTCCCCGCGGCGGTCACCAGACCAGCCGTGCCGGCGCCGATGACGACGACGTTATAAACTTCCGGCTTTTTCGACGCGATCATACCGGGGCATTAATGCCGGATTGGTGTGGCTGGAGGACTTTTCGGCAGTCCGTGCATGAGGTAATGGACGGTTAGCATCAGGTCGCGCAGCGTGGTGCCGGCGGGCCCAGAGCGATCAAACCGTCGCGCCGAGGAAGTAACTCGCCGGCGCAGCGTCGCGGTGCGACCGAATCGCCGCAGCCGTCGCGAGAAGTCGAGGTCTTCGAATTGATCGACCTCGCGAAACCCGCCGAGCTGAAAGAAGGTCGCGCGGCGCACAAACATTGCCTGATCGCCGAGGTGCCACCCGATCATTCGATTGCGCCAATGCGCCAGGAAACAGGTGAAGCGCAGAAGCAACGAAGGCGAAGCATACCGCCGGACAAACGCGCCGCCGACTACGCTGGGATCTCGCAGCGCCAATGCGATCCCTTCAAACGCGTGCGGTGGCAGCAAAGTATCGGCATGCAGAAACAAAAGGACCGCTGCTCGGGCGTGCTGAGCGCCAAGATTTAACTGGAACGCACGCTGACGACGCAGACTCCGGATTACTTTAGCCCCCGCGCCTGCTGCGATCTTCGCGGTGTCATCGGCGCTGCCGCCATCCACGACAATCAACTCATAAGACACAGCCGCCGACTGCACTGCTGCGATGACACGAGCCAGTGTCGCGGACTCATCGACGGCCGGAATGACTACCGAGATGCGCGGCTCCAGCGTCGACTCCGGCCAGGTGCTGTTCATCGGATGTGTGAGCAACGACGGGTTGCCGCTATTCCCTCTTTCCGCCTTACGATACATATTCCGTCCGCCACTCATTGTCGAAATGACGAATCGCGCAGCACGCGATTTACGAGAGTGTCCTGGAACTTCGCTGGCTCGTCGAGCTGCGGCCAGTGGCCAGAATTTTCAAACCAGATCAACTGCTTGCCGCGGGGAGCATCGAGCCCATCAAAGTATTTCGCAGCGACTTCGCCAGTCACGACTCGGTCATGCCGCCCTTCCACGAAATAAACTGGCACCTCAAGGCGTGGAAGCTCCTTGAAGAGATCGACCGCAAATAGCTCGCGCCACAGATGCTCGAAGGAGAACTTCACACCGCGCACGAGTCGCACGAAGTCAAAGAGCGTGCTGTCGGGCGACAGAAACATGAGCTTTGCGCGCTGCGAACTAATCGCGCCAAGTGCGTCAGGCTGGAAGTGATTCACCCATTTCTGCGAGATCTGCAGCTCGCGCCGGTCTGCAAACGGCGGCGGGCCAATCTCACGTAGTTCTTCCTGCGCTTCTCGATTGGAACTCGTCTGCGCGGCACGCAGAGCGAGATTGTAGAGAAACATTTCACTCTGCTGCATATCCGCCACCTGGCTGATGCCGACGTATGCGCGGAAAAGCTGCGGCGCAGCGGCAACCAATCTAGCGCCGACGACAGTGCCACTAGAGTGCGCCGCGAGGAAAATCTGCGCCTGACCGAAACGCGCGCGCAGTAGCTCGACGAGCTCACGTGCATCGCTCACCAGCTGATCGAACCGCATCGACTCGGGCGCGATCTTTGCATCGAATGATTTGCCCGCGCCACGTTGATCCCACTCGACCACGATGAAGTGCTGCTCCAGCAGCGCGTTCACGTATTCGAACGGCATCTCCGGGACGCCGGGACCGCCGTGAAGAAACAGGATTACCGGCAGGCTCGTGTCGTGTCCGCGAATGAGGATCCACTGCGCGACGCCGCCAAGCCGCACCTGTTCGAGCGAATAAACTCCCGGCGGCACTGCGATCTTACGTGCGGAGTTCGCTTGATGCTGCCGAACAGAACGCCAGACCAGCACGCTCGCGATGGCAACGGCAAGAAGCACTGCCAATACAAGCGCGCTCTTCTTCAAGAGTTTTGCGACACCGCCGTGGGTGTTAGCTGCTGGGTGAACGCTCCTATGCAAAGCCGGCGAAGGTCGCGGGGTCGTTCCGCAGCGCGGTGTGATGGCTGCGCTATTCGCCGAGCTTATCGAAAATCAAATTGAGCTTTGTGTAGCTGCGGCCGTGTTCGCCCTGATCGTTCAAACCCCAGTTATAGGCAAGATACGATGTCTCAAACTGTTGCCCGCCACTCACCAACTCCTTCGCCGGAGCAGGTCCGTATTTCTCAAAGACGTTCGGCACGGCGAGTGACTTCTCGAAGTCGCCTTTGAACCACTTAAAGATGCTGGAGACTTCCGCCTTCTTCTCGTTAGGCGTGAACTTGTTCAAGTCCTCGCGCGCGAGCCACGCAGAATAAGCCGCCTCGTCCTGGGCGTCGAACGTGCTGCTCTCATACGCCGAGCGTTGAAGCGGCGGGCAACTGCGCGCAGCGCACACCAGCACGCTATGCGCACGGTATTTTAGCATCGGGCGGAGCGTGCCGTTCTCGATGTCATTCAGGGAAACTGTCGCGCCGCCGACTTTCCACTGCTTGGTTTCGAATGGCTTCTTCGTTTCGTGGATGCTCTCGACTGGATATGCCGTGAGGATTGTGCGGATGGCGATGGCGTTATAGGCGTTCACCAGCGCGGCAGCCTTTTCGTTGCCTTCGGCGCCTCTGTCGGCCTTCGCGGCGAATTGCGCGATGTAGGTATCGAGGGCCTCCATGTCCCCTTGATCTGCTTTCCAGGCGCTGTAATTCACGAGCCCCTTCCCATCGACGTACTTCTTGAGCAGCCGATCCCACGCGCTGTGATCAATGCCGGAAGGGCACTTCACAGCCACGTCCTTTTCCTTGCCGTCGCCCCCGCCCTGCGCGTTCGCGGGCGCCGGGATGAAGTTCAGCGCTGCGACGAGACTAAGAACCAACATGATCTGCTTTTTCATATTCTTATTTTAGTTACCTGCTTAATCGCACCTAGTGCGGCAGCGACATGTGTAAATAGGGCGTCTGACAAAGATGCCGTCGGCGGCGTAATCGGCGAGGACTCACCGCACAGGCCCAGTAAAGTTTAGCCCTTCCGTTTAGCGATCTGCCGCACGGCTTCGGCGGCTTCGGCCATCACGAGCGGCACAGTCGCGAAAGTTGCGGCCGCCGCGATCAGACACCAGACGCACAACGCCTTGTGCTTCGCCCACTGGTCGTAGGTCAGCTTCGCCGCCTGGGCTGCATCAACGGTTGCTTTCGCGGCGAGCGCGAGCGGGATCCACGGCTGCTCTTTCGCGCGATCTTTTCCACCCATCGCCGCGAGCCCCATCGTCGCGGCGTAATTGCCGACTCCGATGAACGCGTCGGGCGTTTGCAGTTTCCCGTAAGCTTCGTCAGAGGCATCGACCTTCTCCGCGTCCATCATCGGCAGCGGCAGATCGGGCAGGCGTTTGAGCAAGCCGATCTGGTAGGCTGCAATCAATCCCATGCAGCCGATCGCCGTAAGCGAAAGAGCAACAACGCTGCGGCGTTCCTCGAGGTAATCGCCGGAGCCGGTCCGGAGTTCTTTGCTGAGTTGAGAGGGTGTCATGTTTTGGCCTATGACGCGAGATAAGAGGCGCCTTGCACGAGATTATTCCACTGCCGGGTGTCCTGAATTAGATCGTTCGTTTGCCGACGCGGAAATCGAACACGTCGGGCCGGCTGTAATGCCCCGAAACATCGAGCGTCATCTTCTCGCGATCTACCGCGTGCATATCGAGTTCGGCGGTGATGATCGCTTCCTGTTCGTAAACAGGTTCAACGACGTATTTGCCGTCAGGTCCAATGATCGCGCTGCCGCCGCGAAGCACGTATGCATCGGGATTCGATGCGAGTTCTGTCGTGGCTCGCAATTCCGTCGGCAAATCTTTCACCTGCATCACGAGCCCTGCCGCGAGCACAAAACAGCGCGCTTCAAACGCGTAGTGTCGGCTGGCGATCTGATGCATCTCGTGCACCGTCGGCCAAACCGCGATGTGAATGTGCTCGCCCGCGTTATGCAAAGCCTGGCGCGCGAGCGGCATCCAATGTTCCCAGCAGATCAACCCACCGACGCGGCCTGACGGTGTCTCCACAGTTTCAAGCCCGCCGCCGTCTCCCTGCCCCCAGACAAGCCGCTCGGTATAGGTCGGCATCAGCTTTCGGTGATGATTCGCCAGCCGCCCGTCCGGACTGAATGTCAGCAGACTGTTATAGAGCGTGCCGTTCCCCGGCCCCGTTTCCACGCGCTCGTTCACGCAGATGACCAGAGTCACTTTGTGATCACCCGCGAGCTTCGCCAATACCTTCGTTTCCTTCCCTGGAACGACAACGCTATTCTGCCGCAGCCGCGCGAACAATTCCTTGCTCGGCAGGTGATCCCACAGTGCGGCGTCGCTACAATAGTCAAGCCACGCCGGATATCCCGGCAGCCAGGTCTCGCCGAACGTGATGACCTGCGCGCCATTTCGCGCGGCTTGTTCTGTCAGCGCGATCGCCTTCGCCACGCTCGCCTCGAGGTTGAGGAAGACAGGACTCTCCTGAATAATGGCGACAGAGACTCGATTCGACGTCATAGGCTACGACAACTGTGCATCGCTCGGCCGCGTCTGTCACTCGGGACAGAGGGAAGTTTCTGCGATTCCAGCCCCTTTGAGAACTGGAAGCGTTTGCCGCCCGCGCACCGCTCCTCGAATTCATTTGACCTTGCACCTGACTCCAAGGTGTAGCGTCAGGCATGAAGAAACCAACCTGGAGAATCGCGCTGGCAACGTTTGCCGTCGTCAGCACTGCGTTTTCCGCCCAGCCGAAGCTGTATTGCACGGCCGCAAAGAAGGAAGTGGAGACGTGCTGCTGTGAGATGAAGGCGGGCAAGTCGTTCTGCACACTCACGCAAAAGACGTTCGACAAGTGCTGCTGCGTCACGAAGTAAATCAACCGGAGAAAAGAACAAACATGCAAAATCAGAAGCGAAAAATTGAGGTGTTCACGGCGGGATGCGCACTGTGCAACGAGACGTTGAAGCTCGTGCGCGAAGCTGTGACTTCCTGCGGTTGCGAGGTCATCGAGAGACGTTGCGACGCCGTCGAGCAGTGCGCTGACGCGAAGCGGTATGGCGTCAAGGCAATGCCGGCTGTCGTGGTCGACGATGAGCTGATGTTCGAAGGGCAAATCACCCGCGCGCAAGCGGCGCTCCTCACGCGCTGACGAGCCCTGCTTTGAAGAAGCCGCTGCTGATCGGCCAGCTCGCCGAAGCTGCCGGCGTCAAGCCCGACACCGTCCGCTTCTACGAGCGGGTTGGGTTGCTGCCAAAGCCTGACCGGGCGCCGAGCGGTTATCGCGCGTACGACGAGGCGGCACTGACGCGGCTGCGCTTCATCAAAAAAGCGCAGTCGTTAGGATTCTCGCTCGATGAGGTGCGGCGGATCCTGAGTTTGCGTGGGCAAGGGAGCACTACCTGCCGTTCCGTGCTCGCGATCGCGGAGGCGACATTGGCCGAGACCGAAATCAAATTGCGCGACCTGCAAGAATTTCGCGACTCGCTCGCCCTCAATGTGAAGCGCTGGCGAAAACTTCCTGCGCGGAGAAAATGCGCGACTGAATTCTGCGATCTGATTGAGTCGAGCAGCCAAACACGATGAACCGCGTCATTCACTCCCTCGATCGGATTGGTTCTGTCGGCGCGTTAGTTGCCGCGGTGGCCGCACCTTGTTGCTTTCCGCTGTTCGCAGCGCTTGCCGCGACGCTCGGCCTTGGGGTGCTCGGCAGATTTGAAACCACCATCCTCTACTTCTTTCAGGGCTTTGCGCTGCTGGCGGTTATCGGACTGGCGGTGAGCTATCGAAAACATCGACGCTTTGGCCCTGTGGCAGTCGGCCTTCTCGGCGGATCAGCGTTAGCCTACGTATTCTACTGGTCCTGGAGCATCGAGCTGCTCTACGCCGGCCTGACGATGATCGTCCTCGCGAGCGTGTGGAACTGGTTCTGCAGTCGCAAAAGTGCGCAATCAGAGGCGGTGCTCGAGTCGGTTATCACATGCCCGTCTTGTGGTCACCGCGGCGAGGAAACGATGCCGACAAACGCGTGCCTCTTCTTCTACGATTGCACCAGCTGCAACGCTCGACTGAAACCGAAGCCGGGCGACTGCTGTGTGTTCTGTAGCTACGGATCTGTGCCGTGTCCGCCGATCCAGATTGGCGCGGACTGCTGCGCGCACTAGCAGTTTCGTTTCGACAGGTCATCGGAGCGCTGCTAAAAGAACGCTGCCATCGCGAAGGCACGCCTCGCCTCTTTCAGATCACGAGGAAATGGCTTACTCCCTCGTGCGTCCGCGCGCAGCGCCGGCCAATCCATAAACGGCACCGCGGCGCAACACTGCGCGCGCCTCTGGATTCCCTACGTGAAACGCGCCGCCAACCTCGGTCCGCTGCAGCGCATCGTTAACGGACCCGTGCGTGTACGCTCAGCCGCCTCCGAGCTCGAGCTGGTTGCGGACGAGCCGGAAATAAGTGCCCGCCTGCGCGACGAGGTCGGTATGGGTCCCGAGTTCGACGATCCGGCCGTTATCGAGCACCACGATCTGGTCCGCGTCACGCACGGTGCTGAGGCGGTGGGCGATCACGACGACGGTGCGTCCGTACGCGAACTCGCGCAGGTTGGTATAGACAGCGCTTTCAGTCTGCGTATCGAGCGCGCTGGTCGCTTCGTCCAGGAAGAGAAAATCAGGCATTCGATAGATGGCGCGCGCCAAAAGGAGGCGTTGTTTCTGTCCGCCAGAAAGTCCCTGCCCTTCAGCGCCCACGAGGGTATGAATGCCGTTCGGGAGGCGATCGATGTAATCATGCAGGCTGGCTAAACGGATCGCGGTCTTTAAGCGCAGCGGATCGATCGGCTCGCCGCCGGGCGCGATATTGCGCGCGATCGAGCCGGAGAAGACGTATCCATCCTGCATTACGACGCCGCAGCGGGCGCGCCACGCCTGGTCATCAAAGGCGCCCAGCAGCACATCGCCGAGAGTAATTTCGCCACCGGTGGGCCGGTAAAGGCTGAGGAGAAGCTTCAGCAACGTGGTTTTACCGCTGCCGCTGGCGCCCACGATCGCTGTGACTCTCCCGACCGGAATCGTGAGATTCACTCCGCGCAACACCTCGGGCTGTCCGGCGCCGGGATAGCGAAAGCTAAGATCTACCAGCTCAAGCACGGGCGAATTTGGAAACGGCACCCGTGCCTGTAGGGACGAGTGATCCTCGTCGTCAGGGTGGGTGTAGATCTCCTGCATCCGCTCCAGGCTGAGGCGCGCGTCCTGCGCGGTGTAAAGGAAGTCGATGACGCGGTTGATTGGCGCGTTCAGTTGACCGACGATGTATTGCGTGGCGAGCATCATCCCGATGGTCATCTGCCCGTTGATCACCGCACGCGCGGCCAGGAACGTGATCAGGATATTGCGCAGATTCGAGGCGAGCGAAATCCCGAGCCGCTGCGCCTGACGCAACGCGAGGCCTTTCGCCTCCACCTGGTAAGCTCGCACGGCGATGCGCTCCCATGACCACCGTTTGTCTCGCTGCAGGCCATAGATTTTAATTTCCGGCATCGCCTGGATGATCTCCAAAAGCGTGTCGCGTTCCTTCGCCTCCAGGGTGAAGCGCTTGTAATCGAGCATGCGCCGGCGCTTCAGGAAGATGACGAGCCACACGACCGAAAACGCGGCGAAAAGGACAAACACAGCCAGGATCTGCAGGCTGTACATCGCGAGCACGACGGCGAAGACGACGAAGCTCAGGAGCGAGAAGACAATGTCGAGCGCCGACGACATGAGGAAGCTCTTCACCCGCCGGTGGTCTCCGATCCGCTGCATGATGTCCCCAGCCGTGCGGCTATCGAAAAACGGCAAGGGCAGGCGCAGCAGTTTACTCAGGAAATCGGCGATCATCGCCACGCTGACGCGTGCGCCGACGTGCAGGAGCAGCCAGGAGCGGATCATATCGGCGGCCGTCTGGCTGAGCGAAAGCGTGAGCTGCGCGCCGAGCAGAAGATAGATGAATTGCAGGTCGAGATTGCCGATCCCGCGGTCGACAACCGCCTGCATGAAGAACGGCAGGATCAGTTCGACGAGGAGCCCGACCGCCATCCCGAGCATGACTTGGAAGAGGAGGCGTTGATGCGGACGCAGGTAGCGAAAGAAGAAGCCGATACCGCGTGGCGGCGGCTCTTCACCACTCCCTTCCGTCGCATCCCGCTCGTGGAAAGCCGGAGTCGCCTCGAGAAGCAGATAGATGCCGGTCGAGGTTCCGGCCAGCCTCGTGTCGGGCGCTCCGCTGGCGCGGATGAATTCTTCATGGGTGTAGTCGATTAATCCCGCCGCCGGATCGGCCACGCGCACCTTGTGCCGCGTGATCTCGTAAACGACGACAAAGTGATCGCCCTCCCAATGTGCGATGCATGGGAGCGGGACCTCGTCGCGCAGCCGGTCGAATGCGAGGCGCACCGGCAGCGAACGCAGGCCAAGCCTTTCCGCAGCCTCGGAGATCCCCAGAAGATTCACGCCGCTCCTGCCGACCTGGCAAAGCTCGCGAAGTGAGCCTTGCGAAAACTCGCGACCGTAATGCGCACAAACCATCCGCAGCGCGGCTGCGCCGCAGTCGGTGGCATCAAGCTGGGCGTGAAACGGAAAACGCATTGGGTGCAGAGCCGGCGAAGATGCTAATCGTCTGCACGGCTGCCGTCGAATGCTCGCACGATGCTCTGTTTTCTTCTAAGCGGTGCCATGCACTTAATCCGGTCGGCCGCGACACTCTTGTCGCCGGTGTCGGTTGTCGAAGGCGTCAGTTCCGCAAGGTCGTTTTGCCCCGGCAGGGCACGATGCGCTGCGCATGGCGACAGGAGTGTCGCCTCTCCGAAAATGCATGACACGCTCTTAGGCGGACGGCCCCCGCGCGCTGCGGAGAGCAATACGACCGCAATCACCCACAAAAACAAACAGGAGAGCTCTTGCGAGCTCTCCTGTGCTGGATCGCGAAGATTCGCTCGGCGGAACCTGAGATTCCGCCCGCACCACCTTCGACGGTCGTCTGACGCTTCTTAGTGAGAACGACTGCCGCCGCCGTGCGAGCCACCGTTGCCGCCGCCGCCGCGGCTGTTCCCGCCACCGCCGTTGCCGCCGCGGCTGTT
>JBHENE010000059.1:0-7611 GCA_046262215.1 Chthoniobacterales bacterium | reverse complement strand
GCTGTCACGTCGGTCGATTTCATCCGGATGCAGCCGTAACTCGCAGGCCGACCGATCGTCCGCTCTTCCGCTGTGCCGTGAATGTAAATGCAGCGCGCAAAGGCATGCGCCGTGGTTGGCTCCAAGCCGCGCAGCCAAATGATGCGCGTCACGATCGGATCGCGTCCCGGCGCATTTGGCCGAAGGATTTCGCCAGTGTAGCGGCGATTATGGAATACTGCGCCTTGCGGAGCGTGATCGCCGATTTTTTGTGCAACCGCCATCGCGCCGACCGGCGTGGTCATCCGACCCCAATCGTCGCCGATGCCGAACTTCGACGTCGACACGGGATAGGTGGTCACCTTCGCGCCGTTCTGCAGCAGCATCAGCTTCTGGTCTTTAACACTGACAATGACCTCGTTCCGCACTTCAGGGACAGGCGCAGCGGCGGCGGGCTCCTGCGCGCGAACAGTGAAGCTCACCAGCGGCAGACCGATTACCAGGAGCGAAAAAGCCGAGCCGATCTTGGACGAACGGAGCATTGCTGCTTTTTACTTCAAATTGATCTTATTGTCACGCCGGAAGCGTCACTTCCGCACTTGAATTACCAAAGCTCGACTTTGGCCACCACTACGAAAACGAGCTGAGCGAGACATACAAAAATCCAATCTGGAACATCGCCAGGAAGGGCACGGAGAGGTATTGCCGATGCGAGATCGCGAACCAGACGAAGTAGCTGAAATAGAGCGCGAATGCCATTTCTACAAAGGGCAGCATCGTCCTCAGTGGCATATATTTCTTCGTCCGCCACGACTCCTTCTTCCGCTCAATCCCGTACTTCGGCGTGCGCGCGAAATCGGACTGGTGGTTAAACATCGCCTCGAGCACGGCGCGGGCGTTATTAAGCGAAAGACCGACGCCAAGCGCGAGCAGCGCAGGCAGGAGCAGAATCTCCTTCATCCAAGTGCGCGGATGAAGCTCGCGTTGCGCGCAGATGTAGAACACTGCGACGGAGCAGGAAGCCGTCAGAAAGATCGGCACATCCACAAGTAACATCCGCAGCCATCCGGTCTGCGGGCCGCCTACAGACGGATGTAGCAGCACGCAGAGGCAGGCGAGCAGCAGATAGGCGAAGTTCGAGGTAAGGTGCGCGGTAGCCTCGATCTTGATCCAGAGCGGCAGTTTGCTGCGCCAGACGGTCGGCAAGAGTTTCTTGCATGTCTGGATCGACCCCTTGGTCCAGCGATGTTGCTGGGACTTGAAGCCGTTCATATCGACCGGCAACTCCGCCGGCGTGATGACATCCGGAAGGAAGATGAACTTCCAGCCCGCGAGCTGCGCGCGGTAGCTGAGATCGAGATCTTCGGTCAACGTGTCGTGCTGCCAACCGCCCGCTTCGGCAATGCACGACCGGCGCCAGAGGCCGGCAGTGCCGTTGAAATTGAAGAACCGTCCGCTTCGGCTGCGCGCGGTTTGCTCGAGCAGCAAATGACCGTCGAGGAACATCGCCTGCACCCGCGTCAGGAGCGAGTAAGCGCGATTCAGATGGCCCCAGCGCGTCTGAATCATTCCAACCTTTGGATCAGTGAAGAAATGGATCGTCTTTTGCAACAGATCAGGCTGCGGAACGAAATCGGCGTCGAGGATGCATACGAAGTCGCCCTTCGCGGTGGCGAGGCCGACTTCGAGGGCGCCTGCTTTGAACCCCGTCCGATCAACGCGCTGGATCAGCTCGACATCGCAACCGCGCGCCTGCAGCTCCTGCACGCAGCGTTTCGTTAATTCCTTTGTGTCGTCGGTGGAATCGTCGAGCACCTGGATCTGCAGCAGCTCGCGCGGGTAATCGATTTCGCTGACCGATTTGAGCAGCCGCTCGACGACGTAGACCTCATTAAAGATTGGCAGCTGCATCGTCACCATCGGCAGCTGCGTGAAGTGCGAGAGCGGCTGCGTCGAGTGCTTCCGATGTTTCAGGAAGAGATAAATGATGACGTAGCGATGGATGCCGTACGCCGAGAGCACCAACAGCACGCTGAGGTAGCAAATGGTCCAAATGAGATATCCAACGCTTCCTGGCATAACGAGTGTTCCGCTCTGGCTGACGCAGCAGGCCAGCAAGGGCGACATGATGCCGCTTCACTTGCTTGCGTCAAATCAAAAATGGCTGTTTTCCCTCGCAAAACCGGTCTCGCGCACCCGGAATTTACGCCTGACGCGAGAGACTCGGCGGCCGCTTCTTACGGGTTTTCGGCAACGACTTCGACGTGCAGTTCGCGCAACTGCTTCCCGTCCACTTCGCTCGGCGATTGCGACATCAGATCGAACCCGCGGTTATTCTTCGGGAAGGCGATCACCTCGCGAATGCTCTCCTCACCGCAGATCAGCATGACCATGCGATCCAGACCCATCGCGATGCCGCCGTGCGGCGGCGCGCCAAGCCCAAATGCGCGCAGGATATGGCCGAACATCGTCTGTTGATCCTCGTCGCTGACGCCGAGCGCGCGGAACATTTTCGCCTGCAGCTCGGGCTCGTGAATTCGGATGCTGCCGCCGCCAATTTCCACGCCATTTAGCACCACGTCATACGCTTCGGCGCGCGCGCTAGCGAAGTCCCCTGCCTCAATAAGTGGCACGTCCTCCGCCTTCGGCCGCGTGAAAGGGTGATGCACGGCGTTCCATTTGTTCTCAGCGGCATCGAACGCGAGAAGCGGGAAATCCGTGACCCAGAGAAAATCGAGAACATCTGAGTTCTCCGTCAGCTTCTGGAGCTCCGCGACCCGCAGCCTGAGACGACCGAGAACTTCGCAAATGATCTCCCATTTGTCCGCGGCGAATAACACGAGATCCCCTTCTTCGATCCGCAGCTTCATCGTCAGCGCCTCTCTCTCCTCCGCTGAGAAAAACTTTACGATCGGCGATTTCCACTCGCCGTTCTCCACCTTGATGAACGCGAGACCTTTCGCGCCGTAGTGCTTCGCCATCGTCGTCAGGTCCTCCATCTGACCTGTCGTGATGCCGGCGAAGCCTTTCGCGTTGATCGCCTTCACGGTGCCGCCGCTATCGAGCGCGCCGCGGAACATCTTGAAGCTGCTCCCGCTGAAGATATCGCCGATATCTGTGAGCTGGATCGCAAAACGACGGTCAGGCTTATCGCTGCCGAACTGATCCATCGCCTCGCGATAAGTCATGCGCGGGAACGGTGTCGCGATCGCAACGTTGCGCGATGAGCGGAAGATCGCGGCGAGCATTCCTTCGACGAGCGTGAAGATGTCCTGCGGCACCACAAACGACGCTTCGATGTCGATTTGCGTGAACTCCGGCTGTCGATCAGCGCGCAGATCTTCGTCACGAAAGCACTTCGCGATTTGGAAATACTTCTCGATCCCGCCAACCATCAGCAGCTGCTTGTATTGCTGCGGCGCCTGCGGCAATGCGTAAAACTTCCCGGGCGTGATCCGGCTCGGCACAAGAAAATCGCGCGCCCCTTCCGGCGTGCTTTTCGACAGAATCGGTGTCTCAATTTCGACGAAACCCTGCTCGTCCAAATAATCGCGCGTTGCTTTCGTGATCCGATGACGCATCCGTAAGTTGCGTCCGAGCTGCGGGCGACGCAGATCGAAGTAGCGATAGCTCAGGCGCAGATCTTCGTTGCTCGGAACCGAGTCGACTGGGAACGGCAAAACATCGGCGCGATTCAGAATGCATAGCTCCTGCGCCACGACTTCGATCTCTCCGGTCGGAAGATTCGGGTTCGCCATTCCGGCAGCACGAGCGGCGACTTCGCCGACGACTTCGATTACGTCTTCCTGGCCAAGCGTCCGCGCAATCTCGGTGAGCTGAGCGTTATCCTCCGGCCGAAAAACCAGCTGCGTGAGACCTTCACGATCGCGCAAATCCACGAACACCATCCCTCCAAGATTGCGGTGCATGTTCACCCAGCCGGCGAGCTTCACCGTCGCCCCGATGTCGGACGCGCGGAGCTGATTGCAATGGTGCGTGCGATACATCTCGTTAGGCGCGCAGCGCTGTTAGCTGCTGCGGGCGGACAAATTGGCGGGCGGGACAAGGTGCGCAAGCAACTCTTCGCGCACGATCAACTGCTCTTCACGCGTGGCGAGGTTCTTCACCTTCACCTGCGGCCATTCGTCACCGAACAAGACCGCCTGGCGCGCGCCGAGATGCTCCGCGTTCTGAAACTGCTTCCCGACCTTCGCTGCGCCTAACGAATAGTCGACGCGCAGATGTTGGTCGCGGAGCGCCTGCACGGTCGCGAGCGCATCAGGCCGGCGCTCTTCTTTCGCTATGACAACATACACGTCGAGCTGTTGTTCAAGGGCGACGGCCGCATCCATTTGTGCACGCGCCGCCGGGTGTTCGCGGATCAATTCCCCAAGCACGACATCTCCCATCGCAAAGCCCACTGCGGGCAACGAAGCCGCTCCATCGCTAAGTTGGGCGACGAGATTATCGTAGCGGCCGCCGCCAGCGATCGCGCGCAGTTTCCCGCCAAGATCGAACGCTTCGAAGACAACGCCCGTGTAGTACGCGAGACCACGGACGATGCGCAGATCAATGCTCGCGAACTCCGCGAGGCCGCGCTGCCGCAGGCCATCGAGCAGCCGTTCCAGCTTCTCACTTCGGCCACCGCCGTCGAGCACCGCTAGCACTATGTCGGCGAGGTCGCCCAGCCGCGCCGCCGTCTTCTCGCGCGGCTCGCGTTCGCTCTTATCGATAATCTCGAGCGTTTGCTGCCATTGATCTTCCGGGACGTTCTGCGCGCGCAGGAAATCGATCCAGAACTCGCGATCGCTGATTCGCACAACGACGTCGTCAGAGCTGAAACCGAAGCTCCGCAGGACGTCGATGCACGCGGCGATCAGCTCGATGTCCGCGTCCAGCGATGCTTCACCGATGATGTCGCAGTTATATTGATAATGCTCGCGCAGCCGCCCGCGCTGCGGGCGCTCGTAGCGAAACATCTGCGGGATGCAGAACCACTTCATCGGCTTGCGAAAATCGCGCTGCGCCGCGGCCACGATCCGCGCCAGCGTTGGAGTCATCTCAGGCCGGAGCGCGATCTCCCGACCGCCCTGGTCGGTAAACGCATACAGTTGTTTCGCGATTTCCTGACCAGACTTTTTCTTAAACAGCTCGAGTTCTTCCAGAACCGGCCCGTCGAACTCGACAAAGCCGTAACGGCGCGAAACCTCCCGCCATTTTGCGAAGATATAACTCCGCACCGCGCAATCTGCCGGCAGGAAATCACGAAACCCGGGTAACGCTTGCATCTGGCTCAGGGCTGCTGGTCATCTGCGCCGCAATGCAGCCGCACAGGTACGAAGACACGAAGAGAGGATGTTAATTGAATAACGTCCGGCCCGGAACAGTCGGATAGCAGCACAACGGGAACATCCGTTTAACCAAACAAAAGGACAAATATGAAACAGAATACACTTATCAAAATGTTGGCAGTTGGCGCAGTCAGCGCTGTGGCATTGAGCACATCGTTCGCACAGACGGCAACCGTCAAGGAAACCACCACAACCGGGGGCACAACTGGCGTTAGCGCAACGACGACCACCGGTGGAACCACCGGCGTCACCGCAACCACGAGCACCAGCGCGAGCAACCTCGACGGCACCGGAACGATCACGACTTACACACCAGGTCAGGATTACATGACGTTTAACGTGGGCGGCACGCCTTCGAAGTACTACTACACGAAGAGCACGACGGTTGTGGATCCGACGGGCGCGACTGTTGATATGTCGCTGCTCCGCCCCGACATGCCGGTGAAATACACCTACGTGAAGGAAGGCGATCGCATGGTTGTGTCGAAGATCATCGTGCAGAAGCCAGTGGCTGAAATCACGAAAGAGACGACGACCACGACGACCACGACTCACAAGTAACGGTCGTTAGTTAAAACAACTTAAACGCCCGCGGAACGTGTTTCCGCGGGCGTTTTTTGTTTTTAGAAAGGGAAGCGGGGGCGATTCCAAAAATTAGTCATCTCGACCGGAGCGAAGCGAAGTGGAGAGACCCCGCGGAAGTCACGAGCGACACCGCCGGTAATTCCGCGGGGTCCCTCAACTTCGCCCGGGATGACGAGCTATCGCGCGGCGTTAATCCCCGTAGCCGTGCGGGAATTTTTGGTGCCACTTCCAAGCGCTCTCCACGATCGCGTCGAGCTGCTGATACCGGGGCGCCCAGCCGAGCTCCCGCTTAATTTTGGCTGAAGCTGCGATCAGACGCGGCGGATCGCCGGCGCGGCGCGGCTGCTCGATCACCGGGATCTCATGCCCAGTAATCCGGCGGCAGGTGTCGATCACTTCTCGCACACTCGAACCACCGCCAGTGCCGATGTTGTAGAACTCACTCCGCGACGCGTTCAGCGCGAGGAGATGCGCATGAGAAAGATCGATGATGTGGATGTAGTCGCGGATGCACGTGCCG
Source organism: Chthoniobacterales bacterium (assembly GCA_046262215.1). Taxonomy (GTDB): domain Bacteria; phylum Verrucomicrobiota; class Verrucomicrobiia; order Chthoniobacterales; family UBA10450; genus JACCTI01. Next base: position 1,176 of record JBHENE010000059.1, on the reverse strand, counting down.
TCCGGCGTCTCATAATCGGTCCCGAAAATCTGGACGTTCTCCTTCTGTCCGAGGGCCACTTTGAGCACCAGCGGGATGAGGTGCGTTTCGATGCGATGATCTTCGCCGAATTTTTCTGAAGCGCCCGCTGCGTTGAAGTAGCGCAGCGCGACAAACCGCAGGCCGTGAATCTCGCTATACCAGTGCAGGATTCGCTCGAACGCGAGTTTCGACTCGCCGTATGGATTGATCGGGTGCTGCGGCAATGTCTCGTCGATCGGGATCCGCTCCGGCGGTCCGAAGGTGGCACACGTGGACGAGAAAACGAGCCGCTTAACTCCCGCGGCGACCATTGCATCGAGGAGGTTCAGGCCATTGGCCACGTTGTTGCGGAAGTACTTCGACGGGTTCGTCATCGACTCGCCGACGAGCGCGCTGGCGGCGAACTGCATAACGGCGTCCGGCTTAAACTTCGCGAGGGCTGAATCGATCTGCTCCCGCTCGCAGAGATCGCCTTCGATTAGTTCGGCGCGTTCGTCGACGGCACGGCGATGACCTTCGGTGAGATTGTCGAAAACCGCGACGGTGTGGCCTTCATTCAGCAGCAGTTCCGTGCAGATGCTGCCGATGTAACCCGCTCCGCCGACGACTAAAATCTTCACGCGGCAAGGTGCACGCGCATCCCTCCAGCGGTCAAAAGAAACTGCGCCGCAAAGGCAGCTACATCTTCTTCTTTTCGAGGCTTGCGATCATCCGGCGCGCGCAACTGGTGCCTTTGCGCGGACGCAGTACGCGCAGACTCTCGCTTTCCGAGCCCCACGCGAGAATCTCGATCTTTACGTGACGCAAGCCCCACCGGCGCATGTCCAGTCGCGATGGCTTGTACAAGTCGATCGTGTTCGTGCCGACGAGTGCGCCGCCATAGTCGTCGATCATGTATTCGTCTTTCGTGCCCGCGATGCGGAAGTGGGTTCCGAGCGGGAAACGCGACCAATCGGATGCCGCGCTCTTAATGCCGACAGAGGCCAGCCTGCGGCCGACGGCGTTCCGCGAACCGGTGCCCTCATCGTGTGTGTAAGCGGTCGTGCGGACAGTGCGGACATTGCCGGGGCCAGGCGCTCCAGTGATTACTTTCGGCACTTCGGCGCAGCCGATCAGGATCGTCGTTAGAAATGCTATAACGGTAAGTCTTAGGAA
>JBHENE010000058.1:0-38325 GCA_046262215.1 Chthoniobacterales bacterium | reverse complement strand
ACACCTTCAGAATCCGATCGTAAGCGCGCGCGCTCAGGTTCAGCTCCTGCATGGCAATGCGGATCAGCTCCTGCGATTCGTCGCCTAACGAGCAGTGCTGTTTGATCTGGCGCGGCGCCATCCGCGCGTTGCAATTCGTCTTCGCATCGGCACGGAAGCGCGCCTGCTGCCGTTCGCGCGCCTGCATCACGCGCTCGCGGATTGCCGCTGACGGCTCTTCCGTGCGTGTGCTCGAGATATCTTTGTATTCGACGGCCGGCACTTCGATGTGGAGATCGATGCGATCGAGCAACGGCCCGGAGATCCGCTGTCGATAACGCTGCACTTGGATCGGCCCGCAGCGGCACTCGCGCTTCAGGTCGCCAAAGTAACCGCACGGACATGGATTCATCGCTGCGACGAGCATGAACTCCGAGGGAAACGTGACGCTGCCGGCGGCGCGCGAGATCGTGACTTTACCGTCTTCCAACGGCTGCCGCATCACCTCGAGCGTGGAGCGCTTGAACTCCGGCAGCTCGTCGAGAAACAGGACGCCGTGGTGAGCGAGACTCACTTCTCCCGGCGTTGGGATGGCGGAGCCGCCCAGGAGGCCGACGTCCGAGATCGTGTGATGCGGCGAGCGAAATGGCCGCGTCGCGACGAATGCCTGCTCACTGCTCAGCATCCCGGAGATGCTGTGGATTTTCGTGCTCTCAATCGCCTCCTCCAGCGACATCGGCGGGATGATGGTGCCGATCCGTTTCGACAGCATCGACTTGCCCGATCCCGGGGGACCGACCATCAACAAATTATGTCCACCGGCGACGGCTACTTCGATCGCGCGCTTCACGTGGGCCTGCCCTTTCACATCGGCGAAATCGACATCGTAGCTTTGATGATTCGCGAAGAACTCCGTGAGGGCGCCGCGCGTTGGCTGCAGCGTCGCAGTTGCGCCGCGGATGAACTCGAAGGTCTGTCGCAGATTCGCGACGCCGTAGATGTCGATGCCTTCGACCATCGCGGCCTCGCGGGCATTCGCTTCCGGAACGAACAACGCGCGTTTGCCGCGTTTCCGCGCTTCGAGCGCGACGGGCAAAACACCTTTCACCGCGCGGACCGCGCCGTTCAACGCCAGCTCGCCGACGAAGCTGTATTTCTCGAGCGTGGAACCATCGAGATCTTCGCTCACAGCAATCATGCCCAGCGCAATCGGCAGATCGAAACTCGGCCCTTCCTTCTTAATGTCGGCCGGCGCGAGATTGATCGTGGTTCGCCCCCGCGGCCAATAATAACCGCTGTTGCTGATCGCGGTGCGGACTCGATCGCGGCTTTCCTTCACCGCCGCATCCGGCAGGCCAACGATTACGATAACAGGGTCTCCGCTGCCTTCATTGACCTCGATCTCGACCTCATACGCGTCGACGCCATAGACCGCGGCCGAGTAGATCTTCGCCAGCATCGACGCGCACGTTGGCAGAGAACGCGCGTGACGGGAAGGTGCAAAACTGCCCGCTGCACAGGGCACCCGCCCTGGAGCTAGCTGCTAGAGCGTCGTGTGCGATCGCCGCGACGGTGTTGGTTTGTCTTGCGCGCTGTAGCGTGCGCTGTCTCAGCGCATGACGGGGAACCATGCCACGCCCGCGAGCCTCCGCTGAGGACAGCGGACACTACAAACGATCATCTGAGCGCGCGGAAATGCATGACAACTTCTAAGACTAAGAGCCTATCTAAAACTGAGGGGGAACAGAGAAGCATCCGCAGATGGACGCAGATTTCAGGAGAAGCAGCCTCTTTTCATCTGTGTAGATCTGCGAAATCTGTGGATGAGACGGACTCTCGAGGTGCGCTCTAAGCTAAGCTAAGGCCGCACGGTTACCGGCGTCCCAACGTGAACCGAATCGTAAAACTGCCGCGCCTTCCAGTGAGGCATTCGGATACAGCCATGCGACGCCGGTACGCCTGGCAAGTAACCGGCATGCAGTCCGTAACTGGGCGAGAACTCCACGAAGAACGGCATCGCCGCCCCGACGAAATGCGTGTGCCGCGGCTTGCCGCCTTTGCGCACGTCGACGTTCGCCCGCACGACGCGTCCGGAGTTATCGACGTAATCGCCATAAAGACTCGAGCGGTGATCCCGGTCTTTTCTGATCACGTGAAAGCGACCGACAGGCGTCCGGTGCCCTTCCCGCCCACTCGAGATTCGCGACGACGATGTCGTGCGGCCACCATGCAACAGATACGCGCGCTGTTCGTGCAGGTTTACGACGACCGAAGCACGCCCGGTGTGACGCTGCGGGATGTGCGACGTCACCATGTCGCTCATGGTGCTGCAGCTGCTGAAGACGGCGGCGATGCCTAGAAGGAGAGAGAGCTGAAATGTTTTCATTGGTGAAGCGGAACAGTGTAACCCGAAATCGGGTGGCGAACGCCAGCACGATGCGAATTTGTTCCGCGACCCTACTGATGTCGAACCTTCGGCAGTTCGAGCGGTGATCCAGTCGATGGCGCGTTCAACAGCCGAACGCGCACATAATCATCGCCGCACTCGACGATGCTGAGCGAAGCCGGATCAATTTCGATCCGCTGAACGAGGTCCAGCGGCTGACCGAGAAAATGCGCCATGGTTGCGCGGATCGCGTCGCCATGACTGACGATGGCAACGAAGCTGTATTGCCCGCGCAAAGACGACAGCTTCCGGACCACGCGCGTCTGCACTTCCAGCATCAGCTCGCCTCGTGGCGGCGCCGTGCTGCTGCGGAAGGCGTTGAAGTGACGCCATTCCGAGACGCTGTTCAATTCGGAGAACGGCCGATCGGTCCAGTCACCGAAGTTAATTTCGGTAAACTCTTCCGCGATCTGCACCGGTAAATTGAGCTGACGCGCAATCGGTTCTGCTGTTTCCCGAGTGCGCTCCAGCGGGCTCGAAAAGATCGCGTCGATCGGCAGTAGCGAAAGTTTCTGTGCGAGCTGCTCCGCCTGCTGACGGCCGAGTTCATTCAGGTGAACACCGGGAATGCGGCCGGCGATCGCGCGGCGGAGATAATCGTGCGCGGCGTGACGGATGAAGAGGAAATTCGTCACGAAGCGTGCGTGACAGCAGCGCCGCGCGGCGCATAACGATGCGTCATCCGGGCACAGAACTCCGCGAACTCTTCCGGCGCATACGGAGGGCTCGTGTGATGCCCACCGGGGCCGCGATGCTCTGGCGTGAAGCAGTAGGTCACCGTCACGTCGAACTCCTCCAGTGCTGCCATTTGCCGATCGAACCACGCATCTGCATTCGGACGGAAACTATCCGCCCAACTCAATCCGGTGCGCAGATATTTAACGCCGAGCTTGCGCAGCCACTCGACCGCTTCATCAAGGCGATGATCTTCGAAGTGGAACCATTGGCAGATGCCGAGCTCCGGCGTGAAGCGTTCGAAGTGCTGTAAGGCGAGCTTCGGCGTTCCGTCCTCACGCAACAATCCCATGTGGAAATGCCGGAAATATGATGAGCCTTCCGCCTCGCGGTGCCTTGTCGTCGCTGGCCACGCTGACGGCAGATCATAAAGCGAATACCAATGAATTCGTGGCGCGCGGCCAATGAGCAATTCCGCCGTGCGCTGCAGGCCAAACTCCTGCACTTCTTCGGCGCCGAAGGTTGAGATCCCGACTTCTGAAACCCAGACCGGCAAATTCGTGACCGCTCGGATTTCACGCAAACGCGTCGGCCATTCGTCGAGCATCCAGGCATTCCAATCGAGCGGGAAACCATGCGCGGCGACGGCATCGAGCGTCTCGAGCACGCCGAATCCGTCCATGCGTTTGATCCAGCCGGCGTCGATGGGCGACATCCCGCCGAGCACGCGCAGGACGGTGTCGTTCTCCGCGCGAATCGCGCGCGCGGCGAGCTTCACCATCTCGGCAAACTGCCGCCACTCCGGATCAAGCGCGATGTCCCAATGGGACTTGTTGTTGGGCTCGTTCCAGAGCATGACCGCTTCGACCATAAAGCTATGCCGTCATTCCGAGCGGAGCGTAGCGAAGTCGAGGAACCCCCGTGGCTAAATCTCGCGTACTGCCACGGGGTCCCTCGACTTCGCTCGGGATGACGATGTTGTTCATCCGCGCAGTGATCCCTTCGCTTGCCGCGTCGCGCGCGTGAGGTCGCTTTCGTCCTGCTGCTCACGGACGCGGCAGAGGAACACTTCGTCTTCGGGATGCGCGATGATCTCGAAGCCGGAGCTACGCAGCATCGCCTCACTACAGGCGCGGTTCGGGATCCACCAATTCGTTGGGTCGCCGGCGTACCTATGCTCGATGAAATACATCATCGGAAAGTCGGGCCGCTCGAACATCTCTTCGCGCCAGAAGTCGTAATCCTGATCAACCTCCATCGCCTCCCTGCTTCCGCGCTGCATTGACTGGAACAGCATCAGATCCTTCGCGACATGCTCGCGGATCAAATCGAGCGCGAGCAGCGGGTGGCGTAGGTGGTAGAGCACGCCCATGAAGATCACGAGGTCGAACTTTTCGCCTAACGAGGCGACGTCATAGACGGAGAGCTGGCGGAATTCGATTTCAACATCGCGCACTTCAGCCGCGAAACGCGCCTGCGCGAGATAGCGCTCATCGAAGTCCACACCGAGCACGCGCGCGGCGCCGCGGCGCTTCATCTCGAGCGAGTAAAAGCCGGCATTGCAGCCGATATCGAGCACGCTCGTCCCTGTTAAATCATTCGGCAGCGCATCCGCGAAACGAGCGAATTTCACTGCCGGATAATCGCCGAGAAAATGATGCGGTGCAGTCGCGACGCCGTTCAGCGTCAGGTTCTGAAACCATGGGCCGAACGAATCGATCCGCTGCTGCATCTCGGCGGCGCCGATCGTCTGCACGCTCACGCGAATGCCTCCATTCCAGCAGTCGGTGAGTTCTCGCGTTCCCGCCGCTCGTTTAGAAGACGGATCGCCTCGCGATATCCGTGGAGCGTTCCGACATCGACGTATGATTCGCCCGCGCGAATGCCGGATGCACTGCCGCCTTGCGCGATCCAGGCATTGACGAGCGTGCCGAAATATTCGTCGCGCTGTTCGCGTGCGAGCCAGAGCCGATGAAGATCATGGAAAACAGAGCCTGGCATCTTGAACGCGCCCCAAACCCAGTTCGAACGCGCGTCGGTCTGTTTCACCTGGATCTCTTCCACGCGGCCGTTCTCATCCGTCACAACAGCATCGAAGAACTGCGGCTGCTCGACCGGGAACAGAAGAAACGAAAGCTCATCATCGGGCAGCGAAGTGAGGCCGTTCTCCGGAAACCAGATTGTATCGGGTAATCCAATCGCCACCGTCTCGTCACGGACCACGACGGGAGCAGCGTGGAAGATCGCGTCGCAAAGACCGGCGGGCTGCGGTTGGACAACGAAAATGAAGCTCGCCGCGTTCACTTTTCCGCCCCCGTAATACTCCAGGATGTCAGACTTCCCGGCGGAGATGACGAAGCAAATTTTCGTCGCGCCGGCGATCGTCAGGCGTTCGACAAGATACTCGCTGACGGCGCGCGGCCGCTCGATATCGCCGTCCAACCTTCCGCCAACCGGCAGTAACTCTTTCGAGAACGCGAGCGGCTGAATGCGAGTGCCGGCGCCCGCGGCTGGGATGATGCCGAGCATATCAGGCGTCGACTGGCTCGCGCTGACGTGCAGTTGTGAGCAAATCTTCGAGCTGTGCCGCTCGCCGCGCAGACGAATGCTCCGCCAGCGTCCGCTCACGCGCCGCGGCGGCAATTCTAGTCAGTTCGGCATCGGTGAGCTGCAGCGCATCGATAGCGTCGTCGGTATTCTGCGCGATCAAAATTTCCTCGTTAGGCGTGAAGAACTCCTCGAGCCCGCTCCACATATCACTAACGATTGGCGTGCCGCAGGCCGATGCCTCAAAGAGCCGCCCGGATGGACACCAGCCCATTGTTTTCATCGAGTCGCGCGTCACGTTTAACGTCAGGCGGGACGACGAGAAGAAGGCGGGATGCTCGGCGGGCGGAAGATGGCGGACGAAGAAGATGTTGTCCGACCACGGAAACTCCGGCGGATATTGCGCGCCGCCGATGAGGAAACGCTGCTTCGGCAGCCGCCGTGCCGGCTCGATGAACAACTGCTCGAGCGCCGCCTGCCGATCCGCCGCGTAAGTTCCCAGGTAGGAGAATTCCGCCGCGTAGTAGTCATTAGGCCGAACGCGTTGATAGAGATCCGGATCGACGCTGCCGTAAAGCGGCGCTACTGCGCGCGCTCCCATTTCGGTCTGCAAAGCTGTCAGCGCACCCCCGCCGGTGAAGCTCAGCACGAGGTCGTAGTCCCCCAGCCCACGCTCATCCACATAGCTGAGCGCATTTCCAGAACGCAAATTCGCCAGCGTGACCGGCGTATCCATGTCGTAGAACAAACGAACTGCGTCGGAACTCCAGACCTCCTCCGAGGCAGCAATGCCGTCGGGACAGTACGACGTGACCATCGCAGCGTCAGCCTCGGCTAGTTCGCTGCGCGCGACGCTGAGCGCATCGGCCCAATCACTGTATAGAATCAGCTTGCCGCCCGGCAGCTCATGAAGGTCCCGGTGCGCAGCGTAGTACGGAACGTCGCGTTCAAAGAAGACGACGTAATGTCCGCGGGCGATCAGCTGTCGAAAGAGCGCGCGGAGGAGCGTGGCGTGTCCATTGCCCCACGATGAACTGATCGTGAGGCCGAAGACAACCAGCTTCATTTTTTAGCTCGCGCGCCGTTCTTCGTCTTCGTCGCTGCCTTGCGTGCACCGTTGCCGTTGCTTGTTCGCTTCAACGGTCCGGGCAATACAACTGAGTCGTCGCCTTTGATGAATTCTTCCGTCTTGGTGCGCGCTTCATCGTCCGTGAATTGCACCGGCGGCGACTTCATGAAGTAGCTCGATGGCGCAACCAGCGAACCCGATAGCCCGCGATCCAGCGCGACCTTCGCGCAGCGGATCGCATCGATCACAACACCGGCAGAGTTTGGCGAATCCCACACCTCGAGCTTCATCTCACAGTTGATCGGCACGTTGCCGAACGTCGTCCCTTCCATGCGGATGTAGCACCACTTCCGATCGGTCAGCCATGGCACGTAATCGCTCGGCCCGACGTGCACATCTTTCGCGGGCAGGGCGTGGCCGAGTTGACTCGTCACGGCTTGAGTCTTCGAGATCTTTTTGGACTCGAGCCGCTCGCGTTCGAGCATGTTCAGGAAGTCGGTGTTGCCGCCGAAATTCAGCTGATACGTGCGATCGAGCCGCACACCGCGCTCGCGGAAAAGGTTCGTCATGACACGATGCGAGATCGTGGCGCCCACCTGCGACTTGATGTCGTCGCCGATGATTGGCAGCCCGCGCTCTTCGAAACGGCGCTGCCAGTACGGTTGCGACGCGATAAACACCGGCACGCAATTGATGAAGGCACAGCCGGCATCCAGGATCTGCTCGACATACCATTTAGTCGCCATCTCCGAACCCACCGGGAGATAAGAGACGACTACATCGGTCTTCGTCTTCTTCAGAATGCCGACGATATCGTCAGTCGAAGCCGGCGATTTCTTGATCACCTTCTTCAGGTATTTGCCAAGCCCGTCGTGCGTCATGCCGCGATGGACTTTCACGTCCAGCTTCGGCACGTCGGCGAATTTGATGGTGTTATTCGGCTCCGCGAAAATCGCTTCGCCGAGATCGCGCCCGACCTTCGTCGCCGCGATGTCGAAGGCGGCGGTAAACTCGATGTCGCGAATGTGGTAACCGCCGAGATCGACGTGCATCAGGCCCGGCACGAACTCCTCGGGATTTGCGTTCCGGTAAAATTCGATGCCCTGCACGAGCGATGATGCGCAGTTACCCACTCCGATGATTCCAACGCGGATCTTGTCTTTCATTTGATTATTCCTTGGTCACAAACACACTGCGGTTTTCGGCCCCGCGATAGCGACATTCATCGATGAACGCCTCCAGCTCAGCTGCCCGATGCGCGGCCGTGTGCGCGCTGAGCACTCGCTCGCGCGCGCGGTCACCGATCGCGCGATGCTCACTGTCCGGCATCGTGCGCAAAATCTCCAACACATCTTCAGTTGTGCTGGCAACGAGGATCTCCTCGTTCGGCTTGAAGAATTCGCTCAGGCCCGGCCATTCATCACTAATGACTGGTGTGCCGCACGCAGCCGCTTCGAACAGCCGCACGCTCGGCGAGTAGCCGGCGCGGATCATGTCGGCCCGCGTCACGTTTAGGGTAAACCTCTGCGAATTGTAGAATGCGCGGTGAAACTTCGGCTCGAGATGCATGATCCGCTCGACGTTCGCCGGCCATGTGATCGAGCCGGGATACTGCGGGCCAGCGACGACGAAGCGTTGCTCGGATTCTTGCGCAGCGACGTCGATCATGAACTTGTGCACGGTCGGCTGGCGGTCGTCGCTGTAGGTTCCGAGGTAGCCGAGCGCCCATTTCGTTGCCGCATTCTCGACGAAATACATCTCTGGATCGACCGAGCAGTAGAGCGGCCGTGCCATTCTCGAATTGTAGTCACGTTCGATCTTGCGCAGCGTCGGCCCGCCGGTGAACGAAAGGTAGATCGAATAGCGCGCGATCAGCTGCTCGGACAGGTAATCGCAATCGCCGCGCTGCAGCGCTGCCAGCGTCACCGGTGTGTCGATGTCGTAGAATGCGGTGACCCCTTCCGCGTTGTCGTTCACCCAATCGCCAATCGCAATCCCATCGGGAACATACGAGCCAACGATCACGCAGTCGGCTTCGCGCACCTGATCTGTGAAGCGGCGTTTTAGCTCCGGGATGCCGTTGTAGAGGTGCGTCTCGCCGAACGGCGGATGCGGCAAGTCCCGGTTTTCAGCATACCAAGGTTGATCGCGCTCGAGGAACAGCACGCTGTGTCCAGCCGCGGTGAGTTCACGCACAAGGCCGCGGTACGTCGTCGCGTGGCCATTGCCCCACGATGACGTGATCGCGAGGCCAAGAATGACGACGTTCATTTCGCGAACGCTCCTTCCAGCACTTGCTCCACCTGCTTCGCGCGGTGCGCATAAGTGTGTTCCGCGAGCACTCGCCGATAAGCAGCATCTCCGATCGCGCGCGCTCTTTCGGGCGTCAGATTTGAGACGTGCTGCGCGACTTCGTTGCCATCGTGCGCGACGAGCACTTCGGTCTCCGGTTCGAAGAACTGCTCGACTCCTTCCCACGCATCAGTGATCAGGCAAGCGGCCGCGCCAGCCGCTTCGAAGACACGCGTCGGCGGTGAGAATCCATACCGCGCCATGCTCGCGCGGCAGATGTTCAGGACCGCGGGTGGCGTGCAGTTGAAAGCGTTGTGATCCGCGGTGTAGACATGGCCGAGATACCGAACGTTCGCCGACATCGGCTTGTCGGCCCAGCCGTTGCCGCCGAGGAGGAAACGCGACTCCGGCAGCTGCGCCGCGGCGCGAAGGAAGAACTCCTCCACGCGAGCTTCGCGGTCTGGCAGACGGTTCGCGAGCAGCCCGAGATCGGCTTCGAATTTCGGGTTCGGCGGAACTGGATGATGCGTGTCCGGATCGAGGGCGTTGTAGATTGGAATGCACGCCTTTGCGCCAAATGCTTCGTAGGCGCGAATTACTGGGAATCCGCCGCCGTAGGTGAGGAAGAAATCGTATTGCGGGACAAGCGCGCGGAATGGATCTGCCGCATTTTCTTCCATCCGCTCGAGTGTTGCCGGCGCGTCGACATCCCAGAAGATGACGAGGTTATCCGGCCGCTTCAGCGTCAGCACGGCGGCTTCGAGCAGCTCGTCGAAAATCCCGACGCCGCTCGCCTTTACAATCATGTCCGCACCACGCGCGGCTTCGATCTGCCGGTAAGCGGCTTCTTCCGTACCGTCGTAGACGACGACCTCGCACCAGCTCGGCGGCTCGATGTCGCGATGCTGTGGCCGGTCATACGCGACCGGCTCGTAGAACGTGATGCGATGGCCGTTCGCGTGCAGCGCCTTGATAATCCCGCGGTAATACGTCGCCGCGCCATTCCAGTACGCCGACAGTAAACTCGAAGCGAAGAACGCGATTTTCATTGCGCGGTTGGCCTCCCTGTCTGGGGAGCGCAGGCGGCCAGCCTGTTCTTTTCGGCAGCCTGCCGAAAAGTTCTTCGCGCGCTTCGTTTGCAAACACGCGTCCGTGTTGTCGGCAGGCTGCCGACAACTGCAGGCTGGCAGCCTGCGCTACCCAGATGGATCATCACGCTCACGCGCTTACCTCTTCGTAGATGCGAAGCAGTTCGTCGACGCGATGCGCGCAGGTGTGTCGCGCGCAGATAGTCGTCAATCCGTGCTCAGCGAGCTCACGCGCCATCTGTTTGTCTTCGAGCAAAGCGCGAATGTGCTTCTTCATTTCGTCGCCATTGCGCGCGACGAGATAATCCTCGCCGGGCGTGAACAAACGCTCGGCGTCATCCCATGGCGAGCAGATTAGCGGAATGCCGCACGCCAGCGCTTCGAACGGACGGATAGTGGGGATGCCGCGCAGCGCTTCCACGTATGGCCGTCGGGGCACATGGACGGTCATCCGGTAGCGCGCGAACACTTCGGGCGCCTGATAGTTCGGCAACCAGCCGGCATACTCAATACCCGCATCGCGCAGACGCTTCTGCGCTTCCTCGGGATACCGAACGCCATAGATCTTCGCCTTCAACCGGAGCGCAGCCACTGGCTCAATGAGAAACTCGCGCAGTTCCGCGCTGCGTTCTTCGTCACCCCAGTTGCCGACCCAGACGAGATCACCTTCGAACTCGCCGCGCGGGAGAGGATAGAAGACGCGCGTGTCAGCCGCCTCGTGCCACGTCCAGGCGCGTTTCGCCCAATCACGCTGCACGTAAATTTCGCGCAGCACCTCACCATAAGCGAGCACTCCATCGTAGTTCGAGAGATCGTAGCCCTGCATCTGCGCCGTCGACGTTATCGCGCGGTGGTGCGTGTCGTGAAACAAGAGGCGAAATCCGCCGATATCGCGCCGGTGCTGCCCGACGCGCCGGACGAGCTCGTGCTCGTTCCATTCGTGGACAAGGACGAGGTCTGCACCGGCGAGAGCTTCCGAGAGGTCGAGGGTTTCGAGAGTGTATCCCGTCGAACGCAGCGTCGGATAGCGCTGGTGAAACTCAGCGAGCGGCGCTCCGCCATGCTCCTGCACGAGGTTCTGCCGGCTCCAGGAGTCCGCCGGTTCGTAGATCGCCACATCGTGGCCGCGCGCGATCAACTCGCTCGCGACACCGCGCAGGAAATGGGCGTTCCCATGGTTCCAGTCGGAAACCAGCGAGTGATAGAACATCACGATCTTCACGCCGCCACCTCCGCGCTTTTTCTCGTTAGGCAATCTCGATATGCGCTGAGATATCCGGCGGCCATTCGCTCCGGCGAAAACTCGGCCGCGCGCGTGCGTGCACGCTGTGCGAATTCGTTGCGCTTTGCGGCATCGTCGATCAGCGAGTTGAGGGCCGATGCCAATCCCTGGTCATCCTCCGGCGCGACGAACGTCGCGGCGTTGCCCCAGACTTCGCGAAGGCTGGCGATGTCGCCGAGCACCAACGCACAGCCTGAAAGCGCAGCCTCTACTACCGACAGACCGAACGGCTCGTACCGTGCCGGCAGCGCGTAGATCGAAGCGCCGGCGAGACGCTCGACCAGTTCCTTCTGCGGAAGCTTGCCTAACGCACGCATATTCTTGAAGTGCAGCTCGCGTCCATTCGGATGCGTCGCGTCGCCTGCAACTTCGATGGGCCATTTCACCTGCGGAGCCGCAGCTTCAAGTGCGGCGAGATTCTTCGCCTCATCCCACAGGCGGCCTGCCGCGAAAATCATTTCGTGTTTAGCCGCTGGCGGAAATAGGCGCGGATCGCGCGCGTTGCCGATGACCTGTGCTTCGCCTTGAAAGTCGTACTGCACGCGCGACGATTTCAGCATCGCCGCCGTCGGAGCCACCACGAGATCCGCCGCCTCGAGACCAGCACGGACGCGGTTGCGATACTCGTCGTAACCGCGCGGAGCTTCGGTCTTCTTCACCGCCGACCACCAGGAAAGCACGCACGAATGCGCGACGACTAGCACCGGTGCGGGCCAGCGGACGTTCGCGTGCGCGTAACCATTGAGGTGAATGACATCGGGGTTGAAATCTCGAGCGATTTCGAGCAGCCAATCGACCGCACGGTCAACATCACTCCATGGATCGCCCATCCACTCGAGCGCGTAGCTGCTTGGGAAAAGTTGCACGTTCGGCAGCTCGGCTGCTTCGGCACGCTGCGCCCCGGTGACGGGAGCGCCCATTGTCGCGAGTGCGAACTCGATCTCTGGTAACGCGCGCATCAGCTCCAGCGCGTACGTCCAGACGCCCCCGATCGTGTCGGCGGTCATCAGAATCCGCTCCGGCTCACGTGCGCTGTTCATCGCATTTCGATCAGCGCTTTCATAAATCCGTCCGGGCGTTCAGCACTCATGTTCAAAGCGCTACCGAGTTCGGAAAGCGCGAAGCGATGAGTGTAAAGCGGGCGCGGATTCAGCAGTCCGGTTTCTACCGCGCGAACTGCCTCGCGCATTCCTTCCAGGTAGATCGATGGATCGCGCTCGTGCGCGTTGATCACATCCAGGCCGCGCCAATTCCAAAGCTGCATGTTCACCTGCCGCGGGCCGTCTTGATGATAACCGGCCACAACGAGCCGCCCTCGTTCGCGTGCGAGCTCGGCCGAAAGATCTAGCGGCCACTGTTTGCCGACCGCTTCGATCACGACATCGCAAAACTTCCCGCCCGTGAGCTCCTTCACCTGCTCGATGATTTTTTGATGATCATCCATCGCGACCACATGCGCTGCACCCATCTCGCGCGCGAACTGCAGCGCGAATTCGCGTCGAGAGATCGCTATGACGCGGGCTCCGGCAGCCGTCGCGAGCTGTGTGAGGAGCGCACCGAGGAAGCCGATGCCGACGATCGCGACCGTATCACCGCGCTGAATCGCAGCGCGCTTGAAGATGTTCATCGCGCAACCAAGCGGCTCCGCGGGAAAAGCTTCGCCGTCGACTGACTGCGGTACTTTCACGACTGCTGATACATCAGCGACATCGTATTCGGCGTAGGCGTTGTTCGAGATCATCGCGACGCGATCGCCGGGCGCGAACTCTGTCACGTCGTCGCCAATCGCTTCCACGCGGCCCCAGCTTTCGTGGCCGAGCGCGCCGGGAGCCATCGGGTAGTTGAACCACGGCTTGCCTTCCCACGGCGGGATGTTCGAAGCGCAAACGCCGCAGCCTTCGAGCCGGACGAGCACCTGACCCGATGCAGGAGCCGGTTTCCGCACGTCCTGAATCTCAATGCGGCGCGGCTCCGCGACAATCGCGGCCTGCATCAGGCAGTCGCGAGTGCAGGCAACTCGGCCGCAGCCGGACGCGCTGCGACCAGCCACGAGTGCAGCCGTTCAACACCTTCGCGCATCGCGACCTTCGGCTGCCAACCGGTGGCGGTCTGGAATTTCGAAAAGTCGCTCACGTAATAGCGCTGATCGCCGGGGCGCCAATTGCCCCACGAGATCCGTGGCCGCTGTCCGCTAAGCTCCGCGATGCGGTCGAGTAACTCCAGAAGGCTGACGGTATTCTCCGGGCCGCCGCCAAGGTTGAAAACCTGCCCGGAGAGTGTGCGGATGTTGTCGCGCGCGAGCAGCAAAGCGTCCACAAGGTCTTCCACGAACAACACGTCGCGCACCTGTTTCCCGTCGCCGTAGAGTGTGATCGCGCGATCCTTCATCGCCTGGATCAGGAAGTGCGCGACCCAGCCCTGGTCTTCCGTGCCGAATTGATGCGGCCCGTAGATGCAGCTCATGCGGAACACGACCGCCGGAAGTCCGAACGTCCGCGCGTAGTCGAGGATGTATTGATCGGCCGCGCCTTTCGAGCAGCCGTACGGGCTGTAGAAATCGAGCGGCTGATTTTCGGCAATGCCGTTGGCGCGGATCCGCTCATCATCCGGCTCGTAGCGATCCCCGCGGAGGCGCAGTTCGACGTCGTCGAGGCTGCCGTAGACCTTGTTCGTCGAGGTGAAAACGACCGGCGGCGGGTTACTCATGCGACGGAGTGACTCGAGCAGGTTCAGGGTTCCGCGGGCGTTGATTTCGAAGTCGCGAATCGGCGCGGTGAGGCTGCTCGTCACCGCCACTTGCGCGGCGAGATGGAAGACGGCGCAGGAACGTTGCGCCGCGTCGCCAAGCGCCTGCGCATCGCGAATGTCACCGACCTGCAGCTCGACGAGATCGCCATGTGTCCCGCGCAGCCACAAGGCGTTTTGCTCGACACCGGCCCGAGAGAGATTGTCGTAAAGGAGCACCGACTCGCCTTGCGAGCAGAGGCGATGCGCGAGATTGCAGCCGACAAACCCGGAGCCGCCGGTGATGAGCACGGGCTTCTTGCTGTTCTTCGCGGCGCGCTGCTTCGTGCTTGCGTTCGTTAGCCACGGGGTGCGCTGCGCGGCCTCGACGCCGCCTTGACGAAGCAAACGCATCAGCAGTTTTTCCGAACCATCGGCTCGTCGAAGACCGAAGTGGAACTCGCGTTCGTCGGGACAAACAGCGTCGATCGCATGCGCTGGTTCCACGTCGTGCGCGGCATACCAGTAAACGCGCTCCGCCGGTGCTGACATGACGTTCACGAAGGCGGCGATTTGCGCCTGCTCGTCATGTCGCCAGGTCGAGTAGCCGGTCTCGGTGATCCAGATTTCCGCGTTCGATTTGTGCTGCAGAAGGACGTTGCGAACGCGCGCGATCTTTGCATTCCAGCCGTCCCACCAGAACTCGAACGTGCCGGGAAATCCGTGGATGCCGACGGCGTCGATGTATTGCAACACGCCGCGGTCGCACATGAGCCGGACCCACTGGGCATCCATCGGGCCGCTCGCGCCGAGCACCGTTTTCTTGCCGCGCTTCTGCGCCCAATGCGCAGCTCCGCCGACCATCTCGCAGAAGATCAGCCAATTCGGATCAAGCGTGGTGTCCCACTCGAGCGGGTTCTTTGGTTTGTTCCAGAGCTCGACCCACTCGAAATGCTCGCCGAAACGCGTGATGAACACGTCGAGGAAATCCGCATACTGCTTCGGGTCGCGCGGTGGCGAGCAGATGTTCGGGGCGATGCCGAGTGTCGGTGGCGTGTAGTGAAAACAGGGCAGCACGCTGACTTCCCGTGCGAGCCGCGGCAGCAACCACGCATACCAATCCTGCCCGCCTTCGGTATGCCAATCCGCCCAGGAGATTCCAGTGCGCAGCTCGTTCGCGCCGATCTCCTTCAGATCAGCGAGTAAACGCTCGACCCGCTCTTCTTCACCGGGTCGTAGCCACTGCAGGACGCCGAAAATAGGGCGGTTGCTCGCGCTACTCATACGGCCAGCCCACGAGCGGCGAGCTCGCGCGAGGCGTCGGCGACGTTGTCGACGGCAGTCTGACCTTCGAGCCATTCTGCGATCTCTAGAAGTCCCTCGTCCAGCGAAACGGCGGGCTCGTATCCGAGCACGTCCTGCGCACGGCTGATATCAGCAAAGCAATTTCGGATGTCGCCAACGCGGCAGCGCCCGACAATTTCCGGCTCGATTTCGGGCCGACTCAACACGCGCGCCATTTCGTCGGCGATCTGCCGAATCGAGAAATGCTGGCCGCTCCCGATGTTGAAGACATTATCCGCCGCGTCTGGCACCTCCAGCGCGAGCCGGCACGCCTGCGCGATGTCGTGCACGCTCACGAAATCCCGCTGCTGCTCGCCGTCTTCGTTGATGAGCGGACGGTTGTTGTTCAGGAACCGCGAGGCAAATATCGCGAGCACACCCGTGTAGGGGTTCGAGAGCGCCTGACGTGTGCCGTAGATATTAAAGAACCGCAGCCCAACAGTCGGGATGCCGTAAGCACGGCCGACGGTCATGCACAGGCGCTCCTGCTGATACTTCGAGATCGCGTAGACCGACGGCACCGCAGGGCATTTTGACTCCGGCGTCGGGACTGGCTTCAGCGGCTCGCCATCCGGCCCGCGCACTTCCCAATCATGCGCCTTCAGTTGCTCGAGGGAACGTTCCTGGCCTTCGACGAGCTGCCCGTGCCGCGTCGCGTAAAGCCCCTCGCCATAGATGCTCATGCTGGACGCGACGACCAGCCGCTCGACTGGCTTGCGCGCGATCGCTTCGAGCAGGATCGCGGTACCCTCGCCATTCACGCTCGTATACTCGGCGATCTGATACATGCTCTGGCCAACGCCAACCGTTGCCGCGAAGTGATAAACGGCGTCTATGCCATCAAGCGCACGCCGAATAGCGGCAGGATCGCGGACGTCACCAATCTGAAGCTCCACCTCCTCGGCGAGATACGCAGGGCGCCGTGCATTCGCACCGTGCACTTGAGGAGACAGATTATCGAGCGCCCGGACCCGGTAACCGCGCTCCAGCAGCTCGTCCGCTAAGTGCGAGCCGACAAAACCGGCCCCTCCTGTGATTAAAACCCGTTGTGACCCCATATCAGATTCCCTCTCTTGCAGCCCGCACCCATTGCGTCTGCGGCCTTTCGAAATTCTTTGTTAGCTGTGCCCGACCCTTGCGCCATCAGTTCCTCTCACGCATTCCGAGGGCAAACGCCCCCACGCGACGCTGTGCAGAGAGCCCGCTGTTGCGGCCGAAAAGGGTGCCGATTCATTCCTCAAATTAGTCTTCCCAACAGACTACGCGGCAAGGGGTTGCACTAGGTCGTAAAAACTTTGAACAAAAGGCGTCCGGGGTGTGTCAGTATTTCGAAATAGTTAACCCCGTTAACTACTTTCCTTAACCCCGAAAAAAGGGCGCGTCCCCGAGCTTCCGCGAGCGTATGAATAGGAAGCTCGACGTGCGTGCCGCGTTGAAATTACATGAGAAGTTTTATGGCTGCTGAAGATAGCGACACTGGAATAAAGATTTACCTCCGAGAGATCGGGCAGATCCCGCTTTTGACTCCTGACCAGGAGATCGAGCTCGCTGCGAAGATCAAAAAGGGCGACCGCGAAGCGCGTGCCCTGATGATTCGCTCGAACCTCCGCCTGGTGGTGAAGATTGCGCATGATTACGCGAACCTCGGGCTCCCGCTCCTTGATCTAATCTCCGAGGGCAACATCGGCCTGATGAAGGCCGTCGAGCGTTTTGACCCTGCGAAAGGCGGAAAGCTGAGCACGTACGCGGCGTGGTGGATCAAACAATCGATCAAGCGCGCACTCGCGAACCAGTCGAAGACGATCCGCCTGCCTGTGCACCTCGTCGATAAGATCTCGAAGATGCGCCGCGTTTCGCTGCAAATGAGCGAAGAACTTGGCCGCGAACCGACTGACGACGAGTTGGGCGAAGAGATCGGAATCGCCAGCGGCAAAGTATCGCAGCTGAAGACGGTCTCGATTCGCCCGGCGTCACTCGACGCGCCGATCAGCGATGATGATTCAACCGAGTTCGGCGAGATTGTCGGCGACGAAGAAGCTCAGACGCCGTTTGAGCTGCTGCGTGACAAAAATCTGCGCAACGAAGTCGGTGGACTGCTCGATGTCCTCGACGATCGCGAACGCAAGATCATCTTCTCGCGCTTCGGTCTCGACGGCGGAAAGCCAAAGACGCTCGAGGAAGTTGGCAAGAAATTCGGCGTCACGCGCGAGCGTATCCGTCAGCTGCAGAACATCGCGCTCTCAAAACTTCGCCGCGCGCTCGGCAAGAAAGAGCGCCCGGTCGATGTCGAGTTGCCTGTTGAAGCGTAATCGCTAAGCAGCCGAAGAATTCAGAGCGCGCGGATGGAGACGTCCGCGCGCTTTTTATTTTTTCTGCCCGGCACGGTGCCCCGATCGCAGCTAATCCATCATCGACACTTCGTCGTTATTCGGCGGGATCGATGCTTCTGGATCGTCGCCTTTCGCCTGCCGTACCTGAATGGAATCGATCTGCGAGTCGCCAGCGCGCAGATCACTGAGCACCACGAGATTGTCGTTCAGCTGCGTCAGCCCGGCTTCGCGGAGATACCGCTCCGCCGCCTCGATCGTGCTGTTCGGATCACCTGTGAACTCCAGCAAAACGGGATGCGTTCCCCAGCAGAGGGCAAGGTGCCTGTAAATGTGCGCGAACGGCGTGAACGCAAAGATCGGGGAATGCAGCGGGCGCATGTTCGAAACATAGCGCGCCATCGTCCCGTGTCGGGTGAACACAATCAGCTTCGAGTGCGGCAGCGAATTGGCGAGGCTCACTGCGGAAGCCACCGTCTTCTGTCGGCTGTCGCGTAAATCGGTCTCACGCGCGTAGCCGGCGCCGCCGCTCCGCTCGATCCGTTTCGCGACGCGATCGAACACCTCCACGCATTTCACCGGATAACGGCCGACGGTTGTTTCGCCGCTGAGCATGATCGCGTCCGCCTGTTCGAAGACCGCATTTGCAACGTCCGTGATCTCGGCGCGAGTGGGCACTGGATTCTCGATCATCGATTCGAGCATGTGGGTCGCGACGATCACCGGTTTCCCGAAGTGCAGACACTGCTTCACGATGCGACGTTGAATGATCGGCAACTCTTCCATCGGGCACTCAATCCCGAGATCACCGCGCGCCACCATGATCGCGTCGGCTACGTGAATCATGTGGTCGATCTCACGAACCGCCGATTGATCTTCGATCTTCGCTATGATTTGAGCGGTGCTCTCGAGTGTGTTCAGAACCCGGCGCAGCTCTTCGACATCACTGCTCTGCCGCGCAAAGCTCAACGCCACAAAGTCGACACCCACCTCTACGCCGACGCGGACATCGTCGAGGTCCTTCTGGGTCAACGGCGGCAAATTTACGCGCACACCTGGAAGGTTGATGTGACGCCGTGAGCCGAGCGTGCCGGGCGTGAGCACCTTGCAGCGGATGCGATGATGTAGCTTCTCGAGCACGAGCAACTGGATGACACCGTTGTCGACTAGCACCGTGTCACCGGCAGAGATGTCATTGATCAGCCCGTCGTAGTTCACATCGACGGAGTAGTGCTCGGCGCTTTTCGCGCCATGGACGGTGAACTCAAGGATGTCACCGGGACAGAGCTGCAAATCGCGACCGACATCGCCGGTGCGAATCGCCGGGCCCTGTGTATCGAGCAGGATCGCGACCGGGCGCTCGAGTTCTGCCGCAATCGCGCGAATCTGCGGAACAATCGCACGCACCCAATCATGCCGCGCGTGGCTCATGTTCAGCCGGAACACATCGGCGCCCTGCTCCATCATTTGTCGGAGCACTTCGGGCTTCTCCGTCGCCGGCCCTAGCGTGCAGATGATCTTCGTTTTGCGCATTGTCTGTGAGGATTGAGGCTCGGCGACAGATTGCAAGGGTGGCGCGGCGGACCGGGGAGATGGTTGCACTACCGTCCATCGCGAGATTCACTCCCCACGGATGCACCAGAGTTCGTATGACAAGATGGCAGCCTTCCGGCAGAACTATCTGGCCGGGCGCGAAGACGAGCCGCTCCTTGTCTATGATCTCGGAAGCCAGGACATCAACGGCTCATACCGCCCGCTCTTCGCGATCGGCAATTGGACCTACGTCGGCGTCGATATGGCCGCCGGGAAAAATGTCGATCTCCTTCTCGCGGATCCATACGACTGGCGCGAAGTCCCGTCAGAAAGCGTCGACGTTCTCATCTCCGGGCAGACATTCGAGCATACCGAGCTCTTCTGGCTGACTGTCGGACAAATCGCGCGCGTGCTGCGACCGAACGCGATTTGCTGCATCATTGCGCCCTCGAGCGGGCCAGAGCATCGCTACCCCGTCGATTGCTGGCGCATCTACCCGGACGGCCTGCGCGCGGTTGCACGTTACGCCGGGTTAGAACCAGTCGAGTGCTGGACGCAATGGGAAGACCTCCCGCAATACGACGGCGAGAGCAACAAATGGCACGATACGGTGTTAGTCGCGCGAAAGCTCGTTCACGAGAAGTGAACGCCCGTCACATAGGCGCGTAACAATACCGTCGCCAGGTTTAAGGCGAGCTGCAACAGAACCGCTGCGCAAAACCACCCGCTCGGCAGAGTTTCGCGCAGCTTGATCACGCCAAGGAAGACAAGCGCAGCCACGATGGGCTGATACCCGTGAAAGATCGGCCGAGCGTAGTAGCTGAAGAGCATCACGATGAAAAGCGCGGGAAGACCTATGGCGAGCCAGTAGAAGCTCTGTCTTGCTCCGATGTGAAAAGCTTTAGCAAACGCAGGGAAGATAAGTATCAACCCGACCGCTCCTGGAAGTGACACTTGCGCGGCATCGGCGAGCTGACTGGCGTTGACCGGATAGACGGCAAACATGGTCGGCGCGACTAGCTCATAGAGGTTCTTCGCGCGTATCCAAATGAATGCGATCGGCGACGCTAGGGCCTCCTGCGTCCCCTCTCCGGCGACGTTCTGCCAGAGAAGGTCTGACGACATGTGCAGAACTACACAAGTCCAAAGCAACCATGGCGCGATGACTACTAGAAATGCGACGAGAAACAGGACGGCTGGACGGACTTCTGCCCAACGCCAGCGCGCTCGCGTGATGTAGTAACCTCCCAAGCCCACGGCGAAGATACCAGCATAGGGATGACAATGGTAAGCGAGAGCTAGACACAACCCGGCCAACGCAGCGGAGCGGCCGGCTAGAATAACCCGCCAGGCAAGTAGAAGGAAAAAGCCAGCCACTGCCTTCGGCCAGATGAATACAGTCTGCGCGACTAAGTAGGAATTCGTAATGCAGAGCATCAGCGCGCACGGCATTACTGGCGGATCGCGGAACTGCGCTTCGAACACGACAAGACAGCCGAGCAGCAATAGCGAGTTCAAGAAGATGCCGACCACCAGCACCTCTCGATAGGACTCCTCCTCGTACAACTTCGCCACGTCCGGCCACTGCTTACCGACAAACTCGAAGGTGCCCAGCGGTCCAGTCAGCTTTGCAGGTGGCGAAATAGCTACTCGATACGGCAGCGCGACAAGAGAAAGCAGAATCGTGCGGTTGCTCACTTCATTGCCGGGCAGGATCGGCCGCTCACGCGCGAAGGAGATTCCACGAAGGATGTACTCAGTCACGGCGTACGGAATAAAGTTATCCGCGGGAAGGCTGGTCAGATGTTGCAGTCTTACGTTGAGCGTGGGCTTCTTGAAGATGAAGCGCCAATCCGGGAGCTCACGAGGTAGCGTGACGGTGACGTGTGTGACAGTCACCGCGAGGACAGCGAAGGCGAGCCATAACACTAATCCCAGCCGCATGCTTGGAGAGAGACTTCGCCGCAGCTCGCCTGCGAGCTTCCATCGCCAGAGACAGAGGAGCGCCACGCTCGCCACTGCCGCGTCAAGCCAGACGATCAGAGCGCGCGCCGCAGGCAGACACGCGATGAGCAAGCCGAATCCGGCTTGCACGACAACGCCTGCGGCAACGCCGAAGCCAATTAAATCTAAACCGCGAAATGAGCTCGTTAGCCGGACTGCACAAAGCCCAATAGGAACGATCGACAAAACGAGAGCGCCAAGCAGAAGGAGATCGCCGATCACGCGCGGCAGATTAGTTGGCGGGATTCTGCGTGGCAACGACCGCGAATCACCGACCTAAAGAATGCGAGGCACCCGCGGAGGAAACGCGATCTCGAATCCGGGAAGGCTAAGCGTGAGATTCGGACTGTAGAGCGGATCATCCATCAGCTGCGCGCCCCATTGCCACTGCGTGTAAGTGATCTCGCGCGCGAACTGTGCCTGCTCGCCTTCACTCCGGTGATGACCACGCGACGCGGACTCGTGATGGATGAGATTCGCATACGGCGTCCAGACGATCTCAAGGCCCTTGCGACGCAATCGGAGACAAAAATCAACATCGTTGAAGTTGACCGCCAGATCGCGCTCGTTGAATCCGCCGACGGCATAAAAAGCGTGACGAGGCACCAACACGCACGCCGCAGTGACCGCAGAGTAGTCCCCCTGCAGGACCGCGCGATTAAAATAGCCAGGGTGTCCCCGCGGAATGCGCACGTGCGCGTGACCCGCCGCACCGCCCAAGCCCAAAACAACGCCGCCGTGCTGCAAAGTTTCATTCGGAAACCAGAGCCGGGCACCGACCGCGCCGATGTTCGGCCGCAACGCGTGAGACACCATCTCAGCTAACCAGCCGGGCTCGGTCGCCTCGATGTCGTTGTTCAAAAACAGCAGCAGTTCACCCGCCGCTTGCTGCGCTGCGAGATTGTTGAGCCGGCTGAAGTTGAATTCGCCGTCGTCATGCAACACTCGGACACCACCCTGCTCTTTCAGCTTCGCGAACAGCTCGTGCGTCGCGGCTTCAGCCGAGCCGTTATCCACGATCAAGATTTCGAGCGCGGCGTACTCAGTTCGCTCCCGTAAGCTCCTGACACACTGCTCGAGCAACGCCGCACGGTCGCGGGTCAGGATCACCGCCGTGACCAGCGGCAGCTGTTCCGGCAGCGCATAGACGACACGGTGCGATTCTCCGTTTTCCGGGCAGGGCTCAACGCGCGCGCGAATCGCGGAACGCTCGAGGTGTTCGTGTATCGCGCGACGCGCTGCTTCACGCGCGTACGGCTTCGCATCTACCAAACCCGCCAGACTACCCGCCGCTGTGCGCCAGTGGTAGAGCACACGCGGAATGTGTCGAATCTGCTCAGGCGTTAATCGCTCGATGCAGCGCAACGCGAGGTCGTAGTCTTGCGAGCCTTCAAACCCTTCACGAAAACCACCGATCTCTCGCAGCAGATCGGCGCGGTAAACGCCGAGATGATTGATGTAGTTCTGACCAAGAAATAATTGCGGGTTCCAATCTGTTTTGAAAAACGGATTCGAGCGCACGCTCGTCTCATCGATTTTGTCCTCGTCCGAATAGATCAACGCGCAGTTCGGATGTTCTGCGATCTCCAACGCAACGAAGCTCAGCGCGGCGGGAGCGAGTTCGTCATCGTGGTCGAGGAGCGCGCACCATTCTCCGGTCGCGAGCGCCAGAGCTGAATTGGATGCGGCCGAGATGTGCCCGTTTGTTTCACGAAAGAACAGCTTCACCCGATCGTCCGATGCGGCTGCTTTCTCGAGCAACGCCCGCACCCGCGGATCTGTGGAAGCGTCGTCCGCGATGCAGAGCTCCCACCGCTCGTAAACCTGCGCTTTGACGGATTCGATCGCCGCGCGCAGAAAACGCACGTCGGGATCGAACACCGGCATCAGGACCGAAATCAGCGGCTGTCGCCGGAGCGCGCGGAGCCGCCTCCGCAGGGCGGTGCGTTTCGCTTCGGAAAACGTATCGAACTCGCGCACCCACTGTTGATAAACGGCGTCGCGATCCGATACCGGCGCCGGTCTCGTCGCTGCCGTCCGCCGCAGCACTTCGGCGAACCGTTTCGTAAAACTCGCCAGCCGAAAGTGTTGCTCGTAAGTCCTGCGTCCCGCGCTGGCGAACTCCCGTCGCGGACGATCGTCCGCGACCGCGCGGGTGATTGCACCTGCGAGCGCGTCGGAATCTTCAGCAGGAACGAGCCACCCGTTCAGCTCCTCCTTGAGCCATTCGCGAATGCCGCCCACATCGGTGCTGATCACCGCGCGGCCGAGACTCATCGCTTCGATGATCGCGATCGGCATCGTCTCGTCGCGTGACGAACAGACGAGCACCTCATGCGCGGCCATGAGATGCCGGGCTGTCTGGTGATCAACCCCGTCGTGAATCTCCACGTTCGGGAACTTCGCGGCCGTATTCTTTAATCGTTCGAAGATCTCACGCACGAGCGGCCTCCCGGCGAACGTGAACTGACAACGCTGTAGCGTGCTCGAATCGAGCCGCTCGATCGCCGCCATCATCACATCCTGACCCTTGCGCGGCTCATAGCTGCCGAGAAGAAGGAAGCGGACGACATCGCTCGGCGACGCTGCCGAAAAACCGAGGTCCGGAATTCCATACGGTACCACCTCGATAGGTGCGGACGTGAGCGCCTCGTAAATCCGCGCGGTTTCGCGCGTCGGCGTCACAATCAAATCCGCTTCGCGCAAGGACGGCCGGATCTGCGGGATCTCGCCGATCAGATGAACGCCGACGCGTGTCTCGTGGATATACCAAATGACGGGCACGCGCTCGATGTACGCAGCATGGACGACGGGCCAGCTCGTGATTGTGTTCGCCACGACGACGTCGAAGCGCGGGCAAAGCTCGCGCAGCGCGACGTGTGAAAGATCGGTCAGGAACGTAGGATCAAAAATAACCGGCGTGTTCTCCGCCACGAGCAACTCGGAGATCGCTCCGGGCTCCGGCGCTGCGAACGTCACGCTCCAACCCGCCGCGATTAACTCGCGCGCGAGGTGCAACAGCTGCATCGGCGCGCCGCTCAACGTCGTCTCATGCGAGAAGAGAAGGACGCGCGGATGCGGAGGTTGCGCTTCGTCGCTCACGATTGCGCAGCAGTTGTTTCTCTGACCAGCGCAGTGAAATCGTTCGCGAAGCGCTCGTACTTGAAATGCTTGTCGTAGGCCTGACGTGCGTTCGTCGCGAGCCGCGCGCGCAGCTCCGGCTCTCGCACGAGTTGCTCGATCGCGGCGGCCAACGCCGTCGCGTCGCCGGGTTGGAAGAAGAGCGCATCGTCCCCGTTCACCAGGAACTCCGCGACGGAGCCGACGTTCGTGCTGAGCAACGCCTTCCCGAGCGCCGCCGCTTCCATCAGGATCAACGGCCCTGTCTCATCCCAGGATGCGGAGACCATCACGTCAGCTTCCGCGATCAGGCGGTGCGCTTCGTCCGGCGAAACGCCTCCGCTGAACGTGAGGCAACTGAAATCCTTCGCCGCCGCGGTAACCTCCGCTGCAATTGCGGCATCGTGTGCGCGACCGACCACGAGAAACTCAGCCGCTCGCAACGTCTCGTCCGGCAGCTTGCGGAGCGCTTCCAGCAGCACCTGCTGGCCTTTCCGTTGCTCGATCGTGCCGAGCAAAAGAAATTGGACGCGCCCGCCCTCCCGACGGGGCGCTAGCGGCGCGAGCGTTGTCGCGGGATCTGGGATGCCGTACGGCAAAACTCGTATCGGCCGCTCTGCAAAAGGTTGATAAAGGCGCGAGCTCCGCGTGTCCGGCGTGATGATGGTATCGGCCGCGGCGAGCGCTTTTCGGATCTCCGCGTCTGCGCTGATATAATGCTCCGCGACGCGACCCTCGTGAATCCACCATAGGTGCGGAATGCCGGCACGTTTTGCGGCGTTCACGATCGGCGCGCCGAAAATTGTGCTCGCAACGACGCAGTCGAAATCGCGCGCAAAAGCGGTGAACGACTCGTGACCGCGGGTGATGAGCTCGTCGACGATCACCGGAATCGCCGCCTCCGCGAACTTCTCGCGCAGCGGTCCGTCCTTCGGTGACATGACGACGACGAAGAAGCCGCGTTGCCGACACCATTTCGCCATCTCGAGGAGGATCAGCGGCGCGCCGCTCCAGCTCAGATCGTGCGACACGAAGAGCAGATCGGCTTCGCTCGCGTGTGCGTCATGATCGTCACGCGCTGACATCGTGATCGGCGTCGGCGAATCGACGTAAAGCCAATTGCGCATGTTCGGCGGGAAATAGGGATCGTAGGTCGTATACTCGCCCCAGCGCTTCAGCAGAAAGATGTTCGCCTTGTCGCGGCGGTAAGCTTTCCGTTCCTTCTCCTCGACGGAGATCGACACGTGTCCGACGTGTCGCAAGGTCGCGAACGGCGTGTAAACGCAGCGCATTCCGGCCTCGCGGATTTTGAAGCACAAGTCGAAGTCCGAGTGCGCAATGGGCGTGTTCACCGCGTCGAATCCGCCGAGCCGAAGGAAGTCGTCCCGGCGCATTGCCAGGCATGCGCCGGAGAGCGCGGAAACGTCGCGCAGCGATTGCGCCATGTTGAAGTAGTCGGTCCAATTGCCGCTTCTTTGGTGAAACGCGGTCCCCGCGAAGCCGCGCACGCCGGTCACGAGTCCGGCATGCTGGATGTTGCCCGTCTCGTACAACATCTTCGGCGCGACGGCGCCGACCTCGGGATTCTCGAGCTGCTCGATGACGTTCTGAATCCAGTCACGTTGCTCCGTCTCCACGTCGTCGTTGAAGAAGATGACGCGCGTGCCTGTCGCAGCCTCAGCGCCGACGTTGCACTTATCTGAGAAGTTGAACGGCTTGTCGTACGGCACCAGCACGGCGCGGGCGTTCTGCGGCGACACACTGCCGAGCGCCACCGCGAGTTTGCTATTCGTGACGATCACGATCTCGAGGTCGGGATAATCGGTGCTGCGCGCGAGATCGACGAGGCATGCCTGGGCGCGTGTCGGAGAATCGGTCGGCACTATGACGGAGACGCGCGGCCATGGCGCGACGGTGAGACGAGCGCGGTTCGCGGTCGGATATTCGACGATCTCCGCGGGGAGATTCCGTCGACGCATCGCATCACCGAGAGCCGCGAGATTCGTCTTGCGAGCGTCCGGTTTGCCGCCGGCCGAGCCGGACGCGGGGTGCTCGCGCCAGTGATAGCAGACATGCGGCACGTGCACGATCTCTCGCGCGCGCTCCGTTGCGCGAAGCGCGAAGTCGTAATCCTGCGACAAATCGTATTCCTTCCGGAACCCGCCGAGTTCCTTCACCAGGCCGCGGCGGTATGCCGTCAGATGGCCGATGTACATGAAGGAGCAGAGCAGCTCGGGGCTCCACTCCGGTTTGAAGAACGGCATCCGACGTTTGCCTTCCGGACTGAGCCGATCTTCATCGGTGTAGAAGATATCGCCGCGCGGATGTGCAGCGATCGCGACGGCCATCTCGTAGAAGGCAAACGGTGGCAGCACATCATCATGATCTGCGAGCAGGATGAAATCGCCGGTCGCGACTTCGAGCGCCCGATTCGTGTTCTCGGAGATGCCGAGGTTCCCCGGGAGCCGAAGCAGCCGCAGACGCGGTTCGCGAGGCGTCCAATCGCGCAGTGCCTCGAGTGTCTCGGCGCGATCTGAGCCGCCGTCGACGAGACAAAGTTCCCAGTTTTCATACGTCTGCGCGACAAGCGAGCCGATCAGCTCGTCGAGATAATTTTCCGGCGTGTTGAAGAGCGGCACGACGACGCTCAGCTTCGGCCGTCCCACCAACTCTGTCGCAGCGAGACGCTGCTCCGCGAGAGCCGCTGCGTTCGGCTCATGCTCCGCGATCCAAGTGGCATACGCGTCGGCCGGCTTATCACTGACCGGCGAAGCTTTCGGCGCGTTCTTCGCCACCGGAGCCGGCGGAGCTTTCGTGACTCGGAGACTGCGCGGCAGTCGTTGCAGTTCCCGGACGAGCCGCTCGCCAAACGGACGACGAACCTTCGGACCAGAGGGAACCTGGAAACACTTGCCGCCGCGACGGCAGGCTTGTTTCGCAGCCTGCATCAACTGCTTCCGCTGCTTGAGCTCCGCGACCGTACGATCCAGCTGATCTTTGATTTGGTTGTGAACGCCGACCCAATGCTGCAGCTGCTCCTGCTGCGCATCCATCACGAGCTGTGCCTTCGCCCGGTCGCGACGTAGCGCCTCGAAGTTCTGCAGCTGCTCAGCCTGCGCCTGTGCAAACAGGTCAGCACGAGCGCGCTCGGCGACCAGCGACTCAATGTGCTCTCCTTGCGCATCGAGAACGTTTTGCGCGTCGCCGCGATCGCGTCGCACAGCGCCGATCTCCGCTGCTTGTGCATCCATGATTTGCTGCGCTTCAGCGCGATCGCGTCGCAGAGCGCTGATCTCCTCCGCCTGCGTATCCATGATCTCCTGCGCCTTCAGCCGGTCAGTGCTGAGATTCGCAAAGCGTTGCTCCAGGTCCGCGATCGCACGCGCCTGGTGATCCATCACTTCCTGCGCTTGCCAGCCGGTCGAGACCATCGAATCCAACCAGATCTGCCGCGTGCGCAAGGCAGCGTTGTCTCGCTCTGCGGCAATCCCTCGCGCCTCGGCGCTGATTCGCGCAGCGACCAGTTCGTAAAGCAGCCGAAGGCTCTGGGACTGCGTCGCTTCGAAGAACGGCGCCACTTGTTCGGGCAACGCACCCGCAGCAACGACCGAAAGCCCAATTCCCTGGTCGAGGTCACACCGCGGCTTGCCCGCTGCCCAATCGCTCCATGCTCTACCAGGTGCGTCTTCGCGATCCAGCAGCGTGCCGTGTAGCAGCACGACTGCGGCCGGACTCAGCCTCGAACGCCAATCGTTCAGCACTGCCGCGACTTGCGAACCAGCGTCGACATCATCGATGAACAAAAGGTCCACCATGCCATCGATGGACGGCCGCGGATGCGCGATGAACGTCGCGAAGTCACCAAAGAACTCCTGCCCGTACGCGCTCTGCGCCTCCCATGCCGAGTCATCCACATCGTCGGCCGCAGCGGGCGAGCGAGTGGCGATGCACTCGCAGGTGATGGCGTTTTCGCGGACACTCTGACACACAGTCAGGAACGCCTGGCCGTCACCGGATCCAGCGAGAACCAACCGGCGCGGCTTCAGCAGCGCCACCAAGTCATACAGCAGCGCGAGATAGAATCGCGACGGGCCGCCGGTGTAGAACCTCGGCTGAAAGCCGCGCAAGCTGGGCAGTTCGGGTAACATGGGGCTGCAGGCGCGCACGCCGGCAGCGTCCGTTCAGGAGTAGATTGCCCGAGAACTTTCCGCTGCCGTGTTTATGCTCTGCCGTATGGAGTCGCAAACAGTTGCCGCGGAACTGCCTTCGCGCCACTTCAAACCGCGCATCTACGGCGTTGGCGCGTGGACGGACAATCTCCACTTCGCCTACGACCTCGTCGCGACAGTGCAGCCGCGGTTGCTCGTCGAGCTCGGCACGGATCGCGGCGAAAGCTATTTCGCGTTTTGCCAATCCGTTGCGGAAAACTCAACCGGCACGCGCTGTTTTGCGGTCGATACGTGGCAGGGAGATAAGCAGGCGGGCGGCTACGACGAGACTACGTTTCGCGAGGTGTCCGCGCACAACGCGGAACACTACGCGGGGTTCTCGAAACTGCTGCGCTGCACGTTCGACGAAGCGCTCGAGCAGTTCGATTCCGACAACATCGACCTCCTGCATCTCGATGGCTTGCACACCGAAGATGCCGTTCGCCACGACCTCAATGCGTGGCTGCCGAAGATTCGGCCGGGCGGCATTTTGCTGATGCATGATGTCGCGGTCCGGGTGCGCGACTTCGGCGTCTGGAAAGTCTGGGATGAACTCCGCACCCGCGGAAGATCTTATACTTTCACCGACGGCCCCGGGCTTGGCGTCTGGCAGAAACCGCCCTGCGTCGGACTACCAGTTCCGGCGGAGGCGCTGTTCGGAGGAGCGGAACCGCTGGCGCGTTCACTTGACACGTACTACCAGACGCGTGCGCGCGAAATCCAGGAACTCATCGCGCAGCGTTGGCGCGACGCGACGATCGGACAAACGGCAGCGGGCTCACAGTCCATCATTCAGGTTTTCTATACGAGTGACGGCACGCACCGCGAAGAGGCCTCAGTCCTGGCGCGGATCGGGCACGAAGAGTGGAAGCAAGTCTTGATTCCGCTACCGAAAGGCGCTGGCGCCGCGCCGCTCCGGATCGACTTTGTAAGTCCACTCACCACCATCGACGTGGCTTCGGTCGAGCTGATCTCGGATGGTTCGGCGCTGTTTGCTGCGGACAGTGCCAGCGCGTTTGAAGCGGTTGCTGTGGCAGGGGACGCAGAGCGGTTGCCGCACCGCCGCTACCTGCGGCTTAAGATCACCGGGATCGATCCGCAGTTATATCTCCCCGCAATTGAGACTCACAGCGAAGCAAATCTCCGGGTGGTCCTCAACCTGCGCGTCTCGCGATCGCCGCCCGCCGAGTAGCGACCAGCGCAAAACAAAAAAAGCGGCACGCCTCAAAACGTGCCGCTCTTTGTGATTGGGAGAGCCGGTCTTAGCCCTTTTTCATCGGCGCTTTGCCCGACGCTGCCTTCACCATCTGCATATGTTGCTGCAGGGTCGGCAGTGTCTTCGCCGCAAACTTCTTCACGTCAGGATCCATGCCGCTCTGCGCTTCCCGCTGGAATTCGGCGATGTCCTTCTGGTGATCTTTCATCATCTCGGCGAGGTACACCTGATCGAAGTTGGTGCTGTCCATCTTCGACATCTTGTGACGGGTATCGAGTTTCACGCCCTTTGCACTCGCGATCGTCATCAGCTCGTTGTTGGCCTTCGTATGGTCGGTGACCATGCGTGCGCCGATCTTCTTCACATCTGCGCTCTGGCCCATCTTTTGCGCCATTTCGCCCATGTAAACTTCCATCATACCGCCTTTGGCCGCAGTCATCATGAAGTCGCGGTCCTTCCGGTCGAGCGATGCCATCGTATTCGGCTGCCCGGAGGTGCGGCTCGATTTCATATTCCCTGACGCCGCGGGGCTGCCGGTCGTGGTGCCCTTTGTTTGCGTCGAGGTATTCGATTCCATGCTCGCAGCGGAGGTGCTGGAAGTGGCGCTCGATGGGGCGCCTTCCTGCGCGAAGAGATGGCCTCCAAAGGAAATGGCGCCGGCGGCGACTGCAGAAACGCCCGCGCGAGTGATAAAGCTGAATGATTTTTTCATAAACGTAAGTGTGCGTGTTGTTCTAACGCCGGAACCCCGGCAACAAGAGTTCGCACCCCCTCGTGCGGTTGGACGTGCGTGTCTCAGGCCGCCTCAACCTGCAGCGCTGGCGCTTGCTGCCTGCCCATACGAACTCTCCACCCGGGCCGCGACATCCCGGTAACCGTAGTCCACCTCGTAGATCTGTTTCATGCAGTCGATCGCCCCCTGCGGTTTGCCCATTTGGTCGAGCACCAGGCCGAGGTTGTAGACAATCTCTTTCTTGATCCCGTCCATCGCCGGCAGTTCCCGCGCTGCTTCTTCCAGCTGCTTTGCAGCGAGGTCGAGCATGCCGAGCGCGCCGTAACAGCGACCAAGCAGATTCATCGCTTTGAGCCGCGCATTCGGGTGCTGCCGCGCCCGCTGCAGCTCCGGCAAAGCCTCACGATACTGCCCCGCTTCGAGCAGATGTTCGCCAAGCTCGAACCGCAGCTGCAGATCCGTCGGATTCCGCTCGGAACGCTTTCGAGCGTCAGTGATCAAAAGCTCCGCGCGTTGTTTGCGAGCTGCGTCGAGCGCTTCGAAGCGGGTCGGATATTCTGGGTCGTCGCTTTGGCTCTCCGCCAGGAAGCGCTCGTGCTCGCTAATCTCACGCTCGAGACGTTTTCGGCTCAAATCAGAGACCTTGCGCAGCAACCCTGCATCCGTCGCGTTGCTCAACTGCGCAGCGTATTCGAACCAGGCGATCGCGCCTTCGAAATCGTCTTTCTGTTCGTGTAACGCTCCCAGCCGCCGCGCGGGCTCCACGTTCTCTGGCTCCGCCTGATGCGCTGCATACGCCGCCGCGATCTGCTGCTCGAGCGAGTCGCCGGTTAACGCCATCCGCGTCTGCTGTTCCAACGAAACAGCAAGCTCTTTGTCCTTGATCAAGTCGCGGTAGCTCTCCGCTGCGTTCCATCCGCCGCTCTTCATCGATCCGCGCGCCGACGCATCCTTGGCGAGTCGCAAAGCCTCCGCATCGGTGGGGTCGGCAACGGTGATCCGGGTGTAGATTTCCACCTCTTTTTCGCTCTCGCCGAGCTGGTGATAAACGCGCCCAAGCTCATGCAAAATTTTCGCGTCGCGCGGCTTCTCCTCGAGCAACGTCTGCAGCGCCAGCACCGCCACTTCGGGCCAGCCTGCCGCGAGCGCCGCCTCTTTCAATGCGAGATTCGCCTGTCGATTGTATGGCTCCTCCTCGAGCACCTTCTCGATCAGCTCGACTGCGTGCGCCGGGTCCTTCTTGAGCTCGCGCTGCGCTTTCATCACCGCGATGGAAGCCGTCGAGACATTGAAGAACTTCTTCTTTTCCGTCTTCACTTTCGCGATCTCAGCGCGTCGTAAAAGCTGCCGCCCGCTCAAAAACTCAGGCTCTTGTTTCAGCACCGTCTGCAACAACGAGATCGCATAACCGAAGTTCCGCTGCTCGGCTGCGGCGACAGCTTTGAGCCAGTAACTCCGTTGCGTTTCCGCCAATTCGTTTTCGCTTTTCACAGCCATGACGGATCAGAGCAGGTCGAGCTGCGGTCTCGCAGAAGGCGCCGCTGTTTTCCGTCCTCGCGGCGACTTCAACGGAGCTGGGTGTGCGCCGTCCGGTTTTTCGAGGTCCGCGAGGATGCTTTGGGCGCGCTCAAGGATTTCCTTCGGCAGACCCGCCAAACGCGCGACCTGGATGCCGTAGCTGCGGTCAGCACCACCGGGCACGATTTTGCGAAGAAAGATGATCTGCTCGTTCCATTCGCGCACCGCCACGTTGTAATTCACCACCCCGCTCCGCTCCTGCGCCAGCTTCGTCAGCTCGTGATAGTGCGTGGCGAAGAGCGTCCGCGCCTTGGTCTTGTCGTGCAGAAACTCCGCCACGCTCCAGGCGATCGATAGCCCGTCGAAGGTCGATGTGCCGCGGCCGATTTCGTCGAGGATGACAAGGCTACGTTCGGTCGCGTTGTTCACGATGTTCGCGGTCTCATTCATCTCGACCATGAATGTCGATTGGCCGCGCGAGAGATCGTCGTTCGCGCCGACACGCGTAAAGATGCGATCAACCACGCCGATGTGCGCACTTGCCGCAGGCACGAAGCTGCCGATCTGCGCCATCAACACGAGTAACGCGACCTGCCGAATGTAGGTGGACTTACCTGCCATGTTCGGCCCGGTGATAAGCGCGAGCCGCACCTTCGCGCCGTCGAGCGAGGTATCGTTAGGCACGAACTTCTCGTCCGCAAGATTCTGATCGAGCACCGGATGGCGGCCGTCGCGGATCTCGAGCCGGAGCGAGTTGTCCAGCGTTGGCCGCGCGTAAGCATAAAGCCGCGCCGTTTCGGCGAGCCCGCAGATCACATCGAGGGTCGCGATCGCCGCAGCGATCTGTTGGATCGCACTCAGCTCCTTCAGCGTCTCATCGCGCAGCTGCTGAAAAAGCTGATACTCGAGCTGACGCGCGCGCTCGTCCGCGCCGAGAATCTGCGCCTCCATCTCCTTCAACTCCGGCGTGATGAAACGCTCGCCGCCGACCGTCGTTTGCTTGCGCGTGTAGCGCGCCGGCACGTCCGCGAGATTAGATTTCGTGATCTCGATGAAATAACCGAACACGCTGTTGAAGCGCACCTTGAGCGACTTGATCCCGGTCGCCGCGATCTCACGCTCCTGCAGCTCGGTAATCCAGCTTTTGCCTTCACGTGACGCGCGTCGCAGCTGATCGAGATCCGCATCGTAGCCGTCCTGGAAAATGCTGCCGTCTTTGAGCGTGAAGGGCGGATCATCCGCGACCGCGCGCGTCAGCGTCCCGAGCAGCTCCGGCAATTCGCGCAGCTGCTCATTGGTTGACTGCGCAAGCGAAAGCGCAGTGCCGTTTTCCTGCGCGCCGAAGCGGATGCGGTCGAGCAGCTTTCGCAGCTCCCTCTTCAGCTCCGGGATCTGCTGCAATGAGATACGCAGAGCGACGAGATCGCGCGCGTTACCGGAGACCTGGCTTAGCCGGCCAATCGCGCGCTCCAGATCACGCACGCCTTTCAACGCCGCGCGGATCGAGTCCAGCAAGTCAGGCTCGTGCAGCAGATCGGCGATCATCTGCTGGCGCGCGTGCAGCTCAGCGAGATTCCGCAGCGGCTGCAAAATCCACTTTCGCAATTTCCGCGCGCCCATCGGTGTCACGGTGCGGTCGAGCACCGCAAGTAGACTCATGTCGCGCACACCACGGGACGTGACCAGCTCGAGGTTCGCCTGCGTCGCCACGTCCAGCACCACGTACTCGGCTGGAAGGTCGCACCGCAACGAGGTGAGATGCTCGATCTTTCGCCGGAGCTGATGCTTGAGGTAGTGGACGATCGCGCCGGCGGCTCCCACCGCCGTCCGCATTTCGCCACAGCCAAACCCATCGAGCGATTTCACGCGAAAGTGCTCGCACAACGTGAACACCGCCTGGTCTGGCAAGAACGCGTAGCTGTCGTGCGGCAAGGTTCGCTCCACCTCGCTGAACAGCTCCTGCTGGTCGTCGCTCACGAGCAACTCCGCGGGCGCAACGCGCGCCAGTTCGTCGAGCAACGCGCTGTGACTCGGGAGTTGCGCGATCCGGAATTCGCCGGTAGTGAGATCAGCGTAGGCGAAGCCAAA
Organism: Chthoniobacterales bacterium; assembly: GCA_046262215.1. Taxonomy (GTDB): domain Bacteria; phylum Verrucomicrobiota; class Verrucomicrobiia; order Chthoniobacterales; family UBA10450; genus JACCTI01. Next base: position 4,132 of record JBHENE010000058.1, on the reverse strand, counting down.
TTCGTCGCCGTCAGCGTAGATCGCTCCGAGGTAGTTGGCGCGTTTCGCTTCCAGTAAATCGAGCTCGCTGACGGTCCCGGCGCTGATGATCTGCGTGATCTCGCGATTGACGATCTTGCCCGGCTGCGGCTCGCTCGTCTGGTCGCAAATCGCGACGCGCCGGCCAGCCTTGATTAGCTTCGCGATGTAACCGGGTGCGGAGTGATACGGCATGCCGCACATCGGGACGCCGTTGCGTTTCGTGAGCGCCACGTTGAGCAGCGCAGAGGCCTGCTTCGCGTCCTCGAAAAACATCTCGTAGAAGTCACCGAGCCGGAAGAGCAGGATCGTGTCCGGCGCGACGCTGGCGCGCAGCCGCTGATACTGCTGCATCATCGGCGTAAGCGTTTCGGCCATCGGCAGGAACCTTGGGATCGGCCGCTGTTTTTTGCGAGTTCGGAATTGAAGAGATGCGGCGCAACTCGGTCATTCCGAGCGAAGTCGAGGAACCCCGTAGCGATATCGTTCGTACTGCATCGGGGTCCCTCGACTTCGCTCGGGATGACGGCTACTCCGGCGCCTTGCGAGCCGCTCCGTTATGCCGCAGGCTCGCAGCGTTATGAAGTTCTTCCGCCTTTGCCCCTTCCTTTTCGCGATCCCACTATCGATTGCTCGCGGTGCCACCGCCGCCGATGCACCTGCGACGAAGACCATCACACTCCCCGACAGCCTCATCGCCGAGGGAATCCCGCCGATCTCGTCGCAAATCGTTGATGACGTCGGACGTTTTACCGAAGCGCGCGCAGCGGGTTTCGTCGATTGGCATCCGACCCGCCCGGAATCGCTGATCCTGACCCGGTTCGCGGACACGCCTCAGGTGCATCTCGTTACGCAGCCGGGCGGCGCGCGCACGCAGCTGACGTTCTTCCCGGATCGGATCAACCATGCGTCGTTCGACCCGGTGAAGGGTGACTTTTTTGTGTTCTCGAAAAGCGCGGGTGGTAACGAGTTCAACCAGAACTACCGCTACGACTTTTCGACCGGCGACGTGACGCAGCTGACTGACGGCAAATCGCGCAATTCCGATCCAGTGTGGAGCACGAACGGCAAGCTCGTCGCCTACACCTCGACGCGGCGGAACGGCGCGGACACCGACATTTACATCGAATCGCCCATGGACCCGAAGAGCGATCACATGATCGCGGAGGTGAAGGGCGGCGGCTGGGAACCGCAGGATTGGTCGCCGGACGACAAGCAGCTCGTGGTGATGGAAGGGCTCTCGATCAACGAGAGCTATCTCTGGTTATTCGACACTCAGACCGGGCAGCGGAAGGAGCTGACGCCGCGTCCCGCCGCTGGTGCCGAAAAGGTCGCATATGGGAAAGCGCTCTTCGCAAAAGAAGGCAAGGGACTCTTCGTCACGACCGATCGCGACTCTGAATTTCAGCGACTCGCGTACGTCGACCTCGCCAGCGGCAAACACACTTATCTGCTGCCGGACGCGAAATGGGATGTCGATGACTGGGACCTGAGCCCCGACGGCAAGCGCATCGCTTACACCTTGAACGAGAATGGCGTGAGCACGCTGCACATGCTCGATCTCTCGGTCACCGGCGGCGCAGTGAGTGTAAAGCCGGCGAAGGATCCGGTGTTCAATCCGGCCATTCCAGCTGCGGTGATCTCGGGATTGAAGTGGCACCCTGACGCGAAGCAAAGCCTTGTGGCGTTCAACGTGAACGGCGCGAAATCGCCCTCGGACGTCTACTCATGGTCAACGGCAGGCGGGAAAAATGTCGTCGCTCGGTGGACGACGAGCGAGACCGGCGGAATACCTGCGGCTCTCTTCACGGAGCCGCAGGTAGTGCACTGGAAGTCATTCGATGGTCGGGAGATCTCCGGCTTTCTCTACCAGCCGGACGCGACGAAGTTCCCGGGCAAACGCCCCGTGATCATCAATATCCACGGCGGCCCTGAGGGACAATTCCGCCCTACGTTTGCGGGGCGCAGCAACTACTTCATTAACGAGCTCGGCTGCGCGATGATCTTCCCGAACGTGCGCGGTTCATCCGGCTACGGGAAGAGTTTCCTCCAGCTCGATAACGCGATGAAACGTGAGGATTCATACAAGGATATCTCGGCGTTGCTCGACTGGATTCCGTCGAATGCGCGGCTCGATGCCGACCGGGTCATGGTGACGGGCGGATCGTACGGCGGCTTCATGACGTTGCAGGTCTCGTGGAATTACGCCGACCGGATCCGCTGCTCGCTGGATGTCGTCGGCATCTCGAATCTCGCGACGTTCCTGAAGAACACCGAGAGCTACCGGCGCGATCTGCGCCGCGTCGAGTATGGCGACGAGCGCGATCCGCAGCAGGCTGAGTTCATGGAGCGAATCGCTGCGACGAACAACGCAGGGAAAATCACGAAGCCGATGTTCGTGGTGCAAGGCGCGAATGATCCGCGCGTACCGCACACGGAGGCGGAGCAGATCGTTGCCACGCTGAAGCAACAGGGCACGCCGGCCTGGTATCTCGTCGGGAAAGACGAAGGGCACGGCTTCCAGAAGAAGCGAAACCAGGATTTCCAGTTCTACGCGACCGTGCAGTTCATGCGGGAGTATTTGCTGAAGTAACTACGAGCCGAACAAGTGCCGCCGCGACGCACGGAAACTTCTCGCAGCTGTCATCCTGAGCCGCGAAGACGGTCGAAGGATCTCGCCTATGCAATCGACGTCACCCGAGCAAAAGAACGCGTCGATTGCATTCCGCGGTCCTGTCTTCTTCGCGCACACAAGCTGAGGTTGTGAGATCCTTCGGCCGTCTGCGCGGCTCAGGATGGCCGGCTCCTGCGCGCAGCCTGGCTGGTGAGGTCGTTAGACCACCTGGACGCCTTCGACGGCAGTCCGTGCCGTGAACAGTTCGGTCAATCGGCGAGTCATTGGGCCGATCTCGCCATTACCGGTCGTGCGGCCATCAACGGTAATGACGGCGGCGAGTTCCCCCATCGTGCCAGTGCAGAACATCTCATCCGCCGCGTAGACGTCGTCGAGCCGCAGGTCAGTTTCAGAGCAGGCGATGCCGTTGGCGGCGCAGATCTCCAGAACCGTCGCGCGCGTGATGCCATCCGGGCACGCGACGACATGGCTGGTGAACAACGCCCCACCGCGCACGATGAAGACATGCGTCGCATTGGTTTCGGCGACGAAACCGCGAAGGTCGAGCATCAACGCATCGTCAGCGCCGCCGTTGTTTGCTTCGATCTTCGCCAGGATCGAGTTCAACAAATTCGCGTGATGAATCCGCGGATCGAGAATCTCGGGCGGCGGCCGGCGAATCGCGCTCGTTACTAACGACAGCCCAGTCTTCGCGTAAACCGGCGGCTTGTGCTCGGCCAGGACGATCAACGTCGGACCTGCGCGGTTCAGCCGCGGATCCATCCCGGAGGTAACCTTTACGCCGCGCGTCAGCGTCAGCCGGATGTGCACACCATCGCGCATGCGATTGGCAGCGAGGGTGCGTCGTATTTCCTCGATGATGGCGTCACGCGTCGGGATCTCGGCAAACGCGAGCGCGCGGGCCGAATTCTCGAGTCGCGCGAGATGCTCGTGCAATTTGAAGATGCGGCCGTCGTACAGCCGCAACCCTTCCCAGACGGCATCACCGCCTTGCACGGACGAATCGAAAGGGCTGATGCCGGCGCGATCGCGATGCAGCAACTCGCCGTTGATGTTGATCAACAGGTCGCGGTTCCTTTCATCGAAGTGTTGCAGCATGACGTCAATGCAGTCGCAGCGCGTGCAGTCGATCATACACGGCCCGGCACCGCTGATGCACCTCGCGCAGGCGCGGAGACACTTCGCTCAGGTGCTCGCGGTATGGCTGAAAGCCCGTCGATTGCTCCACTTCCGCATACCAGTACTTCGCCCAGACGCCATCCGTTGGGCGTGGCCCGGCCGGCCACGAGAGCATCGCGTCGGTAAACTGCACGCCAACGGCCTCACACAGGAGCTGCAAGGTGCGACGCGGATCGCGCAGCACATCGGCGGCGTCAATCACAGGCGGATTACCTAGCAGCCACTTGGAGACGTAATCGAAGATCTGCTCCTGCTGCAGGAAACCGAGATCTTCGATCGACGGCTCGTGATTCTTTCTGG
>JBHENE010000057.1:0-15776 GCA_046262215.1 Chthoniobacterales bacterium | reverse complement strand
GCCTCGGTCTCGGTGTCGCGGGCGCACTCGCGCTCGGCCGCCTGATCTCCGCGCAGCTTTATCAGATTTCAGCCGCGAACCCTGTTCTGCTCGGCGCGACTACGATCGGTTTGGCGCTCGTCGCGCTGCTCGCCTGCCTGGTCCCAGCTCGACGCGCCAGCCTTGTGAATCCCCTCCAGGCGCTTCGCACAGAATAGAACCTAAAACATATGCTAACCGACATCCGCTACGGCATTCGCCAACTCTTCAAACATCCCGCTTTCACGATTGTCGCGGTCGTCACGCTTGCACTCGGGATCGGTGCGAACACCGCGATCTTTAGTGTTGTCAACGCACTCCTGCTGAAGCCGCTGCCGTTCCCGGATGCGCAGCAGCTCGTTGCGATCGGTTCCACCAACAGCCACGAGAAGTCCATGGAGAACCAGCTCAATTCGTTCTCGTATCCGGACTTCTTCGACTTCCGCGAGCAGAACCGAACACTCGCGAGCACGGCGGTTTATCACGATCAGGGGTTTGCGATCACGAGTGAAGACGGTGCTACGAGCGTTCGCGGGGTGAAAGCGAGCGCAGAATTTTTTGGCGTGCTTGGCGTTCAGCCGGTGCTCGGTCGTGGCTTCCAGCGCAGCGACGAGCAGGCAGGAGGCGGCGCTGGCGGCCTCAAGGTCGTGCTCAGCAATGACGAGTGGAAGAAGCGATACGGCGGCGATCCGAACCTGCTGGGCAGGACGATCGAACTCGATCGGCGACAATACACGGTCATCGGAGTGCTGCCGCCGCGCTTCCAGTTCCCGATCGAGGCAGAACCGCTTGGCTATTATGTCACCATCGCGGACGACGCAACGGCTTCCGAAGGCGGCACGCCGCAAACGCAGCAACGCGGCAGCCACAGCATGCAAGGCATCGCGCGAATGAAGCCGGGTGTGACCGTCACGCAGGCGCAAGCCGATCTCTCCGCGATCGCGGCCAATCTCGAGAAGCAATTTCCGGAGACGAATGCGCACTTCGGCATCGGCGTGAAGATGCTCCGCGAACAGCTGATCGGCGATGTGCGGACTGCGCTCTATGTGTTGTTCGGCGCGGTGCTGTGTGTCTTGTTGATCGCAAACGCGAACGTCGCGAACCTCCTGCTCGCGCGTGCGTCGGTGCGGGGAAAGGAAATGGCGCTACGCGCGGCGCTCGGAGCGAGCCGCATGCGAATCGTTCGCCAACTGCTGACCGAAAGCGTGCTGCTTTCTGCGCTCGGCGGCGCACTTGGGCTGCTCATCGCGGAGTGGGGGACCGAGGCATTAATCAAAGCTGTGCCGCAAAATATTCCGCGCATCAGCACGATCCAACTGGATGGCGCGGTGCTGGTGTTCACGCTCGTCGTATCCCTCGTCACCGGCATCATCTTCGGTCTGGTGCCGGCGTGGCAGGCATCGCATGTGGATCTAAATACGTCGCTTAAATCCGGTGGCCGCACCGGCAGCGGCGGAGAACGGAAAGGCCGGCTGCGCAACGGTCTGGTGATCGCGGAAGTCGCCCTTGCCATGATCCTGCTGATCTGTGCCGGGCTCTTGATCCAGAGCTTCGCGCGGCTCGTCCAGGTGCAGCCGGGATTAAAGACGGAGCGCCTGCTGACGGCGCGCGTGCAGCTGCCCGACGCCGCCTACCCAAAGAACGAAAACGTGATCGCATTCTTCGACCAATTTCTGCCGCGCGTTCGCGCCATCCCGGGCGTGGAATCGGCGAGCGCGATTATGCCGCTCCCGCTCAGCGGCAGCAACATGGTGACCAGTTTTGATGACGCAGAGCATCCGCTGCCGGACGGCCAACGACCGGGCGCGCCGATCCGCATGATCGTCAGCGATTACTTCAGGACGATGGGCATTCCGGTGCGGCAAGGGCGGGTGTTCAGCGAAACCGACCGCTTTGATTCCGCGCCTGTCGTGATCGTAAACGAGCGCTTCGCGAACAAGTTCTTTCCGGGCCAGAACGTGATCGGGAAACGGATCATGCCCGGGTTTGCTGCTGACGAATCGGGCGAGAAGATGCGCGAGATCGTCGGCGTGGTGGGGAACGTGAAACATCTCGGGCTCAAGAACGAAGACTCCCCCGAGATGTACGTGCCGCAGACGCAGATTCCGTTTGGCATGATGTCGCTCGTGGTTCGGACGGGTGTGGCCAATCCGACCGCGCTCACTTCCGCACTGCGCAAGGAACTGGCTGCGATGGATAGCTCGATTCCGCTCACGAGCATCCACGTTTTTGATTACTACGTCTCGCGCTCGCTGGCGCGGCCGCGATTCAACGCGCTGCTGCTTTCGATTTTCGCCGGCGTGGCGCTGTTGCTGACCGCGATCGGCATCTATGGCGTAATGGCGTATTCGGTCGCGCAGCGGACGAATGAAATCGGAATCCGCATCGCGCTCGGCGCGGCGAAATCATCGATCTTCCGGCTCGTCGTCGGTCAGGCGATGACGCTCGTGGCGATCAGCGTAGTGATCGGTATGGCCGGTGCCTTTGCGGCGACGCGCCTGTTGAGCAGCCTACTGTTCGGCGTCAACGCGTCGGATCCGATCACGTTTACGGGCATCGTGCTGCTCGTCTCGGTTGTGGCGTTTCTCGCCGCATGGCTGCCGGCCCGCCGAGCCGCTCGGGTGGATCCGATCATTGCGCTACGCGCGGAGTAGGGACCGCCAGACAATGCTTGCCGATCTTCGTTACGCCGTTCGTCAGCTGATGAAATCGCCGGGCTTCGCCGCGGTCGCGATCATCACCCTTGCCCTCGGGATAGGCGCGAGCGCGGCGATTTTTTCTGTCGTCAACGGCGTCCTTCTGCGCTCGCTCGAGTTCCCGCAGGCTGATCGTCTCGTCGGCATCCGGGAAACGCAGCTGCCGCAGTTTCCGGAGTTCGAGATTGCTCCGCCGAACTTCCTCGATTGGGAGAAACAGGCGAAATCATTCGAACATCTTGCCGCGTACTCGGATTCGAGTTTCAACCTCACGGGCACAGGCGAGCCGCAGCGCGTACGTGCGATCAAAGCGAGCGCGCAGTACTTCGACGTCTATCGGATCAAGCCGATCCTCGGCCGCTTCTTGTTGCCCGAAGAAGACGCGGTCGGAAAAAATCACGTCGTTGTTCTGAGTTACACATTTTGGGAGCGCCTCTTCGCCGGCGCGGAAGGTGTCATTGGCCAATCTCTGCAGCTCAACGGCGAGTCCTACACGGTTGTCGGAGTCGCGCCGCGCGGGTTCGGCTTGGACCGCAAAGTCGATGTGTGGGTGCCAATGGCGTTGAGCGCGAAAGAGCGGAGCAACAACTATCGCGGTGCGCATTATCTGAATGCGGCGGGGCGGCTCCGACCGGGAGTGACCGTGTCGCAGGCCGACGCGGAGCTCAAAGTCATCGCATCGCAGTTGGAGAAGCAATATCCTGCTTCCAATAAAGGCTGGAGCGTGGTCGTGCTGCCGCTGCAGGAGTTCGTTGTCCGCGATGTGCGTCTTGTGCTCTACACCCTGCTTGGCGCGGTCGGCTGTGTCTTGCTGATCGCCTGTGCGAACATCGCTAATCTCTTGCTCGCGCGCGCCACCGCACGTCATCGAGAATTATCGATTCGAGCGGCACTTGGGGCCGGCCGCGGCAGACTCGTTAGGCAACTGCTCACTGAAAGTCTGGTTCTCGCGCTCTGCGGCGGAGCGGCCGGTGTGTTGCTGGCTGGCTGGGGGCTCGATCTGTTGCTCTTTTTCGCGCCGCCCTCGCTGCCGCGCGCGAACAACATCCAACTAGACGGCGCCGTCCTGCTTTTCGCGCTCGCGGTTAGTCTCCTTACCGGGATTCTTTTTGGAATTGCCCCCGCGTTCTTCGCCGCGCACACCGACGTGAGTGAGTCGCTGAAGCAAGGCGGGCGCGGCTCGACCGATGCTCGCGGAAGATTGCGCGGCGCGCTTGTTGTTATTGAAGTCGCATTCGCGCTGGTCCTACTCGGCGGCGCGGGTTTGCTGGCGCGCAGCTTCGTGCAACTGACGCGCGTCGACCCCGGATTCACACCTTCTCACGCGACGGTCTTGAGCCTCGATCTGCCGGAGAAGAAATATCCCAAGCCGGAGCAGCAGGTTGCGTTCGTGGACGCACTGCTGGAGCGGCTGCGCGTGCTTCCCGGCGTCGAAACAGCCGGAGTCACTCATGCTCTGCCACTTCTGTATGATTGGGTGGTTACCTTTAACATCGAGGGCCGCCCCGAAGTCCCGCAGAGTGATCTGCCGAACACGAACTACTACGCGGTCACACCGGATTATTTCCGCGCGATGGGCATTCGCCTGATTCGCGGCCGCCGATTTACCCCCCAGGATGACGCGAACGCCAGCCGCGTCGTCATGATCAATGAAACGCTCGCGCGGCGAATTTTCCCGAAGGAAGATCCGCTCGGTAAACGCATCATTCTCGGCGTGGGCGGGGAAGTTTATCGGGAGATCGTCGGCGTTGTCGCGGACATCAAACAATACCGCGTAGATAAACCGGCGACGAGCCAGACCTACGAGCCGTTCGCTCAAGAAGCCTTCAACACCGTCAATGTTGTGCTGCGCACGAGCGGGCCGCCGTCGGCGTTGCTGAGTGCGCTGCGACCCACCGTTTACTCCGTCGACAAGGATCAACCGGTCGGATCAATCCAGCCGCTCCAAGAGATCGTCGCGGAGTCGATCGCGAAACAACGTTTTGCCATGCTGCTCCTCGCAATCTTTTCGTCAGTTGCCCTAGTCCTCGCGAGCGTCGGAATCTACGGCGTAATGGCGTACAGCGTGGTGCAACGCACGGGCGAGATCGGCATTCGCATGGCGCTAGGCGCGCAATCGCGGGACGTCCTGCGCTTAATCCTCGGTCGCGGCGGGAAGCTGGTCGGCCTCGGCCTGATTGGAGGTTTGGCTGCGACTCTGGCGCTGGCGCGCATCATGGAGTCGATGCTCTTCCAGACGAGCGCGCACGATCCGTTCACACTGGCGGCGATCACGCTTGTGCTTGGGGCAGTGGCGTTGCTGGCCTGTCTATTGCCTGCTCTCCGTGCGGTCCGGGTGAACCCGATCGAAGCATTACGCGCGGAATAAAGCGCCGCCTAAGCGATAGTTTTATGAGCACATTCTTCTCCGACCTCCGCTACGCCGTCCGCATGCTGCTGAAGGCGCCTGCTTTTACGATCATCGCGGTAGCAGCGCTCGCACTTGGGATTGGCGCGAACACCGCAATCTTCAGTGTTGTGAACGCTGTCCTGCTTCGGCCGTTGCCCTATCCCGAGCACGAGAAGCTGATCGTCTTACGCGAGACGACGCCGACGTTCCCGAGCGGCTCCGTCAGTTTGCCAAACTTCCTCGATTGGCGAGAAGGTCAGCGGTCATTTACCGACATCGCGTTGCTGCGGCGCAGCAGCGTCAACTTCGCGACGATCGGCGGCGAGAGCGTACCCGAACGAATCGGTGCGGCGCAGGTGACTTGGAATTTCCTCGCCGTCCTCGGGATTCACCCGCGGGTCGGGCGCGACTTTCTGGAATCGGACGACGTGCCAAATGCGGCCAAGGTGGCGCTGATCGCCGAGAACCTTTGGCAACGGCAATTCGGCGGCTCGAACTCCGTCCTCGGCAAACAGATCATGGTGAATGGTGTCGCGCGCGAGATCATCGGCGTGCTGCCGGCGGACGTGCGGTACCCGCGTCTCGCGCAAATCTATCTGCCACTCGATGATGTCCGCGCGCAGGAGAACGTCCTCGCGCGCGGCAATCATCCGGGCTTCTCGGCGCTCGGCCGGCTCAAGCCAGGCATCACGTTGCAGCAGGCGAATGCTGACCTCGACGCAATCGCGGTCGGCCTGGAGCACAAATATCCCGACACGAACACTGGACGTCGCGTCGAGGCGAAGCCGCTGCTGGAAGTGGCGGTGGGGGATTATCGTCGGAGCCTCCATCTGCTGCTTGGCTCAGTCGCGTGTGTTTTGCTGATCGCCTGCGCGAATGTGGCCAACCTGCAGCTCGCGCGCGCCGTTTCTCGCGCGAAGGAGCTCGCTATCCGCGCTGCACTTGGTGCAGGCCGATGGCGCCTCGCCGCTCAACTACTGACCGAGAGCACCTTGCTCGCGGCGCTCGGCGGAGGGGCGGGCATCATGCTCGCGACGTGGAGCATCGATGCGATCAAGACTCTGAGTCCTCAGAACGTCCCGCGTTTCCAGGAGATCAACATCGATCCCGTTGCGTTGATGTTCACCGCCGCGATCGCCGTCGTCGCGGGTATTCTGGTTGGCATCTGGCCGGCATTTCGGATTTCAGGGTCGGCGACTCACGTGACGGTGCTGCACGAGGCTGGCAGCCGTGGCGGGAGTGGCGGCGTGAGCCGGCAGCGTGCGCGCTCTGCCTTGGTCGTGACGCAGGTTGCGTTGGCTGTGGTGTTGCTCGCGGGTGCGGGACTGACGTTGAAGAGCTTTTGGCGCGCACAGCAGGAGCCGCTGAATTTCGACCCGCACGGCATTCTGACGGTGGCGATTGCATTGCCCTCGGCGCGGTACGAGACGCCCGAGAAGGTGAACGCGTTCAACCAGCAACTCGTCGACCGCGTTGGTCATCTCCCGGGCGTCGACTCAGCGGCAATCGGCGTGAAAGTCCCTTTCGATGACAACGAGTGGGACAGCTACTTCCACCTTACCGGGACGCCGCCGGACGAGCCCGGCAAGGAGCCGTCAGCGGAGGTGAACATCGTGACGAGCGATTACTTCAAGGTGATGAGGATGCCGATTCTGCGCGGGCGGAATTTCGGCCCCGAGGACCTGCCCGGGAAAGATCACGCGAGGTCGGTGATCGTCGACGACACGTTCGTGCAACGTTATCTGCAGGGCCGCGATCCGATCGGCGTCCGGATTGACGACACGCAGCGGCCTGCCTCAGAAGCCGAGACGGCGCCTCCGCTGACGATCGTAGGCGTAGTGCCGCGAACACGAAACGAGGCGCCCGGCGAGAGCAACGTCGAGCAGCTGAAGTTCGTGCACATGTATTATTACCAGCCGCAGTATCCGAACGAAGGGAACACGCTGCTGGTTCGCGTCGCGTCCGGTGATCCGATGGCGTTGGTCCCGGCGATCAAGCGGGAAGTGCAGGCGCTCGACCCGCAGCAGCCGATCGGCACTGTCTCCACGATGGAAAGCAACATCGCCAACAGCCTCGGTGCGCGGCGGCTCACAATGATTTTGCTCGGCTGTTTCGCCGCGCTCGCACTGCTGCTGGGCAGCGTTGGATTGTATGGAGTGATGGCGTTAAGCGTGACGCAACGGATGCGGGAGCTCGGGATCCGGGTGGCGCTTGGCGCGAAGCGCGGCGATGTGCTCCGGCTCGTGCTGGGACAAGGCGCGGTGCTTGTGGGCGTCGGATTAGGTCTCGGTCTGCTCGGCGCACTCGCCGCTGGCCGGTTGCTCGCGAGCGTGCTCTATCAAGTGGGCGCGCTCGACGGCGTCGCCCTTCTCACGGCCATGACGGTCCTGGCGGTGATCGCAGGAATTGCTTGCTGGTTACCCGCGCAACGCGCCACTCGCGTCGACCCAATGGTGGCGCTACGCGACGAGTAGTCGCTAGCTACCGAACTCTGCGGTGACGGTGATGCGCTCGCCGGCAGCGAGACGGACATCGCGCAGTCGCACTTCGCCGAGCGGCAGCGCCATCAGCGGAAAGGTGCGTCCGTCGACTGCCTGCAGGTGAGGTGCGAGGACGTTGCAGGCGAGGGCTCCGATCGCACCTTCGCCGTTGCACCGCATCCCGGAGACGCGAGCGTTCAACTGCTCGTCAAGATCGAGCTTCGCGGTGATTCGAATGACGGTGCTGAAGAACAACTTCCGCCCGCGTAGTTGCACCTCGGCATCCACACCCCGCTCGCTGCGAGTGCTGATCGTGAGACGCACCTGGTCAATGCTGACGCCGTGCTTGCCGGCTTCTGAAGTTGCCACTGATGCAATCGCTCGCTCGAGCGCATCTTTGCTCACGGACACTTCGACCTCGCCTTCCGCAGCGCTTTTTAGCACGAGCACAATCTCGCCAGTCGCGTCCGTCGCGCGGTTCAGCCGGACGTCACGCGCGCTCAACTTCAGATCAGCTCGGGCGGGGCCTAGCGTGACCTCTTTGCCGTTGATCGTGAATTCTCCGATCACAAGCGCCGGCGCGGATGCACCTTCTGCCCGCGGCGGGGGCTCGGGGTTCGACCGAAGTTCAGCCTTGTCCAGACCGATGCGAACCGCCGCAAGGTCGGGGAGGTTCGCGCCCGAGATTGTCACTGCATCAGCCGCGCCAGTAAACACACGCTGGATGCTGGCGTTCAACAGCTCTTGCAGCTCGGCGGCAGTCGACGGAAATGTTTTCGTGTAGAGCGGGAACATCGGGCGAAAGGTCGATCGCTGAGGCGGCCTCGTCCAACGTTCAATGTCCGCGATGCGAGGCAAAAATCCCTTGCAAAGGGCACCTGCAGCCGTAACCTCCGCGTTCCTTTATGGCGAAGACTTCCTGGCTCAATCGTAACGAACGCAAACGCGCGACGGTGAAGAAGTATGCTGCGCTCCGGGCCGAGCTAAAAGCGGCCAAAGACTACGCAGGTCTGTCACAGCTGCCACGCAACGCGAGCCCGTCTCGTGTGGTCAACCGATGCCAAGTCAGCGGTCGTCGCCGTGCCTTCATTCGTCGCTTCAAAGTTTCCCGCTTGGTCTTCCGCGAGCTTGCGTCGGCCGGTCTGATCCCGGGCGTGACAAAGTCCAGCTGGTAACGCCAGCGGCGCGTTTTCGGATGCGGCCGTCCGCATCCGTTCGATGAGCATATTTTTCTCTGCCTCTGTTCCGTCAGCCTTGCTGTCGGAAGCGCTCATCTCGCATTGGGACGGGCCCGGTGTGATTCTGGCCAAGCTCGCCGCGATCGTGGCGCTTGTGCTGCTGAATGGGTTCTTTGTAGCCTGCGAGTTCTCCGTTATAAAAGTTCGCGTCAGCCAGCTCGATGCACTGGTTGATGAAGGCCACGCCCGCGCGCGATTCGCGAAGCATGTCCGGACTCATCTCGACACATATCTTTCAGCGACTCAGCTTGGGGTGACGCTCGCCAGTCTGGCACTCGGCTGGATCGGCGAGGCGTTCCTGGAGCAGATGGTCGAGCCGTTCTTCGCCGTTGTCGGCGTCCAGTCGCATACCGTTGTGACGTCCGTGTCGGTCGCCCTCGCCTTCTTCGGTATCACGTTTTTGCACATCATCTTCGGGGAGCTCGCGCCGAAGTACATCGCGATCGCGAACCCGCTGCCGGTAGCGCTGCGCCTTGTGCGACCGCTGGGACTTTTCTACATCCTTTTCAAGCCGGCGATCTGGGTTCTCCACCGCTCATCGCACTTCCTGCTCCGCGGTGTTTTACGCATCCAGGAAGTGCCGGATAGCGAGCTGGCGCACAGTGAAGAAGAGCTGCGGCTAATTCTCGATGAGAGCGAAAAATCTGACGAGGTCTCGACCCTCGGGCGCGACATTCTGGTCAACGCGCTGGATATGCGGCGTCGAGTGGTCCGCGACCTCATGACGCCGCGCGGCGAGGTCGTCTCGCTCGATCTCGACGAAAGTTTCGAAGATAACGTAAAGAAGGCGCTCGCGTCGCGACACACGCGCTTTCCGCTTTGTCGCGGGCACCTCGATAACACCATCGGCCTGGTGCATATAAAGGAACTCGTCCCGATGATGCGTGATCCAGCGCCGGATCTGCTACGCATCCGGCGCGATGTGATCAACGTCCCGGAAATGATGCAGGTCGAGAAGCTGCTGAACCTCTTCCTGAAGAGACACGCGCACCTGGCGGTGGTCGTCGATGAATACGGTGGCACGGTCGGAATGGTGACGCTCGAGAACGTTCTCGAAGAGCTCGTCGGGGACATCCAGGACGAGTTCGACACCGAGCCGGAAGAGTTCCGCGAGATTAACGAGAACGAGTTCACTGTCGAAGGCGCGGTCGGTCTCTACGAGCTTCAGGACATGGCCGACCTGACGCTGGAAAGTGCGGATGTCAGCACGATTGGCGGCTACGTCACGCATCTGCTCGGCCACTTGCCGCGACAAGGCGAACAGGTGCAGATCGAGGATTATTGCGTCACGATCGCGAAGAGCGATGGGCGCCGCGTCGAGCAACTGCACTTCCGCAAATTAGCCGACGCTGACGCTGCCAAGCGCGCGGCCGAGTCCGACGCAACCGCCTAGTTGAATGCGCTCGTCGAGACGGAGATCGCGTGCCCGCATTGCGGCGAATCGTTCCCGCTGCTCGTCGACACGACGCAGCGTGAGCAAGCACTGGTGGAAGATTGCAGCGTCTGTTGCCGGCCGATCAACCTGACGATCGTCTGTGCACCCGGCGAGGTCCTCGACGTCCTCGAAGAAGATTAGATGATCGGCTCGGCGTCACCTACACGTCGTAGTACATCTGGAATTCGTAGGGGTGCGGACGCAGACGGAGCGTGTCGTAATCTTTCTGCTTCATCTCGATCCAATTTGCGATGAAGTCGCTGTTGAAGACGTCGCCCTTGAGCAAGAAGGAATGATCTGCCGCCAGCGCTTTGATCGCACCGCCTAACGAGTCGGGGACGCTCGGCACCTGGGCGAGTTCTTCGGGCGGCAGCTCGTAGAGATTTTTGTCGAGCGGATCGCCGGGATCAATACGGTTCTGGATTCCATCGAGACCCGCGAGGAGCAGCGCGGAAAAAGCGATGTATGGGTTTGCCGCCGGATCCGGCGTCCGGAACTCAACGCGCTTCGATTTAGGATTCGCGGAGTATGTCGGGATGCGGATCGCGGCAGAGCGATTGCGAGCGGAGTAGGCGAGGTTTACGGGCGCTTCAAAACCTGGAACCAGACGCTTAAAGCTGTTGGTCGTCGGGTTTGTGATACAGGTGAGTGCCGGTGCGTGCCGCAGGATGCCGCCGATGAAGAAGAGAGCCATTTCGCTCAAACCTGCGTAGCCGTTGCCGGCGAAAAGCGGCTTGCCTTCTTTCCAAAGCGACATGTGCGTGTGCATGCCGGAACCGTTATCGCCGAAGAGCGGCTTCGGCATGAACGTCACTGTTTTCCCGTGCTTCTTCGCGACGTTCCGAATGATGTATTTATAGTACTGCATCCAGTCGCCCATTTGCTTCATCGGCGCGAAACGGATGTCGATCTCCGCCTGCCCGGCCGTCGCGACTTCATGATGCTGGCGCTCGATTGGGATGCCGGCTTTCTCGAGCTCGAGGCACATTTCGTTGCGGATATCCTGCTGCGTGTCGGCAGGCGAAACGGGGAAGTAGCCTTCCTTTGCGCGGATTTTATATCCGAGATTCGGAGACTCTTCTTTGCCGCTGTTCCAATGCCCTTCCGCGCTATCAACAAGGTGGAACGATGAATTGCCCGTATTGCTGTACCTCACCTCGTCGAAGATAAAAAACTCAGCTTCGGGACCGAAGAAGGCGGTGTCGGCAATGCCCGTGCTTTGCAAATACGCCTCGGCTTTTTCGGCAACGCCGCGCGGGTCGCGGTCATATGGCTCGCGGGTGATCGGATCGACGATTGTGCAGATCAGGCTGACCGTCGGCTCGGCGTTGAAGACATCGATCCAAGCGGTGCTCGGATCGGGGATGACGAGCATGTCGCTAGCATTGATCGCCCGCCAGCCGCGGATACTGGAGCCGTCGAAGCCCAGTCCCTCAGTGAAAATCTCCTCGTTGTACTCAGTCAGCGTGGTGGTGAAATGCTGCCAGCTGCCGGGCAGGTCAGTGAATTTGAAATCAACGAGCTTTACCCCGTGATCCTTGATCATCTTGCTGACGTCGGAGGCGTCTTTCTTGTCTTTGGCCATTGTTTGAGAATTGGTGTGGGTCTTAACGAACGTGGTCATCCCGACCGGAGCGCAGCGAAGTGGAGGGATTTCGCGAGCATACCACAAATGTTGTCGCGAGATCCTTCGACTTCGCTCAGGATGAGCGGCTAGATGCCGTGAGCGATCAAACGGCTTTTTCGCCGATCTCTTCGGTGCGAATGCGGACCGCGTGTTCGACTGGCAGAACAAAGACTTTACCGTCGCCGATTTTGCCAGTCTTCGCCGCGCTCACGACGAGGCTCACCGCTTTGTCGACCATATCGTCAGCGAGGACGATTTCGATCTTCACCTTCGGTAGAAAATCAACGGTGTACTCGCTGCCGCGGTAAATCTCGGTGTGGCCTTTTTGGCGCCCGAAGCCTTTGACTTCGGTGACCGTCATTCCCTCGATGCCGAGCTCGGCGAGCGCCTCTTTCACTTCCTCGAGTTTGAACGGCTTAATGACGGCTTCGAGTTTTTTCATGGCGAGTAACCTGGGTGCGCCTCAGATCAATGCGAAGCTGAATGCGGCACGCGCTCTCTTAACAATCGCCCGCTGAAGGTGCAACACAGAAATGTGGTGAAATACGACACCGCAACATCTTGCGATGTCTTGCTGCCCGAACTGCACCCGCTATACTCCGCCTAGATGCCTGCCGATCCCTTCGTTCACCTCCATCTCCACACCGAATACTCGCTCTTGGACGGCGCGATCCGGATGAAAGAGCTGATGAAAAAGGCGGTGGAACTCGGCATGCCGGCCGTCGCCATGACTGACCACGGCAACCTCTACGGCGCCATCGAGTTCTACCAGGAAGCGAAGAAGGCGGGCGTGAAGCCGATCATCGGCTGCGAGGCGTACATGGCCCCGGGTTCGATCAAAGACCGGCCGAACAACCAGCGCGACGCGGCGTATCACTTCACGCTGCTGGCGAAGGACGAAACCGGCTATCGCAATCTGGTGAAGCTGATCTCGCGGGCGCACCTAGACGGCATGCATTACAAGCCGCGGATCGACAAGGAACTGCTCGCGTCGCACTCGGCTGGATTGATTGGTATGAGCGCTTGTTTGAAGGGCGAAATCAACATGGCCATTCAGTCGGATAATCTCGCGAAAGCGCGGCAGAGCACGGGCGAGTTTCGCGACATTCTCGGCGCGGAAAATTTCTTCCTCGAGCTGCACGATCACGGGATCGAAGCGCAGCAGAAGTGCAACCGCGTGTTGCCTGGCTTGGCGAAGGAATTCGGCCTCGGGCTAGTTGCTGCCAACGATGTGCATTTCCTCGAGCGAACACACCACGACGCGCATGACGTGATGATCTGCATCGGCACCGGCAAGATGGTGCATGACGAGCGCCGGATGCGTTACACGCCGGAGCTTTACTTCAA
This sequence comes from Chthoniobacterales bacterium, assembly GCA_046262215.1. Lineage (GTDB taxonomy): Bacteria > Verrucomicrobiota > Verrucomicrobiia > Chthoniobacterales > UBA10450 > JACCTI01. Next base: position 2,546 of record JBHENE010000057.1, on the reverse strand, counting down.
GTCAGGCGCTGAAATGCGCGCGCTTTTTGCGGAGCATCCGAGCTCGATTACGAACACGCTGGAGATTGCGGAGCGATGCAATCTCGAGCTGGAATTCGGCAAGTCGAAGTATCCCGAGTATCCAGCACCGGAAGGCAAAACGCGCGAGGCATATCTCCGCGAACTTTGCTACAAAGGCCTGCATGAACGCTACGGCGATCGCACGGACAGCGAGCTGATCACGCGACTGGATTACGAGCTCGATGTGCTGGAGAAAACCGGCTTCGTCAGTTACTTCCTGATCGTCTGGGACTTCATCCATTTCGCGAAACAACGCGGAATTCCGGTTGGTCCGGGCCGCGGTTCCGCTGCCGGTTCGATGGTCGCTTACGTGCTCGGGATTACCGACGTGGATCCGCTTCAGTTCAATTTGCTATTCGAGCGATTCCTGAACCCGGACCGTATCTCGCCGCCGGATATCGATGTCGATTTTTGTGAAGCTCGCCGTAGCGAAGTGCTCGACTACGTGCGGCAAAAATATGGCGAACGGCGAGTCTCGCAGATCATCACGTTCGGCAAGCTGAAGGCGAAGAGCGTTGTGCGCGATGTCGGCCGCGTCATCGGGCTCAGCTACGGCGAAGCGGATCGGATCGCGAAGATGATCCCGAACGAGCTGAACATCACGCTCGCCTCCGCCGCCGAGAAGACGCCGGAGTTGAAACAGGCGATTGCGAGCGAAGCCTCCACGAAGCAGCTCTGGGACTACGCGCTCGTTCTCGAAGGGTTGTCGCGTAATGCCGGCGTGCACGCCGCGGGCGTTGTCATCGGCGATCGCGACCTGTCGGAATACGTCCCGCTCTGCCGCGACAGCAAAGGCACCGACGTCATCAGCCAGTTCGCGATGGGCCCGCTGACCGATCTCGGGATGCTGAAGATGGACTTTCTCGGGCTGAAGACGCTCACCGTGATCGAAGACACGATCACGCTGATTCGGCAGCGCGAACCGGAGTTCTCCCTCAGCAAGATCCCGTTCGATAATCAGGAGACTTTCGCGCTTCTCAATCGCGGCGAAACAGTCGGCGTCTTCCAGTTGGAATCCGGCGGGATGACGAGTCTCTGCAAGAACTTCGATGTGCAGAAGATCGACGACATCATCGCGTTGATCGCGCTGTATCGGCCCGGCCCGATGGAGCTGATTCCTGATTTCATCAAGCGCAAGAAAGGGCTGACGAAGATCAAGTATGAGCATCCGCTGCTCGAGGAGGTCTGCGCCGACACCTACGGCGTAATGATCTATCAGGAGCAGGTGATGGCGGCGGCAAGCCGGCTGGCCGGTTACTCGTTAGGGCAAGCCGATTTGCTCCGGCGCGCGATGGGCAAAAAAGACCGCGAGAAGATGGCGAAGGAACGCGTCACCTTCATCAGCGGCTGTGCATCGACGAACAACATCGGGGAGAAAAAAGCGAACACGATCTTTGACTTGCTCGAGAAGTTCGCAGGCTATGGCTTCAACAAGAGCCATAGCGCGGCGTACGGATTGATCAGCTATCAGACCGCATATCTGAAAGCTAATTACCCGGTCGAGTTCATGGCCGGTTTGTTGAGCAACGAAATCGACAACACCGAAAAAATTTCCGTGTTTGTGGGCGAGTGCAAACGGATGGGTGTTCCGATTTTGCCGCCCGATGTGAATCGCAGCAGCTTGAAATTCACGCCTGAAGCGACGGATGCTGGAATGGCCGTCCGCTACGGTCTCGCTGCCATCAAAAACGTTGGCGAAGCAGCGATGGAAGCAGCGATCCGCGAACGCAAGGCAGCGGGCGAGTTCGCCTCCCTCGAAGACTTCTGCCGCCGGCTCGATTCGCGCGTGGCGAATCGCAAGATGCTTGAGAGCCTCGTCAAAGCTGGAGCGTTTGACTTTCTCGGACGCGACAGAGCGGAGCTGTTCGAATGCATCGAGGATTCGCTCGCGAGCGCGTCCGCCTCACATAAGGACCGCGCCAGCGGCCAAGTCTCGCTCTTCGAAGACATGCCGCCTCCGGCGAGCAAAACGTCATCGCGGAAGGTGGCGGCGTGGAGCCAGCACGAGACGATGACATACGAGAAAGAACTGCTCGGGTTCTACGTGACGGGTCATCCACTCGACGCCTATGCACGCACGATCGCAGCGGGAAAATTTCAGCCGATCGTCTCGTTAGCCGAGCTGCCGGATCGTGCCACGTTTCGCGTCGCTGGAGCGATCACACAGGTAGATAAAAAATTCACCAAGAAGGAAGGGAAGCCGTTCGGAGTGGTCTTCATTGAAGATCTCACCGGCACACTCGAAGTGGTCGTCTGGAACGAGGTCTACGCGAAGCTCTCTGACACGCTCGTGCCTGGGCGCGTCATCGCGATTCAAGGCACGCTCGACAAGCGCGATGACACTGTCCGCGCGACTGCGCAAAAAGTGTAGCTGCTCGCGCCGGATCCGGAGTTGGCGAAGCCGGAACCGTCATCAACCGGTGGAAGGGAAGCTGATCCGATGGTGCTCCGTTTTTCGTCCGGAGCGAGTGCGTCTGACCTCCACG
>JBHENE010000056.1:0-5420 GCA_046262215.1 Chthoniobacterales bacterium | reverse complement strand
GTCGGGCCTTCCTGTGATCACCACCTCGAGCAATGGCTTTGCGGAAGTAATGGACGACGGCGTTCACGGCAGTGTCACCAAAGCTGGCGATTCCGACGCCGTCGCCGACGCGATTCTATTCTGGTCCGACGCTCAGCGTCGGGCAGCCGCGATGCCGGCGATTGTCGAGCGCGCCTCGCAGTTCGACATTTCGCGCAACGTCGAGGAGACGCTCGCGATCCTGCTTCAGGCCGCGAGCGCGGCGTCGACGTCGGGGAAGATGCGGAACACCTGATCGAGCCGCGCGATTTCGAAAATTGGCCGCACCACATCCTGCAATCCGGCGAGCGCAAATTTGCCTCCGTAGGCAGCGACGTTCTGCATCGCCTCGATCAAGACCGCGAGTCCGGAGCTATCGATGTAGCTCACGCGAGAAAGATCGACGACCAGCTGTTGCGGACGGCTTTGCACCATGCCGGCGAGAGAAGCCGCGATTCCCGGTGAGACGTGGAGATCGATCTCGCCCTCGAGGGGCAGCACGTTCGGGTGGTCAGCGGAAGGTGCGCTCATGCGGTGAGCAAGATGTCATCGCCCGCGCGCTCGTCAATCGCTCACCAGCCAAGCGTCGCCATCACGTGGTCGACATCTCCAAGGTCGTCGAACAGAAAATCAGGGTGGTGAGCCGCTAGTCGTTCGCGCGTCCACGAGCCAGTCGCGACGGCGATTGTCCGCGCGCCGAAGATCTTTCCGCACTCGATGTCGTGCCCGGTATCGCCGATGACATCGATCTGTGCGGACGCAAATTGATGACCGTGCTTCTCCTCCGCGCGCTGGCGGGCAAAAGCGCCGAGCTCATTCCGATCGCGGTGATCATCTGCGTAGGCGCCGAACTCGAAGTAGTCCCAGAGGCCGTAATGATCGAGCTTCAGCTGCGCGCCACGGCGGAGATTGCCCGTTAATAGCGCCAGCACGCGATTCGGATTAGGTCGCAGGCGATCCAGAATTTCGCTGACTCCGGGCAAGACGCGGCCTGTGACCTGAGGCAGCAGTTCACGCAGCCCAGCAAGGTAATCATCGAGAAAACTCTGGAGGTTCTTCGCGTCCGTCTCGACGCCGTATTTCTGTAAAATGCTGCGCGCAATGAATGCGTCCGTGCGGCCTGCAATTTCGATGTCGTGGAGATCGTCGTCCACGCCGTAACGTCGCGCGATTGCCCGCTTCAAGGACTTCTCACCGGCTCCGGAGGTCGTCAGCAGAGTCGCGTCGATGTCCCAAAGCAGGAGGCGCTTGTCGTCCGTCTTCATCGCGAGCTAAGACCGATGCCCGCCGACTTACGGAAGCGGCGAGTGCATCTGAGCGAGCGCAAGCATGCTCGCGACGAAGAAGAGAATCGCCACGGCCGCGGCAGCGTAGACCGCGAGACGTCCGCGGTCTTTTTGCGTACGGCGCTCCTGAAACGGCGATGCATTTGCAAAGTCGGACGGCCGCACGCTCATCTCGGCAGCCCGTGCTTCCGCGGCTTCGAACACCGGGAGCGGCTGCGCTTTTGCGGGAACTTCACAATCAAAGCACGCCTCGACTTTTCCAAAGCGAATCCGATCGCCCGGCTGCAGCAGCACACTGCGGATCGTCTCGCCGTTCACACGCGTGCCGTTCGTCGATTCGAGATCGATTAGCTGGTAATCATCGCCCGCGAGCTGCAGCTGCGCGTGCCGTCCGGAGACCGATGGATCTGCCAGCACAATCGCGTTTTCAGCCGCGCGGCCGATCGAGACGAGGGCGTCCGTTAATTCATACGGCATCGCGCCCGTCTCGCCCATGATCGTCAGCCTGCGCATCGTTCGATGAATACCAGTCATCCCGAGCGAAGTCGAGGGACCCCGTAGCCTACCAGCCGTGATGCATCGGGGTTCCTCGACTCCGCTCCGCTCCGCTCGGAATGACAGTGCGCCGGTGCTCGCATTGACCAGCCAACCGCACGCCCGCATAGTGCCCGGCTTTATGTCGATCGAGCTCACGCGCAACTTCTGCATCATCGCGCACATCGATCACGGGAAGACGACGTTGTCGGATCGTTTGCTCGATCGGACGGGCACAATCCACAAGCGGGATCAGCAGGACCAGCTGCTCGATTCGATGGATTTGGAACGTGAACGCGGCATCACGATCAAGGCTCATCCTGTCGCGATGAAGTACACCGCGCGGAACGGCCAGACATATCGGCTGAACCTTTCCGACACGCCCGGCCACGTCGACTTTGCTTACGAAGTTTCGCGTTCACTCGCGGCGTGCGAAGGCGCGTTGCTGATCGTGGATGCAGCGCAAGGTGTGGAAGCGCAGACGGTCGCAAACGTGCACCTCGCGCATAAGCAGGGGCTCACGATCGTGCCGGTGATCAACAAGATCGATCTGCCGAACGCCGACATTCCCGCGGTGCATCGCCAGATCGAAGAAATCCTCCAGATTCCCGCTGAGGAGGCGATTGATTGCAGCGCGAAGATGGGCATCGGCATCGAAGACATCCTCGAAGCCGTGGTGCATCGGATTCCGCCGCCGACGGTGCCGAAAGACGACACGCTTCGCGCCCTTGTGTTCGACTCCGTGTTCGACGTCTACCGCGGCGTGATCGCGTACGTCCGCGTCATGTCCGGCAGTATCGAGGCCGATCAGCAGGTGCGGATGATGAACAACAATTCGCGCCACGAGATCAAAGAGGTGGGCGTGTTCACGCCGAAGATGTTCGCGCAGCCGAAGCTAAACGCCGGCGACGTCGGCTATTTCATCGCGAACATCAAAACCACCGCCGACATCAAGATCGGCGACACGATCACGGATTTGCGCAACCCGGCGCAGGAGCCGCTGCCTGGATTCCAGGAGATTCACCCGATGGTGTTCAGCGGGATTTACCCGATCAACACCGCTGATTTCGAGCACCTCAAAACGGCGATCGGTAAGCTGCGGTTAAACGACGCTGCGTTCGTTTATCAGCCGGAAAGTTCCGTCGCGCTTGGCTTCGGATTTCGGTGCGGTTTCCTCGGTTTGCTGCACATGGAAATCATCCAGGAACGGCTCCGGCGCGAGTACGACATGGATATCATCGCGACCTCGCCGAGCGTGATCTACGAGATTCAGACAACGCGTGGCGAGACGCTCCTGGTCGATAATCCAGCGCATCTACCCGACCCGAGCATCATCGATGAGATCCGTGAGCCGATCGTGAAGGCTTATGTGTTATGCCCGAACGAGAACATCGGCGACCTCCTCCAGCTCATCATGGAAAAGCGGGGGACGATGGACCACACGGAAACGCTCGACACACGCCGCGTCATGCTTCATTGCGAGTTGCCGCTGAACGAAATCCTCGTCGATTTCAACGACAAGATTAAGAGCATCACGCGCGGCTACGGCTCCATGGATTACGAGCACGCCGGCTATCGCGCGGCCAAGCTCGTGAAGCTCGACCTGCTCGTGAACGGCGAAGCGGTCGATGCCTTCTCGATGATCGTGCATCGCGAACGCGCGGAAGCCCGTGGCCGGCAACTGGCGGCGAAGCTGAAGGAAGTGATCCCGAGCCAGCTTTATCAAGTCGCGATCCAGGCCGCGATCGGCGGCAAAATCATCGCCCGCGAAAGCGTCTCCGCGTTGCGCAAAGACGTCACCGCGAAGTGCTACGGCGGCGACATCTCGCGGAAGCGGAAACTGCTCGAGAAGCAGAAAGAGGGGAAGAAGCGGATGAAGAGCATCGGCAAGATAAACATCCCGCAGGAAGCCTTCATTCAAGTGCTGAAGACGCAGTAGGGCGCCGTAGACCGTAGACTCCATCAGCCCGAAAAACCCGTCAGAGGCACGAAATTTGCGCAGAAATTCTCTCTCGCATGCTCGACCTCGAAGCCAAACCCACGGTGGATTTCCACGATGATCCCCTGAAGTGGGACGGCTGGAGCAAGTATAAGTCCGAAAATCTTTACGAGCGGCTTTGCCTCGATGCACGGGCGAAACCGGATGACGAAGATATCCAGCAGAGTTGCAACGCTCTGCTGCGTTGGTGGCAGAAGAAGGTCTGGCTCAAGAACCAGCCGACTAATCCGATCGCGCAGCTGCTCGGGCGCGGGGTCGATGACGCTGGGCGTTTTCTGGTCGAGGCGCGAGTGCAGCTCCTTGATCCCGCAAGGCGGCAGGAAATTGACGAGGAGCTAGCCGCGGCAGCGGAGCGCGAGTTGCTCGCGGAATTTTCGAAGTATGTGGCGTTTTCGATTACGGGGCGAACACTCACCGCCGACGCGGAGGCGAATCTCTGGGAGTTCAGCCAGCATAATGGTCTGACCGAAGAGCAGACGCGCACCTGCATCGAGCACGAGTTAAAGGCGCACAAGGCGGCGCGGGCGAAGCCTGTTGCTCGGGCGGGGAGCCCGGAAAGCGCCGCGGCAGAGGACGAATTTCGCCGGATCCTCGAGCTGAGCAGGCTTGATCTTGGTGATGCCACTGGCCTCGTGCGCCGGATCTTCACAACGGTGGCAGAAAACCTCGGGATCGATACCGAACGGGCAGAATATCTTCTCGAACTCTACCTCGACGAAGAAGAATACCGCACTCAGGTCGTGCCAGTAGCTCTGCCGCCTCAGGTGCAAACGCGCACTCCGGTGGCCGTTTCACCGCCGGCGAAACCCGCGACAGATGCCGTCGGGCCGGCAGCGCCGAAATTAGCGGTGCACGCGCCGTCGGTCTTCCTGGCCGCGGCGTTCACGACGGCGGTAGGCTCGCCGATGATCCTCGTTCCCGGGGGCGAATTCGTGATGGGGAGCGATGCGGTTGACGCGGCGCCTAACGAGCAGCCGCTGACGCCTGTCACTCTGAGCGAGTTCTACATGTCACGGCATCCAGTGACGAATGAGGAGTATGAGAAATTTGACCCTGCACACCGCAGCAAGCGGCTCAAACTTTCGGACGCCGATCATCCGGTTGTTTACGTGACTAGCCTCGAGGCGAGCAAATTCTGCCAGTGGCTCGGCCAAAAAGACGGCAAGTGTTACCGGCTGCCGACTGAGGCCGAATGGGAGTACGCCGCGCGCGGAATCGACGGGCGAAAATACCCGTGGGGTAATCAAGATCATCGCGGCGACTTCGCGAATTTCGCAGATGCGAGCACCACCTTTCCGTGGCGTGATCCGCAGGTGCACGATGGCTACGCTGAGACGTCGCCAGTCGGGGCATTCCCGCGTGGCGCCAGCTTTTTCGGGATTCACGACATGGCGGGGAATGTCTGGGAATGGTGTTTCGATTTCTATCAAGCCTTCCCCGGGGCGCCGAGACGGAACCCGCGCGGGCTCGCGTCCGGGAGTAAGCGCATCTACCGCGGTGGCAGCTGGAAATCGCGGTTGTCGAACCTCCGGACGACAGCGCGAAGTGGCAACGCAGCTAATTACTCCTGCAACGACGTCGGC
>JBHENE010000055.1:0-22277 GCA_046262215.1 Chthoniobacterales bacterium | reverse complement strand
GTCGTCGATTACCTGCAGCTGCTCCGCTCGACAAGCCGCCGCGGGCAGGACAATCGGCAGATCGAGATCTCGGAGATCTCGGCGGGACTCAAAGGTCTTGCCAAGGAATTAAGCATTCCGGTCGTCGTGCTCGCGCAGCTGAATCGTAATCCGGAGAATCGCACTGGCGATAGCAAGGGGCGCCCGCGCCTGAGCGATCTGCGCGAGTCGGGAACGATCGAGCAGGATGCTGACTTCGTCGGCTTGCTCGTGCGCGAAGAATATTACGCCGACAGCGAAGAGGAACGCGAAGAGTCGCAGGGTAAGGCAGACCTTATCATCGCGAAGCAACGTAACGGCCCGACTGGGGACGTGCCGCTGACGTTCATCAAAGAGTTCACGCGTTTCGAAGATCGCGCACGTGAGACGGCTGAACCGCACTAGCCGACGCGTGGTCTGCACGCACGCCTCCCAAGTGGTCATCCTGAGCGGAGCGCAGCGGAGTCGAAGGATCTCACGCGTTGGCTTCGACGATGCATCACAACCACGGATCGTGAGATCCTTCGACTCCACATTCCGCTTCGCTTCAATCCGCTCAGGATGACAGGCTACTCCCTCACAAACGTGATGATGCCGTAGCGCATCGCGCCGCAGCGATACGCGATCCAGATGCGCAGGATCGTCAGAGCGAAAATACGGTTCTTGGCGTGCGGCTTAAACAGAAAGCGAAGGTATCGTGGAGCAGTCGCAAACTTCACGACCAGGCGCCGAACAATCGCGGGCCATGTCTGCTGCACGCGTCGCGTGATGTCTTCGGATCGCTCGACACCAAACCCGACGCGTTCCGCGAGGGTTTGATACTCACTCGCCGTCGAGAGATGCGCCATGCGGCCTTCGCGGCAGATCGGCTCGAGTAGCCATCGCACTGCTGTTCGACTCGGATGCTCTGATGAGAGCCACGCGAACACGACGAGCTTCCCGCCGGGCCGGAGCACGCGTGCTGCTTGCCTGAAAAATTCGCCGAGATCCGGCATGTGTTCGGAACTCTCGATCGCAATTGCAGCGTCGAATGATCCCGACGCGAAATTATTCTGTAGCCAATCTCCGCAGATGATCTTCGGGTTTTCGCCGAGACGCTGGCCGATCGCCGCTTGCGCTGGCGAGATCGTGATCCCGGTGACCTGCGCGCGACGTTGCGCCATCACCCGCGCAGTCGCGCCATAGCCGCATCCGATATCACAGACGGTGACGCCGCTTGCCGCACCGGCGCGATCGGCGACGAGATGTGCGAACTGGAGGACGGCTTCCTCGCGCGTTTCATCGCCGCGCAGCCAGAGACCGTGGTGGACGTGGTCGCCCCAAACGTCGCGGTAGAAGCAATCGAGTTCGTCGTAATGCGACGCGACTGCCGCGCCGTCGATCTGTGTGCACGACGAGATCACGTGCCGTCATCCTGAGCGGAGCGAAGCGCAGTCGAAGGACCCCGCGGCTTCACCTCAAGTTGTGCTACGGGGTTCGTCGACTTCGCTCGGAATGACGAGACGCGGTTGCGCACTTACGCCAAGGAGCGCGCAGCTTCGATCACGTGTTGCGCATCGATGCCGAATTCTTTCATCACCTGATCACCAGGCGCGCTGAGCCCGAACCGATGCAGCCCTATGACTTTGCCGTCGAGGCCAACGTATTTATACCAAAGATCGGTCACACCCGCTTCGATCGCGACGCGACGCCGGCATTCGTCCGGCAACACTTCGTTTCGATAGCTCTCCGGCTGGCGTTCGAATCTCTCGAAGCATGGCATCGATACGACGCGCGTTCCTGCTCCGAGTTCTTTCGCAGCAGCCAACGCGTGCTGCAGTTCACTGCCGCACGAAAGCAGAATGAGATCGAGCGCGGCGGTCTCGCGTTGCGCGATGTAGCCGCCGAGTGCGACACCTTCGCGTCGGACGTTCACGCCGATGTCGTTCAACGTCGGGACCGCCTGGCGCGTTAACGCGAGAAGCGTTGGACCGTCAGTTCGTTGGCCCGCGGCAACGAACGCCCCCGCGGTTTCCTCCGGATCGGCCGCACGAATCACATCGAGCTGCGGGATCACGCGTAAACCACTCACCGTCTCGACCGGCTCATGCGTGGGGCCGTCTTCGCCCACCGCGATGGAGTCGTGCGTGAAGATGTAGATGTTCGGCAACTTCGACAGCGCGGCGAGCCGAATCGAAGCGCGGCAGTAATCGGCGAAAACCAGGAACGTCGCACCCGACGCGCGGAAAATTCCGTGGTAGCCGATGCCGTTCATGATCGCGCACATGCCGTGTTCACGGATGCCGAAGTGGATGTTCCGGCCGGCGTGATTCTCGCGTGTGAAATCGCCCGCGCCTTCGATGTAGTTCAACGTCGAGCCGTGCAAATCCGCGCTGCCGCTGATCAGGAACGGCATCTCGCGCGCAAGCGCCTGGAGCACTTCGCTGCCGGCTTTGCGCGTGGCCAGCTTCGCGTCCGCGGCGAAGTTCGGCACTTTCGCGAGCAGGTCGACCGGCACTTTTTTAGCGATCGCATCGTCGAGTAATTGCGCCTGATCGGGGTGCTTGGTGCGCCAATCCTGGTACATCTTCTCCCAGCGTTTGAACTGCCGAAGCAGCGCTTTCTTGTGCTTGGAAAAATACTGACGCGTCTGCTCGGAGACATAGTAATGCTCAGCCGGCAACCCGAGTTTCAGCCGATCTTCATCGACGAATTTCGCGCCCGCTTCCCCGTGCGCTTTCGACGTGCCGGCGACTTCCGGAATGCCTTTCCCGATCAAGGTGTGCGCGATGATCATCTGCGGCTTTCCGTTGTCGCGCTTCTTCGCTTTGTTCAGGGCGCGGAGGAACGCCTGCATGTCGTTGCCATCGACCTTCTGAACGTCGAAGCCGTAGGCTTGGTAACGCTGCCCGGTGTCTTCGCTCTGCGTCGCTGACGCCATCGCGTCGAGCGTCACCGCGTTCGAATCGTAGATCAGGATCAGGTTATCGAGTCCGAAGTGCCCGGCGAATGCGCTCGCCTCCGCCGACACGCCTTCCTGCAAGCAGCCATCACCCGCGAGGCAGATGATGTGCTGGTCGAAAATCGGGTGATCCGGCGTGTTGAAACGCGCGGCCGCCATCTTCGCGGCAACAGCTACGCCGACGGCATTACCGACGCCCTGCCCGAGCGGACCGGTCGTGCACTCGACACCGGGCGTTTCAAAATACTCCGGATGCCCCGGCGTTTTGCTATGCAGCTGACGGAAGCGTTTGATCTCCTCCATCGGCACGTCGTAGCCGCTGATGTTCAGCCAGGCGTAGAGCATCATGCTGCCGTGCCCGGCGGAGAGGATGAAATAATCGCGGCCGATCCAGCGCGGCTCGTCCGGATTGTGCTTGAGCGCATTGCCGTAGAGCACCGCGCCGATTTCCGCACAACCGAGCGGCAGCCCGAGATGGCCCGATTTCGACGCCTGCACGGCGTCCATCGCGAGACCCCGAGCTTCGTTTGCGGCACGTGCGAGACTTTCGAGATCGAGGCTCATACTTCGTTATACGCGCGCGGACTGCGCAAAAGAAAGGAATTCTCATGCGTGTCCGAACCGCTCTTGCATTCACGCGAAAATCCCGCAGTTGTGATCTGCTTCGCGTATGAACCAGCCGCTGTTTCTTCACATTGTCGAGCGGCTGGAAGGTTTCCTGCATCGCCTTCCCGCGACGATTCAGAAGCCGATCCTCCAAGAGCTTACGCCCCTGAAGCAGTTGTTTCTGCAGCAACGTCCACCGCGTTTTGTGCTGACCGGATCGCACCGTGTCGCGGTGCAGGAAGTGGTCGCGACCGTCTTCGCTGCGGCGCAACCTGGTGACCTCAGCAACGTTCTGATGGAGGTGTTCCGCTGGCATGATGTGGATGTCGGCGGCCACGGCACGATCGCGCTGCTCGATGCGCGTGGTGCGGACGACGCCGCTCTGCAAAACATCGAACAGGAGCTGACTCGCAGTTCGGCGGACATTTTTTTGCATCTGGTGGATGGCAACAGCAGTCGGCCTGTCCTGTCGCGCGACACGGAGACGCTGGCGAAGCTGCATGCTCTCAATGCCGACAGTAAGATCATCGGCATTTCGCTACTCGGCGCCACGCGCACGACGAAAACCGAAGCGACGGATCGGCCGAGCGCGCAAGCGAAGTTGCAGGCGACGCTCAGCGAGAAGCCGAACCTTCGCGATCACGTGCTGCAAGCGATTGAGCTGCCATTGAGCGGCACCGGATCGAGCAGCGACAGTGGAGCGGCGGCGCGGCTGATGTCTCTGCTAGCGAACGAGCTCCCCAACGAAGCGCGGGTCGAAATGATCCGAATCTCGCGCGATCGGCAGGCGCAGGTGCAAATCGCGCAGGTGTTAGTGAAATCAACCAGCGCTATCTGCACCGCGATTGGCGCGCAGCCGATCCCGCTCGCTGATCTTCCAATCCTGACGACGCTGCAGCTCGTGATGGTTTCCGGCATCATGTACATCGCGGGGCGCGAGCGTAGCCTGCGAGCATCGACGGAGTTCGTCGGCGCGCTCGGCGTGAACGTCGGCGCTGGCATGGTGCTCCGCGAAGGAGCCCGCGCAGTGCTCAAGTTCTTTCCTGGCTGGGGAAATGTGGTCTGCGGGATGGTGGCGGGTGCCGGCACTTATGCGCTCGGCCGCGCGGCGATCGTCTACTTCCTGGAAGGCGTTTCGCTGAAAGAGGCGCGACGCACTTACCTGTCGAGCAGGAAAAAGCCGCGAGCCGTTAAACGCCTGATCGGGGGCAACGCGACCTCCCACGCGAGCGGCTCGTGAGCGCCATTCGAGCTATTGAATAAGTTGTGAATAAGAACAGCTCTGCGGAGCGTTTTGTTCACAGTCGGTTTGTGAATAGCGGGTCCTGCGTAGGTGGCGAGCGGGTGCTCGCGTTTTAGAGAAATGAAGCTTTCCGAGATCGGGTCGACCTTGCGCGAAATCCGCGTGACACCCGTAAAAACGCTCGGCCAAAATTTCCTGCACGACCAGAATCTCGCCCGCTGGATTGTAGCGAAAGCGGAGCTGACCCCGGAGGATTATGTCGTCGAAGTCGGCCCCGGGCTCGGCGCACTGACAGAAGTTGCGCTCGCGTCGGGAGCGCAAGTTTTGGCGATCGAAAAGGATGCTCGACTGGCCGCGTTTCTCCGGGACCGGTTCCCGACGGATCGCCTGGAAGTGCGGCATGCGGATGCCCTCGAATTCCCGGTGCAGACTCTCTTTGCGCAGCCGCGGGTGAAATTCCTCGGGAATCTCCCTTACAATATATCGAGCCAACTCCTCTTGCTGTTCACGAAATATCCGAGCCCTATCTCACTCTGGTTGTGCATGTTACAGAAAGAAATGGCGCGGCGCCTCTCTGCCGCTCCTGGCACGAGCGAATATGGCGCGCTCACTCTGCTCGTGCAGTTGCACTACCACGTTGCGTATTTGCGAACGGTCCCCGGCTCCGTTTTTATCCCACGGCCTGAGGTGGATTCCGCGTTCATCAAGATCACGCCGCGAGCGCCTGGGGAGCTGCCGGATTTCGACGCTGAGTTGTTCACAAAACTCGTCCGCCTCGGCTTCTCCCAGCGCCGGAAACAGCTGCAAAAACTTCTGCGCGATGAGGTCGGCGAGTGGGATGCTGCGGCAGCACATTGCGGCTTCGAACCTAAAGCTCGCGCGGAAGAACTCTCGCTCACGCAGTGGATCGCGCTTTCGAACTTTGCCGCCCCTGCCTCAACGTCAGCCGCCCCGGATCCAGCGGCTGAACGGTTCGCGGTGGTGGATTCTGAAGACCGCGTCGTCGGTGACGCTCCGCGCGCACAGGTGCATGCGAATAACTTCACCCACCGGGCCGTGCATATCCTGCTGTTCAACGACAGCGGAGACCTTCTTTTGCAGAAAAGGTCGCGGTTGAAAGACCGACATCCGGTCGTTTGGGACTCCAGCGCGGCCGGTCATGTGGATGCCGGCGAGGATTACGATGAAGCTGCCGCCCGCGAGCTACAGGAGGAACTCGGCGTCGCAGTGCCGCTCGCGCGGGTATCGAAATTGCCGGCTTCGGAAAATACGGGGCAGGAGTTTATCTGGCTTTACCGTGGCCTCGCCAACGGACCATTCCGGCTGGCGCGCACGGAAATAGAGTACGCCGGGTTTTTTGCCCCAACCTTGGTAACAGCCTGGCTGAAGGCGCGGCGAGGCGACTTCGCGCCTGGATTTATCGAGTGCTGGAACGCTTACGAGCTGTCGTCGCGCTCTTCTTAGCGCCGCCGCTACGTGCGTTTGAGCGGCCACGTGACGGAGCCGCTGTCTTTTTCGCAGAACCTTTTTGATCAGCCCCTAACGGACCGCGAAAGACGCGCGCCGGCAGTTCGGCCATTGCTTCGCGTTTAAACTTTCGGGCGGCACGCCGCGCGCCTTCTTTGCCGCCGTAGACAGTGTCGCTGAACATCCTCGTGACAGCCTGCGTGCCTCGCAAAAAGTGCACCTGAAAACCGTGCGTTTGTTTGCTCGCACGCGCCTTCGAATCGATCCGCCGGATGTTCGCTTCAGAATCAGGATTGGCTCGTTTTTTCATGGCTTTGCCTAACGAGAGCAGAGTAGGACAAAAAAGATTTCGCGCAAATGGCGAGCGGCTTTACTCCGCGGCTTCGGCGCGCTTCGCTCCGCCGGCTTCAGGTGCGGGTAGATCCCACGCCTTCCACTTCGCCGCATATTCGGAAGCTGGCAGCAGAGCGTAACATGGCTTTCGCGGCGCACGCAGCCAGCGAACGACACGCACGAGTTCCGACTCAGCCATCGTCGTGCATCCCGCCGTCGGCCGGTTCACGCCACGGCGAATGTGAAAGAAAATCGCACTCCCCGCGCCCGGCACAGGTGGATCGGAGTTGTGGCGGATGTCGATGAGCCAGTGATACGCGAAATCTGCGGACCTCATCTTTTCGTGGCTGTAATTGTCTGGCGGATTGCGCGGATCGATCACGACGTGCCGGTTGTAATCCGGCGAGCGCGGATCGTCGCTCCAGAGATCCGCGTCCGTCACCGTGTGAAACGGATAATCGGAACCTGATGGCAATTGCGCATCGTAAGTATACACCTTGCCGAGGCGGAAGACTCCGGCCGGTGCGCGGCCATCCTTTTCTTTCTTGCGCAAGCCGCTCTCGTTTTGGCCGGCAACCCCGGTGCCCCAAGCGAGCCCGTTCTTTCCGAACAACACCGGTATTGCGCTGCCATCCTGCATCCACGCGCCGCCACGCTCGCGCTCGAAGAGCCGCAGTTCACCGTGCATCGAGTTCCAATCCGGCGCGACACCCATGAGGAGCTGGGTGCAGTCGTCTGGCACGCCGGCGGCACGCGCGTTGCTAAACAAGCAGAGGCACGCCGCGATCGCTACCTGTGGGACGAGACGGTAAAACATTCGCCAAACTAGAGCGCGCCAGATACCCCTTCGTCCACTTCCATTTCGCGTGAGAAAATCCCTGATCCTTCTGCTGCTCGTCCTTGTGACGTTCGCCGTCTACGCGCCTGCGCTGCGGAACGAAATCGTCTGGGACGACACCGCCCTGATCCTGCGGGATCCGTTGATCCGCAGCTGGCGGCTCATTCCGGAAGCCTTCCAGCACTTCCTTTTCACAGATGCGACGGCGTCCGATTTCTACCGGCCGATTCAACGGCTGACCTATACATTAGATTACGCGGCACACGGCGTGCGACCGTTCGGCTACCATTTCACAAGCATTGCCTGTCATGCGGCGGCTGCGCTCGCGCTGTTTTTCCTCGCGACGGAATTGCTGCGCTACTTCGGCGCCGATGAACGCCGGACACGCTGGGCTGCCTTCGGCGCTGCACTGGTCTGGGCGATCCATCCCGTGCACAGCGGCGCGGTTGCGTACATCTCAGGCCGCGCCGATCCGCTGGCTGCGGGGTTTGGTTTTGCGGGACTCGCATTAGCTTTGGTGAGCAGCCGGGTCGCGGGTGCGCGCCAGTGGCTTCTCACGATTTCCGCCGCCGCGGCGATGCTGCTTAGTGCGCTGAGCAAAGAAGCGGGCCTGATTTTTCTGGCGCTCTGGCTTGCCGTGACGCTGCTCGCGAAAGATTGGCAACATGCAACACGCGCGGCCGTCGGCTGTCTTTTCGTGGTCGCGATATATTTAAGCCTCCGCCTGCCCGCCGAACACATCCCGCCGCCAAGCATTCGTGCCCCGGCGCCGTTGCTCGTCCGGCCGATCCTCGTCGCGCGTGCATTCGCCGAATACACCTATCTGATTTTCGCGCCGGTCAATCTCCACATGGAGCGCGACGTGGAGACGCATCCGACCGGCTTCAACAACGAGAGTCTCACGAACGCTTCGTGGCGCGAGTTCGAGACGCTGGCCGGCATTCTGCTGATGGCCGCATTCATCTACTGGCTGGTGCGCGAACGGAAACGCGATCGCGCAGTCTTCACGTGCCTGATCCTCGCGGCGATCGCGTACTTGCCGGTCAGCGGCGCATTCCCGCTCAATGCCTCGATCGCAGAGCATTGGCTCTATCTGCCGAGTGCATTTCTTTTCATTGCGCTTGCCCTTTGCCTCTGCCGTTTAACCGCTCGCGAGGAGCGACAACGCTCATGGATCGCACCCGCGACTTACAGCCTGCTCGCGATCTGGATCCTCTTTCTCGGCGTCCGGTGTTTTGTGCGGACGTTTGATTGGGAAGATCAGCGCACTTTTTTTGAGAGCGCGATTCGCGACGGCGGAAACACGCCACGCATGCTGATCAACCTCGCTGGCGTCGAGATGAATGAAGAGCGGCTTGACGACGCGAAAGCGCATCTGCGTCAAGCGTTGAAGATGGAGCCCGACCAGCCCCTCGCTCTGATCAACCTTGCCGGTGTCGCGGTGAAACAATCGGACTTCCCGGCCGCACATCAGTTGCTCACGCGCGCGAAAGATATGCCGTTGGTCGAGGCACAGGCATATGAGCTTCTCAGCGTCCTCGCATACAAGGAGAGCGGCAAAGTTGAGCTGTTGCGATTGCGGCTCGCATCGCGGACCGGCCCGCCGAACTGGTCCATCGAGAAGCGCTACATCAAGCTGCTCGACGAAAGTGGCAATACAGACGCTGCCATCCGTGAGCTGCAGCAATGTCTACAAACCCAATGGTATCGCGCCGAGTCGTGGCAACTCTTTGCACAGTTGCTGCGCAAGGCCGGTCGCA
Source organism: Chthoniobacterales bacterium (assembly GCA_046262215.1). Taxonomy (GTDB): domain Bacteria; phylum Verrucomicrobiota; class Verrucomicrobiia; order Chthoniobacterales; family UBA10450; genus JACCTI01. The sequence continues at coordinate 13,071 of JBHENE010000055.1, read as the reverse complement.
CCGCGGAAGCAGAGTCGGCGCTGGCGCAGGCGCATCGCTATGATGTGCGGTTGGACGCGCGACCGGCTGTTCTCTGAGTGGCGTAGGCGCAGCTGCTCGTTAGCTACCGTCTTCTTCGTGGTGCGTAACATCGCGCCCCACACGCGCGCTTGCACCCGCTGCTTCGAAGATAGGGAGCAGTTCTGAATAACGCAGAGCTCCTTTCCGTCAGTCTTACCACATATGAAAAAATCAATCCTGTTCGGAGCAGCCATGGCGGCCCTGGGTCTCGCCGTTGTTCCGGTTAACGCACAAACCCAGTCCACCTCGACCACCACGAGCGCCAGCTCAGGTGGTGAATACGTCCAAAGCAGCAAGATCATCGGATCGAAGATCCGTAGTTCTGACGGCGCAGAAGTCGGCGTCATCAAAGACGTTGTGCTCGATCGCCAGACCGGCTGCATGGCCTACACGGTGCTCGAGACCACCGGCGGCGCAGGCAACACTGCGAGCGGTGGTTCCAGCTCATCGAGCACGACCACAACGACCAGCCGCAAAACGGTTGCAATGCCTTGGACGACTTTTCAGTCCACCGGGGATCCTACGGTTTACACCACAAGTGTTCAGCGTGAGCGCATCTACAGCGCGCCAGCTTACGATTACAACCACATCGAAGAGTACAGCCGTCCTGATTACATCAACCAGGTTTACGGTTACTACGGCGTGCAGCCGACCTTCGGCATCGGTGTGAACGTCGGTGGCGGTGGAGCCGGCCGGAGCTACTCCGGACAGCAGGGCACTTCCGCTTCGACAGCCGCTTCCGTCAGCCCAGCAGCCGCAGCTTCCGCTTCGCCAATGGCATCACCCAGCGCCAGCGTGAGCCCAATGGCGAGCGCATCTCCAAGTGCTTCGGCGAGTGCATCAGCTTCGCCGAAGGCATCCCCAAGCGCTTCGACAGCCGCAGCCACGAGCAGCGCAACGCCGGCTACATCAGCCACCGCGAAACCAGCGGCCACTAGCTCACCAGCAGCTTCGATGGCGAAACCTTCGGCGTCCGCTTCCGTTTCGTCGACGACGAGCACAAGCCCAAGCTCAAACGCATCTAGCACTGGTATGACAAACTCATCGAAAGCAGCGTCACCCGCTGCGGCGAGCACCGGAGCCGCAACCTCTTCTGCAGCGAAGAGCAGCGCCGCTCAGAAGGGCGAAGATAAAGGCGACAAGACTGACAAGGCTTCGCCAAGTGCCAAGAAGGACAAAAAGGCGACCGATAAAGGCGCTGAAGACAAGCCGAGCGACGAGTAATCAACTCGGCGCAGAGCACTAAGTCTGCACCAAATTCAACAGCAGGAGTGACGCGAGTTGCTCCTGCTGTTTTTTTGTACTCAGGCGCGGCTCGAACTTGCTTCGACAGCCTCAGTGTCGGCGGCAAGATATCTGAGCCCGGCGATCCAGAGCACGCCCGAGAGAACCATCATCCCGGAGACCACCAGGAAGGCGGTGTTCATCGTGCTGTGCCCGCCGATATATCCGATCGTCGGGAAAGCCGCGGCATCACCAAGCAGGTGAATGACCAGGATGTTGAACGCAAATGCGGTCGCGCGGACCGACGGCCGAGCGACATTCGCTAACGCCGTGTTCGACGGGCCCGTGTTCAGAAACGCGAAAAAGATCGCAACGAACATCAGCAACCAGGCCGCTGGAAACGGCACATAAAGCGCGGCGACAAAGAAAGGAAACGCCAGCAGCATTCCAACGCCCGAAACGAGGAAGTACGATCCGGGATACCGTGCCCGCAGACGGTCAGCGATCCAGCCGCCGAGCAAGGTCGAGATCAGACCTGCGACCACAAGGATGACGCCAAAGTATGCTTTGTCGGTATCAGGCTGCCCGCGATAGCGAAGGTACGCCGCGAGCCAAAATCCGAGCCCACCAATGGCAAACGTGAATGCCGTCTGCGCGAGACAATTCAGAACGTAGGAACGCGTGCGAATCAGCTCCAGATACTGCGGCCATCCGGCACGTGTTTGCTTGGCTCGCGCTCCCTCGGCTGCGCGCGGGTCGCGCTGCAAAAAACAAAGCACCCCGAGCAAAAGCCCGGGCGGTGTCACGAGGTAAAACGCCCAGCGCCAATTCAAGTGCGCCGCGATCACGCCACCCAGCACATACCCGAGCGCGCTGCCGACAGGAATCGCCGCGCAGAATATGGCAAGCACCTGCCCCCGTTTCTCGAGCCGGAAGAGATCCGCTAAGATCGTCGGCGCCGCCGGACCATAGCCGCCTTCGCCAATCCCCACGAAGATACGTGTCGCGAGCAGCAGACTGAATGTCGCCGCCAATCCCGATGCGCCGCTCGCCAGGCTCCAAAGAATGACTGACAGGCCGACAATCAGCCAACGTGAGAAGCGATCCGAGAGCCACCCCAACGCGGGCGCCGAAAGCATGTAGGTGACGAGGAACGCCGTGCCGAGCAGGCCCGTCGAAGCCATCGCGTTCGGATCATTCGGCGCAAAGAAGGTGTCACGGATTTCCGGTTCGACGGCCGCCAGCACCTGACGATCAATGTAGTTAAAAAGGTTGATCGCGAGCAGCAACGCGAGCGCGTTATAGGCACCAGGCTTTTGCGCAGGGAGAGCTAACCGCATCGGAATTGCCGATTGCAGTGAGCGTCGGCGTGATTGTAAATCATAAACGAATGGCGCATTCCTCCTTCGGCGAACGCGCGTTCTACTTCCTCGGGCTCGCCTTCGCGCGGCTCGTTTATCACGTCACCCGGAGAGGTGTCGACACCTTGCCGGCCAGCGGATTTCTGCTACTGCCGAATCACATCACCTGGGTCGACGCGATCGTGCTGCAGCTCGCCTGTCCGAGACCGATCCGCTTCATCATCGATGACACTTATTACCGGCATAAATTTCTGCACCCATTTCTGCGGCTCGTCGGCGCAATTCCGATCACCTCCCGCCGTGCGAAAGATGCAGTGCGCGCCGCCGGCGAACGGATCCGCGCCGGTGATGTTGTCTGCCTGTTTCCGGAGGGTCAGCTTTCGCGCTCCGGCACTCTGCTGCGCTTGCAGCGCGGTTATGAATTGATCGCGCGCCAGGCCGAAGCGCCGGTCGTGCCAGTGTGGATGGATCAACTCTGGGGCTCGATCTTTTCGTTCCAAGGGGGACGCTTCTTCACGAAATGGCCGAGGAGTTTTCCGTATCGGGTGACGGTCGCATTCGGGAAACCTCTCGCTGCGGAAGCAGCCGACATCGCGACCGTTCGCGAGGAGTTGTTGAAGCTCGGCGAAGCGTGCTACAGCGAGCGCCTCGAACTGCGCCAGCATCTCGGTTATGCCTGCATTCGCGGATTGAAGCAGCACCGATTCGAGACAGCTGTGATCGACGGCCTTGATCACAGCACGCTTGCGCGCGGCAAGCTGCTCGGGGTTGCGACCGCGCTTTCGCGTTACCTCCGCCGCGAATGTGCTGAGCGTCGCATCGGCATCGTCCTCCCGCCGGGCAAAGCTGGCATCATAGCAAATCTGGCGGTCGTGCTCGCCGGCAAGATCCCGGTAAACCTGAACTTCACGAGTGCACGCGAATCAATCGAGTCCGCGCAAAAGCAGGCCGGATTGAGCACCATCATCACTGCGCGACAGATGGCAAAGAAACTCGAGGAGTTTCCGTGGACGCCGAAGGTTCTGCACCTCGACGAGATCCTGCCAGCGATGAAACCAGCGATCGTCTGCTGGTGGCTCGTCAGCCTCGTGACGCCTGCTCGCCTCCTCGCGCGATTGCTGCATGTGCCGCGCTTCGGCGATCGCGAAGAAGCTGTGCTGCTTTTCACGAGTGGCAGTGCCGGCGCGCCGAAAGGCGTGCCGTTAAGCCACCGAAATCTCCATGGCAACGTCACGCAATTTTCAGCATTACTCGACGCGGAGCGGGATGAGCTGGTGCTCGCGTCGTTGCCGTTCTTTCACAGCTTCGGCTGTACCGTCACACTGTGGTACCCGCTGATCGAGGGCGTCAGGACGGTCACTTACCCGAACCCTCTCGAGGCTGCGAAGATCGCTGCCCTCGTCGAGCGTTATCGCGCCACGGTCATGTTCGCGACGCCTACTTTTCTCCGCGCTTACTTGCGCAAAGCGGAGCCAGCGCAGCTGAGCTCGTTGCGGCTTCTGATTACCGGCGCCGAGAAGTTACCGGCCGATATTGCGAACGCGTTCGAGGAGCGTTTCGGCAAGCGCGTGCTGGAAGGCTACGGGTTAACGGAAACGTCGCCCGTGCTGAGCGTGAACTTACCTGATCCGAAGCCACGGCAGCCGAAGGATGCCGTGCAACCTTCGAGCCGCGCTGGATCGACCGGTAAACTGGCGCCCGGCATAGCCGCGGAGATTCGGGACCCGGAGACAGACCAAAAATTGTCGCTCCACGCACCCGGGATGCTCTGGGTCCGCGGCCCAAACATCTTCGAAGGCTACCTCGATGATCCCGTCCGGACCGCGGAGGTTCTTCGCGATGGCTGGTTCAAGACGGGAGATCTCGGGCGGTTCGATGAAGATGGGTTTTTGTTTATCGAAGGCCGACTCTCGCGCTTTTCGAAGATCGCGGGCGAGATGGTGCCGCACGAAGTGATCGAGCAGAAAATCCTGTCGGCCTTAAAGCTCGAGGATCAGTCGGAGCGCGTGCTCACAATCATGGGCGTCGCCGACGAAGCGAAAGGCGAAGCGCTGGTGCTCCTCAGCAGCATCGACATCGATCTACAGCAATTGCGCGCCGCTCTCCGCGAAGCCGAAGTGCCAAATCTCTGGGTGCCGCGCACCGTCCGCCGGGTCGATGCGATCCCGCTGCTTGCTTCGGGCAAGCTCGACCTCGGCAAGTGCAAGGAACTCGCCGCCGCTGCCTAACGAGTGTCGCTGTCGGGGCGACGCTGCACGAGTGCGTTTGCCGTGTAACTCAAGACGACCTCGCCGCGCTGATTGGTCATCGTATTCTCAATTCGGATGATGCCGTGCCGTGGTTTCGAGCGCGAAGGCCGCGCCTGCGTGATTTCCGTGACAAGCGCGAGTGTGTCGCCGGGCCGAACCGCAATCGGCCAGCGTAATTCATCGACGCCCATGCCGACCGCTCCGCCCACAAACTGCATCGGCCCCGTCATCATCAAGCGCATCGCAATGGCCGCAGTGTGCCACCCGCTCGCGGCCAACCCTTCGAAAACGCTCGCCTCCGCGGCGACGCGATCAACGTGAAACGGCTGCGGATCGAACTCACGTGCGAACGCGATTGCCGCTTCTTCCGTTAACCAATACTCAGCCGACCGGAAACGATCACCCGGCTTCACATCTTCGAGGTAGAGATCGCTCATCGTGGCGGCGCGAAGAAGGAAGTGCCAGAGGGGAGAGTTGAACTCCCGACCAAGGGCTTATGAGTCCCCTGCTCTACCACTGAGCTACCCTGGCGTGCGGCGAAGAAATTCAACGCCAGCGGCGATTGTGTCAATCGCCCGACGCCGCGAACGCGCTCATTGCTTCGGCTTCGCGAGATACGGCGCGAGGTCGCGCTGTTCGCCACGCATGGCCGCCATGAAGCACACACCGGAGCGGACCTGCACAGCACCTGTCCAGCCCTCCTGCTCAACGAATTTCCAACCGCTGAACTCGCGCGGTTTCGCATCTCTCGGGTTTCGCTCCGCCGGGAAAAGGAAGAACTGCATTCGTTTTTCCTGCACACCGATTTGGGCGACGCGATGCCCTTCGTCGTCGTCGAAGACGCGGGCCCCGCTGGTGCGCAACTCGCCGAACTCAGCCGGCACATCGTAGTGCTCCAGCCGGTATTTCATGAAGAACAAGTCACTGAGCGCGCTGGCGTCAGTTTGAATCGCATCGAGCTGATTGGGGCGCGTCGCGCTCGCGACCGTCAGCAATTTGCGTGCGGTCCCGGAACCGGGGAATTCGTTCATGCGCTCGATCAGCATGAACACCGCAACGCCAGCAATGACCGCTAACGCTGTCGCGATCGAGAGGATCACAGGGTTGCGGAGCGTCTTTCTCCAGCTGCGCTTTTGCTGCACGATCAGCTTCTCGTTCCGAAACCACTCGGCGATCTCCTCCGAAACCGGGATGTCCCGGACTAACTTCGCAATCGCCTGATCGAACGCCTGCTGGCACTGGAACTCCTTCGCCGTTGCCCGGTTGCGGCGAGCGTGCAGGATAGCCGAGCGCATGCGGCGGTCGGTGCCTGCTTTGTCGGTGATCGGTGCGCAGCGCGTGAGTATCCGTGCGCGCTTTGAGTTGCGGAACAGGCTCATCCCTCGTCGTAAAACTCAACGGGTGTCGTCGCGTCTAACCAAGCCTGGAACTGACGGCGACCGCTTGTAAGTAACTCGCCCAGCTCGTTCGGTTTCAATTCCAACAAGGCCAACATCTCGGTAAGCGTAAACTCATCGAGGTAATATGCGGCGAGAGCGCCTCGTTGCGGTTCGGGCGCGGCAGAAATCCAGATGGCCAGCTGTTCTGGTGTAAGCTGTCCGACCTGCTGTGGACCGTGTTCGTTCACGGCAGTTTCCTCCAGCGTATCCGGCTCGGGCTGCAGGCCGCTTTCGCTGGCGATCAGGGATTGCCAGCGCGCATCGCGAAAAAACCAAATCCGATTTGGCGGCGGCTCGCCTTGCGCAGTTCTGGCGGCAGCTGCGCGCAGAGTGCTTTGAAAAGCCTGCTGCGCCTTCACGGGGTCCGCCGTCATCAGGAAACAGAAGCGGTAGAGCTGAGGCAGATTTTGATTGGTCTCGAGCACGCCGTTATTTTGAAACGCCGAATGTTACGTGCCGCACGCGTGGCGACAAGATTCGTTCGCGGCACCGCGGAATTCTTCGCTACGAAAGGGTGCGAAGACGGCGCGCCACCTCGATCGCATTCTCGCGACTGTTGAACGCAGAGATGCGGAAGTAGCCTTCGCCGCAGGAACCGAAACCGCTGCCGGGCGTGATCACGACGTGCAGATCCTGCAGCATCCGGTCGAACATCTGCCAACTGGTTAAGCCGTTCGGGGTTTGCGCCCAGATATACGGTGCATTTGTCCCGCCATAGACAGTGAGCCCAGCCTCTCGCGCGCCATCGGCGAGGAGGCGCGCGTTGCCCATGTAATGGTCAACGAGTTCACGCACCTGCGCACGACCTTCATCGCTGTAGAGCGCCTCGGCGCCGCGTTGCACGGGGTAGCTCACGCTGTTTGCCTTCGTCGCCCAGCGTCGCTGCCAGAGCGGGTGCAATGACATCGCGCGACCGTCTTCCGTCTGCGCTTTCACCGACTTCGGCATGACGGTGAATCCACAACGAACCCCGGTGAAGCCGCCCGTTTTCGAGAAGCTGCGGAACTCGATCGCGCACTCGCGCGCGCCGGGGATCTCGAAGATCGAGCGCGGGATCGCGGGATCTTGAACGTAGCCTTCATAGGCAGCGTCGTAGAGCAGGAGTGCCGTGTTCTCCTGCGCGTATTTGACCCAGCGGGTTAGTTGCTCGCGCGTCGCGACCGCCCCTGTCGGGTTGTTCGGGAAACAGAGGTAAACGAGATCGGCGCGCTCGTGCGGCGGTTCCGCGACGAAGTTGTTCTCCGCCGTACACGGCAGGTAAACGATTCCTTCATAGCGGCCGTTTTCTTGGGCGGACCCGGCATGGCCGGCCATTACATTCGTATCGACATAAACGGGATACACCGGGTCGGTGATCGCGACGCGGTTCTGGTGCCCGAAGATGTCGAGGATGTACCCGCAATCGCACTTCGAGCCATCGGAAATGAACACCTCGTCCGCAGCGATTTCGATCCCGCGATCGCGAAAATCGCGCTGCGCGATCTTCTCGCGCAGAAAGTCGTAGCCTTCGTATGGAGGATAACCACGGAACGTCTCACGGTGTCCGAGTTCCTCGACCGCCGCGTGCATCGCGTCGATTGCCGCGCGTGGTAGCGGCTCGGTGACATCACCGATGCCGCAGCGGATCAAATTCTCCGCAGCATCTGGATTTCGGTCGGTGAAATCCTTCACTCGGCGACTGATCTCGGGGAAGAGATAGCCCGCCTGCAGCTTCAGGTAATTCTCGTTCAGGTAAGCCATAGCGAAACGCGCGGCAGCTTATCGCTGTCGCGCGTCACAGGTACTTCGAAGTCCGCGGCTACGACTGCTCGTAGCGGCGACCGACCTCCGCCCAGTTCACTACGTTCCACCAAGCCTTCAGGTAATCGGGCCGGCGGTTTTGATAATTCAGATAATAGGCGTGCTCCCAGACGTCGACGCCGAGCACTGGTGTATTGCCGTCCATCAGCGGGCTATCCTGGTTCGGCGTGGAGACGACTTCTAGCTTCCCGCCCTTGCCTTTGATCAGCCACGCCCAGCCGCTTCCAAAACGGCCCGCGCCAGCGGCGTTGATCTTTTCCTTGAGCGCGTCGAGGCCGCCAAAAGTCGAGTTGATATCGTCCGCCAGTTTCCCGCTCGGTTGTCCGCCATTCGGACCCATGATCTGCCAAAAGAACGAGTGGTTCGCGTGCCCACCGCCATTGTTGCGCACGACCGTGCGGATGTTTTCCGGCACGGCGCTGAGGTCGCGGATCAGATCTTCGACGGGCTTAGAAGCGAGCTCCGGATGATCCTTGAGCGCGTTGTTCAGATTGGTGATGTAGGTCTGGTGATGCTTGGTGTGATGGATCTCCATGGTACGCGCGTCGATGTGCGGTTCGAGCGCGTCGTAGGCATAAGGGAGTTTTGGGAGTTCGTAAGCCATAGGCCTAACGATTGAGCGCTAATCGCAGCGCGTCAACGCGAACAGCGCGACGGAGAGCCCCGGAGCGGGGAAATCGCTCCGTTACTCCTACGACGAGGAGCAGCGGTAGTAGCTCGGGTAATGCCCGACGCCGCTGCGGTAATTCGCGTAGGTCGCGAGCGCCAGCAGCGGGAAGTTCTGCCGGTACATGTCGTATTTGAGATAGAACACCTTCGGGAAACCGGTGCCGGTAATTTCCGGCTCATCCCACGCGCCGTCGTTTCGTTGCGTGTTGAGCAAATATCGGAATCCGCGTTGCACGCTCGGCCGGTCGAGTTCGCCGCACGCACAAATGCCCATCAACGCCCAGGCTGTCTGCGACGCAGTGCTGTCACCTTTGCCCTTCAAAGTCGGATCGTCATATGATGCGCACGTTTCGCCCCAGCCGCCATCGGCGTTCTGGCAACTCTCGAGCCAGTCGCGCCCACGCAGAATCCAATCCTGCCGCATGTCTTCTTTGATCGCGCGCAGACCGCGAAGCACCTGCCACGTGCCGTAAATGTAATTCACACCCCAGCGGCCGTACCACGAACCATCGTCGTCCTGTGTGTCGATCAAATACTGGATCGCGCGGCGGACGCACTTCTGTTTCGTGTCAAAGCCGATGTAGCCGAAGAGCTCAAGCGTGCGCGCGGTCAGGTCGCTGCAGGTGGGATCAAGGCTCGCGTTATGACCCGCGAACGGCATGTCTTCTAGCCAATGCTGCGTGACTTCTTTATCGAAGGCAGCCCAGCCACCATCGCGGCATTGGAAGCTCAACTGCCAATCGAGCGCGCGCTTAAAGAGCTCATCCACAGCGGCAGCATCCTTCGGCTTAGCGAGGCGAAGACCCATCAGCACCATCGCGGTGTCGTCGGTGTCCGGGTAGTAGACGTTGTTGTATTCGAACGCCCAGCCGCTCGCTTCTACGCCAGGATTGTTCACGGTCCAATCGCCCCGCACCCGCACTTCTTTCTCCGCCAGCCAAGCTGCAGCTTTCTGCAATGAAGGGTGATCGCCCGCCAGCCCCGATTCGCCGAGCGCGATCATGTTGATCGCGGTGTCCCAAACGGGCGAGAGACATGGCTGAATCCGGAAGTCCTCCGGGTCATCGACAAACAATCCGCGGAAATCCGCCATCGCCTTTCGGTAAACTGGGTGTGTCGCCGCATACCCAAGGGCCTTCAGCGCGATCAGCGCATTTAACATCGCAGGGAACACCGTTGCGAGGCCGTCGCTCCCCTCGCCAATTCGCTCCAGCATCCAACGCTCTGCTTCTTCCAGCGCGCGTTTGCGCATCGGCCGCCAGCCGCCTTTCGAGATGAGCTTCAGCGCATGATCGCAGCGCAGGAAAAAATTCCGCCAGGAAAAAAACCGGCGATCCCGCACCAAGGTAAAATCCTTCTGCTCGGTGCCGAGTGGATAGAGCTCGTGCAATTGCTGCGCGGCCGGGAGCTCACGTGTTGGCTTGAAATGATTGATGATAGCGAGCGGGATCAGCATCGCCCGGCTCCATGACGACATCTTGTAGATGTGGTAGGGCGCCCAGGTCGGGAAGAGAATCATCTCGACCGGAATCGATGGCAGATAGTGCCACGGGAATTGCCCTAGCAATGCGAGATAGAGCTTGCTGTAGGTGTTCATCCGCGGAATGCCGCCGAGCCGCAGGATGTTGGCGCGCGCCTCCTGCATGAACGGCAGCTCGGGCGAATGGCCGGCCAGCTTTAGGGCGAAATACGCCTTCACGCAGGCGTTCACTTCGCTCGGCCCCCCGTAGTAAATATTCCAACCACCGTCGGGCAGCTGGCGTTTCAGGATGTGACGCACGCACCGCTGCTGCAGCATCTCGTCGACGTCGCCCAGCCAGTGCATGAAGAGCACGTAATCCGAGCAGAGCGTGCTATCGACGAGCAGCTCGCCGCACCAATGCCCGTCCCGGTGTTGCTGGCGAAGCAGGTTCTCTTGCGCGCGCCGGATCGCGTCTGCGAGGTCGTCCTGCTGCGACGCGTAAGCGGGTGCCGTTATCGGCAGCGCGCTCGGAAGTGGAATGACGTTCGTCGACGACGGAGGCATACCGAGCCTTACGACGCGACGGCTGCGACTTCCGCCCGTTTGCCGGTGAGGTGGCCGTTGCCGGAAGTCACACCGTTGTAGGCGAGAATTTCGTTACCACGGCCAGTCGGCTTTGGCTTCGAGCCGAAATTGAATTTCACCGTCTTCCACGTGTCACCGCGCTTCGCGTTCAGTCCGAGGCTCGCAGTCGGCTCGTAGCCGCAATGCGTCATGCAATTCTCGCAACGGGGATCACGCGCGACACCGTCGACAACGCCATATTTATCCCAATCAACCTGCGCGAGAAGCTCGGCGTAGCTGCCGAAATGGCCGGTGCCGTTCGTGCCGACAGCGTCGGTCATGAAGTAGCACGGCGCTTTCCAGCCGGCCATGTTCCGCGTCGGGATCGCCCACGCCGAACAGGTGAGGTCGCGCTTGCCGGCGAGAAACTCGAAGTAAACCGGCGTCCCGAAGAAGGTGTAGCGTTGCATCCAATCCTCCATCTTCGCGAACTTCTTCACCGTCAGATTGCGCGTGAGGAAGAAATTCTCCGGCTGCAGATTCAGGCGCGAGATCATGTCCTTCTTCGCCGAATCGTATTCGTAGCCGGGCGTGATGGTGTGACCGTCGACGCCCATGTCGGACAGGAAATCGAAGAGCTGCTCGAGCTCTTCCATGTCAGTCTCTTTATAGACGGTTGTGTTCGTGGCCACCTGGTAGCCGAGCATCTTCGCCATCTTGATCGCGAGGATGCATTCCTTGAAGACGCCTTCGCGCTCCACGATCAGGTCATGCGTCCGCTCGAGACCGTCGAGGTGAACGTTCCAATACATCCAGTCGCTCGGCGCAATCACCTGCTTCGCGGGATCTTTCGGGCCTTTCCGAATCTCGGCCGCATCCTTCTCCGCGATCAGGTTCGCCGCGAGCAGCTCTGCGATTTTCTCCCCCACAAACGCCGCGCGAGTTGGGAGCTGCGCGGTCAGCCACTCGCGCATCTTCTTGCGCATAAACATCGCGTTCGTGCAGACGTAAACGATTCGCTTCTGCGTGAGCAACCCACCGATCAACGCCTCGATCTGCGGGTAAATAAGCGGCTCGCCGCCGCAGATCGAAACCATCGGCGCGTTGCATTCTTCCGCCGCACCGAGGCAATCCTCAAGCGACATCATATCTTTTAGCGACGTCGAGTATTCGCGGATCCGGCCACAGCCGGTGCAGGTGAGATTACACGTGTGGAGCGGCTCAAGCTGCAGCACCGTCGCGAACTTTTCGGTGCGGCGCATTTTGTGGCCGATGATATACGCCGCGATTTTACTCGTCAGCGCTAGAGGAAATCTCATAGGGCGAGCATAGTAACAACGTGCGGGAGGGTGTCAATGAAGCGCCGGTGGGCCCACACGGCCAGCTTACCCGTTCGAGACGATAAGACATGGCCATGTCCCCAGCCAAGAAAGAGACCGTCGCGGTGCTCGGCGCGTCCCCCAAAACCGACCGCTACGCGTACCGTGCGATGAAGATGTTGGCTGACCACGGACACGAGGCGGTGCCGGTAAATCCGGCGTTCGAAGAAGTGCTTGGCGAGAAATGCTACCGCAGCATCTCCGACGTACCGGCAGAAATCGATACTGTGACTTTATACCTTGGCAAGCAGCGCTCCGATCCGCTGATCGGCGAGATCATCAGCGCCAAGCCGCGCCGCATTATCATGAATCCCGGCGCCGAGAACGAAGACCTCGCCGCGAAAGCGGAGGCCGCCGGCATCGAAGTCGACTATGCCTGTACGCTCGTCCTCCTCCAAACCGGCGCGTTTTAGGGCGAGACCAACCCGCGCCGGATCAGGCTCGCCGCGATCGCTGCGAGGAGCAGCGCGATGAGCTTTGAGATGCCGTTGAGGCCTTGCTTGCTCAGCACCTTCTCGACCCGCCGCGCGTAACGGAACCCGACCTCGACCAGCAGGAGATTCGCGATCAGCGAAGCGATCGTGAACACGACGCCGACGGTGTCGACGAGGAGCAACAGCGCCGTCAGCAACGCTGGCCCTGCGATCAGCGGCATCCCGAGCGGCACCACGCCAAACTCCGCGTCGCCACTGCGCGGGCCGTCATGGCCGCCGATCAGTTCCCGCGCCGCCAGCCCGAGCAGGATGAGTCCGCCGGCGACCTGAAAGTCAGACACCGAAATGCCAAGTGCTTTGAAGATAAAGCGTCCGAGAAAGATGAACCCGAGCGCAACAAGGAAGCCGGTGAGGATCCCGAGCAGCCCCT
>JBHENE010000054.1:0-15854 GCA_046262215.1 Chthoniobacterales bacterium | reverse complement strand
ATGCCGAAGGGTCTATCGGTTTTTTCCAAATCGGCGGTGGGATCGCGGGAGACTTCCCGATTTGTGTCGTACCGATGCTGCATCAGGACCTCGAGCGCACCGACGTGCCGCTGTGGGGTTATTTCTGTCAGATCAGCGATTCCACGACGAGTTACGGCAGTTACTCCGGCGCCACGCCGAACGAGAAGATCACCTGGGGCAAGCTGTCAGCGTCGACTCCGAAATTCATCGTCGAAAGCGACGCCACAATTTGTGCGCCGTTAATCTTCGCCTGGGTGCTCGGGCAGTAGGCAGCTAGCCTTCCCAGACGAACTTCACCGGCTTCTCGATCTCCGGGTGCAGGCTTTGATGCACCGGGCAGCCGAGCGCCGCTTTTTCGAGAAGCTCGCGCTGAGGATGGTCTTCAGGCAGCGGCACGTGAATCTCGGACGTGAGCCGGGCGATCCGACGCGGCATGTCTTTCGACATCTCCTTGCTGATCAACACACGCGTCCCGTTCAGCTCGACGCCATGCCGCTGCGCAGCGATGCCCATGATCGTGGCCATGCAAGTGCCGAGGGCGGTGGCGACTAAATCAGTCGGGGAAAACGCTTCCCCCTTCCCGTTGTTATCCACGGGAGCGTCCGTCGCGAGTTCACTCTGCGAGGGTTCATGCGTGGCCACGCAATGCAGTTCTCCGGTGTAGCCGATCGAGATATTGACCATGCGATTAGTATGCAATGATTCCCGCAGCTGTCATCCCGCGCGGAGCCAAGGGACGCCATGTCGGAATGGACCGCGCGGCAACGGTGTTCCTCGACTCCGCTCCGCTTCGCTCAGAATAGTTAGGTCGCCTGGCCGCTCAAAATAAAACAGGCGGATCACGCTTTCGCATGATCCGCCTGCAGTTGTTTACAGGTTTCGCTAAGTCTTAGCTCGCGTTCTTGGAAGCGTCCCGCAGCGCCTTGACCTGGTCGTGCCCAGCTTTGATGTCAGCGTACTGGCGCGAAATGATGTCGCGCGCAGGAGCTGGCAGTTCCGCTTCCATCGCCTTCTTGTACTCGGCAACGGCGGAATCCTCGCCGCGCTCGCACTCGCTCAAAATGGCGTGATCATCCTGGCTGGTGATCGCCGATTTCATATTGATCCACGCGCGATGGAGAGCGCCGGCCGTGCTGCTCGTGTCCTCAGGGTTCGAGTCGCCCAGCTGGATGATGTGGTTCTGCAGTTCACCGGCGAACTTCGAACGCTGCAGCGAGATTTCGCTGAAGAGCGACTTCAAGTGCGAAGCCTTCACCGCCCCGGCTGCTTGACGAAAGCCTTCCTGCCCATCTTTGAGGGTTTCGATGACGCTGTTGAGCGTCGAGATAACTTCTTTGGTTTGACTCATATAGAGAGATACGGATGTCGATGAAGATCGGGTGTTTATCCGCTCGAAATTCACCCGCGAGTTGGCGGAAAGGCCATCTCGGAGTAATATCCAATATGAACAACCAGCACACCGGCATGGATTTAACGAAGGTAGCTCCGCGCAGCCCGAAGACACGCCTCGGCGAGTACGTGATTCTCGCGCGCGCGCTCGACAAATGCCGGGCGCTCCTCTGGGGCAACATTGGTGAATATCATTTCGACTGTCCGCTCGACAACATGCTCTTCGGACCAATGGGCATCAAAGGCGATGACTTCAAAGCCGAAGTCGAGAAAGGGGCGAGCGACGAAGAGATGGTGAAGTGGGTCGATAGCAATCGCACAATGAAATCGTCCGACGAAGTCAAAACCTGGAGCGACGGGATGATGGCCGCGAATCCGTACAACGATCCGGAGAAGCGCGACTGGTTTGTCGAGCAGGTCAGCGTCTTCAAGCTCGATCCCGCGACGACAACGCTCTTCGACTGGCTGGACGTCGACGATAAGGCGAGCTACGCGAAGGCGGCGTAAGGCGTAAACACGGGGCCATCTGGCCTCTCAGATTCGTTTCAGAAATGCCGGCAGTGCATCGCGCGCCGCCGGCATTTTCTTTTTCGTCATGGGCATCTCTCTTAAACCGCAGCATCTCAATCGTTACCGCCAGATCGCGTGGCTCTTCGTTAAGTACGGGCGTTCCGACCTCGTAAAACAGAGCGGGCTCGACGAAACCCTCGACGCCGAGCAACGCGCCACGCCGAAGGAACAGGCGAAAGCGAGTGAGCTGGCGGACGATCTCGAGAAGCTGGGCCCGACGTTCGTGAAGCTCGGGCAGCTCCTCTCGACGCGCGTCGAGATGATGCCGCAGGCCTACATCGAAGCCCTCACGCGGCTGCAGGATAAGGTCGAGCCGTTCTCGTTCGCGGAAGTCGAGAAGATCGTTGCGTCCGAGCTTGGCGTGCGACTTTCGAAAGCGTTTTCAGATTTCGAATCAGAACCGATGGCGGCCGCATCGCTGGGCCAGGTCCATAAAGCGCGGCTGCGTAACGGGCGGCAAGTCGCTGTGAAAGTGCAGCGCCCGGAGATCCGTGAGCGCATGATCGAAGATCTCGATGCGCTCGAGGAGATCGCGGAGTTCCTCGATAACCATAGCGAGATGGGGAAACGCTATGAATTCGGCGAGATGCTGGACCAGTTCCGCAAGAGCTTGCTGCGCGAGCTCGATTATCGGCAGGAGGCCGGCAATCTCACCACCCTGCGCAATCAGCTGAAAGAGTTTGAGAGCATCGTCGTGCCGGAGCCAATCTCCGATTACAGCACGTCGAAGGTGCTCACGATGGATTACATCCATGGGCGAAAGGTCACCGACCTGACCCCGCTCGGTCGCATGGAGTTCGACGGGAACGCTCTCGCGGAAGAAGTTTTCCGCGCATACCTCGAGCAAATTCTCGTGAACGGCTTCTTTCATGCCGATCCGCATCCGGGGAATGTCTTCCTAACCGACGATTACCGCATCGCGCTGATCGATCTCGGGATGGTGGGGCGCATCATGCCTAGCTTGCAGGAGCAGTTGCTGCAGCTGTTGCTCGCCATCGCGGAAGGTCGCGGCGACGACGCGGCAGATATTGCAATCAAGATTGGCGAGAAGAAGCCCGAGTTCGATGAGACTCAATTCCGCCGCCGCATCACCGAGATCGTCGCGAAGCAACAAGGCGCGAACGTCGAGAACATGCAGGTGGGGCGCCTCGTGCTGGAAGTCACGCAGGTCTCCGGCGAGAGTGGGATCCGCGTTCCGTCGGAGCTGACCATGCTCGGCAAGACTCTACTCAATCTCGACCAGGTGGGCCGCACGATCGCACCGAATTTCGACCCGAACGCTTCGATCCGCCGCAACGCAGGACAGATCATGCAGCAGCGGCTCATGAAGAGCTTGTCGCCGGGCAACCTGTTTAGCGGGATGCTCGAGCTGAAGGACCTCTTGCAACGTCTCCCGACACGCCTGAACAAAATCTTCGACGCACTCGCGAATAATGACCTGAAGATCTCAATCGATGCGATCGACGAGAAGACGTTGATCTTCGGGTTTCAGAAGGTTGCGAATCGAATCACGACGGGCCTGATCGTCGCCGCACTCATCATCGGTGCGGCGTTGCTCATGCGCGTCGACACCACCTTCCGGATCTGGGGTTACCCTGGGCTCGCCATCATTCTGTTCATGGCTGCCGCAGCGTCCGGCGTGATCTTGCTCGTGAACATCATGTTCTACGACAAGTCGGATAAAGACTGAGTTACGGCCGTACGATTGGCGGCACTATGTCTTCTGTGTCGCCGGAGTCCATCCCGTGCTGCAGCCGGCTGTGACGCATACTGTAGAGGAAGTAAATCACCAGCCCGATTGCGAGCCAGACGAAGAATCGAATCCACGTCTCGATCGGGAGGCTCAGCATCAAGGCGGCGCAAAAAAGCACGCCCAGAATCGGGAACAGCGGCACCATCGGAACCCGGAACGGGCGCTTGCGACTCGGGTCAGTTCTGCGAAGGACAATGACGCCCACGCAGACCAGCACGAACGCGAAGAGCGTTCCGATGTTCGTGAGGTCAGCGAGCGACCCGATGTCAGTGAACATCGCTACGCCGCCGACGACCGCGCCCGTCCACATCGTGGTGATGTAAGGGGTGCGGAACCGCGGGTGGATCTTCGCGAAATAGCGTGGGAGCAACCCGTCACGCGCCATCGCCATGAAGATCCGTGGTTGCCCCAGCTGGAACACAAGCAGGACCGACGTAAGTCCCGCCAACGCGCCGGCGCTGATGAGCGCCTGAGCCCACGGCCGACCCGCGAACGCCGTCGCCACGGCGGCTGAGTCGCCGAGGTAATCGGTGTATTTGCGCATCCCGGTGAGCACGCCCGCCATCAGCACATAGAGCAGCGTGCAGATCACTAGGCTCGCGATCATGCCAATCGGCAGATCGCGCTGCGGATTGCGCGTTTCTTCCGCGGTGGTCGACACCGCGTCGAAGCCGATGAAAGCGAAGAACACGATCGCGGCCCCGCTCATCACGCCGCCGAAACCTGACGGCATAAACGGATGCCAATGCGTTGGGTTCACCAGGAACGCGCCGAAGGCGATGAAGAACACCACGACCGCGACCTTGACGATGACGATCATGCTGTTCGCCTTTGCGCTCTCGCGGATCCCGTAGATCAGCAGGGCAGTCACCGCCGCGACGATTAGGAAGGCCGGCACGTTGAGCGCGAATGAATGACCCGCAATCGTAGGCAAAGTCGTCGATGAATACGCCCCAAGCGCATCGCCGCCTTTCTCGATCATCGTTGCGGCTGTCGTTCGATCCGACACCAGCCAAAGCGGAAATCGAATGCCGAAAAGGCTGCCACAAAGCTGCACGAAATACCCAGACCAGCCAACGGCGACCGCCATGTTTCCCACGGCGTATTCAAGGATCAAATCCCAGCCAATGATCCACGCGATGATCTCGCCGAGCGTTGCGTAGGAATAAGTGTAAGCGGAACCGGAAACAGGAATCATCGCCGCCAGCTCCGCGTAGCAAAGCGCCGCAAACCCGCAGGCGATCGCCGCTACCACAAACGAGATCATGACCGCCGGCCCCGCACCGGGTCGGCCCATCACCATCTCAGAGTGCGCGATCATTGATTGGATCACGTTTAGCACCGGCGTCTTCCAGATCGAGGATGTAGCCGCAGCCTGCTCACCTGCCGCCGCAGTGCCGGCGAGCGCGAAGATGCCCGCGCCGATGATCGCGCCGATCCCGAGGCAGGTGACGTCGAACGCCTTCAGCGAGCGCTTCATCAGTCGGTCCGGATGTTCGGACTCACGCATCAGGAGTTCTGGGCTTTTAGTTTTGAAAAGTTGAGACGCCATGATTTTGATTCGGTGGTAAGCCGCGGAACGCGCGGGTTAGGACAACTCGTCGGAAGGGTGTCACTCTCGCGTCGGCTGGGTCAATGTTTACTTCCGTCGCAGCCAGTGGCGCGCGTCTAGCTGCATCGCCGGGGGGTATGCCGACTTTCAGCGTTTCCGAAATTGTCGGCGAATTGATCTTCGGCTCGATTGGCTTCGTCGCGTTCATCTACGGCAAACGAATGCATGTCTGGCGGACGATGTTCATCGGTCTCGCGCTGATGGTTTATCCATACTTCGTGCCGGACGCGCTGGTCTCGTACGCAGCGGGAGCCATCCTCACCGGCGCCCTCTTCCTCTTCCGCGGCTAGCGGTGCTTGTGAGCGTCGCCGGCGCGTGTTAAACCGGCTGCATGGGTCGTCAATGGCTGCATGCAAAACGTCAGGTCGCGGGGCTCAAGAAAGGCCAGACGACCGGCAAGCTCGTGAAGGAAATGATGGTCGCGGCGAAAATGGGCGGCGGCGATCCCAACGGCAATGCGCGGCTCTTTGCGGCCGTCGAGAAGGCGCGGAAAGCCAGCGTGTCGCGCGACGTGATCGAGCGAGCGATCAAGAAAGGCGCCGGCGTTGGAGGCGAGAAACTGGAGCTCGAACACCAGGTGTTCGAAGGCTACGCGCCAAACAAGATTCCGATCGTGGTGGAAGTGTTGACCGATAATATGAACCGCACCGCGCCTGAGATTCGCGTGTTGTTCAAGAAAGGCGGACTACTCGGCGCCCCCGGCAGTAACAAGTTTCTCTTCGAGCACGTCGGCCTCGTCGAGGCGCATCACGCGGACGCGAGCAGCGACATCGAAGCCGCGGCGATCGAAGCCGGCGCGCAGAATGTCGAGCCACTTTCGCACAGCGAGAACGACGATATCCCGCAGGGCGTTGCGGGCGCGCGGTTCACCACGGAGCGCACAGATCTCCATGCCGTCTCGCAATGGCTCAGCTCCAACGGCTGGACCGTTGTTACCAGTGAGCTCGGCTACGTCGCGAAAAGCCATCCGGAACTGTCCGACGAAGATCGCGCGCAAACCGGTGAATTCCTCCAGACGCTGGAAGATCACGACGATGTGCATCGCGTCTGGGCGGCGCTGAGTTAATCTCCGGTAGACGTGGCGTAGCTCGTTTCGATAGCGTCGCCGGAATGGCGGACGAAACCACACAGTTCATCCTCGGCGACGCTGCCGTTGACGCGCTGGGGCAGTCGCGGAAGCGTCGTTTTTTCAGCCGTCGAAACCGCCACGAGCAGGTCCTGACGAATTGCGAAAACTGCGAGGCGCCCCTCACCGGTGCCTACTGCGCGCAGTGTGGCCAGCACGCGATCGATTATCACCGGTCGCTGCTGCGCGTGGCCGTCGACGCCGCCGACTCCTTTTTCAATTGGGACACAAAGTTCCTCAAATCTGTCGGCGTGCTGCTCCTCTGGCCGTGGCGCCTAACGAATGATTTTAACGCCGGTCGCCGCGTTCGCTATGTGCATCCGCTGCGGCTATACCTGCTCGCCAGCATTGCCTTCTTTCTTGTCGTCAAGCTGGTGAATCTCGACCCGGGCAGCGCGGTGCACATTTCAACGGAGACACGTGCGGAAGTCGATGGCGCGCTCGCGAAGCTTACGGCTGAAGATTCGAAGCTGACCCCGGAGCAGCGCGCCAAAGTCGAGGCGCTCCGCACGCGCTGGTCCGAAACTGCTGCGACCGAACCGCAAACACCCGAGCAGCGTGGGTTGAGCAAAATCGCCCAGCGCATGCCCGGATTCGCAGAGAAAAGTGAACTGCGGCCGAAAGATCTGGCGAGACTTCAGGCGCTCCTCGACCGCGTTCCGGCCGTGCCAACGCCAGCTCCGCCACCTGCTGATCCCGCGGACGGCGGCTCACCACCCGAGCTCACCGAGAACTCAACAGCGCCGCCTCAACCGCCACCGCAACCCGTCATCCACACGAAGCTCTTCGGCAACGAGACCGATGGCTCCGACTCGCCATTCGGAAGGTGGATCGAAGCGCGGGTAAAAGAAAAAATCGGCACCGACGGTGTGAACGCCAAGCTCTTCCTCGACACGCTGCGCAACAACATCCCGACGATGATGCTCTGCTGCATTCCGCTCTTCGCGTTTGTGCTGAAGGTCCTCTACGTGCGGCAGCGGCGGTATTACGTCGACCACCTCGTCTACGCGCTCCACATCCACACCTTCGTTTATGTCGCTGCAGTGGTAATCACCCTTCTCGGAATGGCCGTGGAACGCTCGCTCCCGGTGTTGCAGCCCATCATCGCGAGCATCCTCTCGTTCGTGGCGTTCGGGATGGTGTTCGTCTCCATCCGCCGCGTCTACCGGCAAGGCTGGTTCGTCAGCACCTTCAAGTTCGTCGTAGGCGGGATCGCCTATTTCGTTGTTCTCGTCCTGGCCGTTACCGTTACAGCGCTGATCACGCTGATGATGCCGTAACGGGAGGTGGCGTCCTCGCCTCACGCGCGGATCATCAAACGCGCCTGAGCAAGCGCGGTGTCGACCTTCGCCGCTTCTTTGCCTGCACCCCGCGCACCATCTGGTCGACCACCACCCTTGCCGCCCACCAGCGGCGCAACGGCCTGAATGATCTTCCCGGCCTGCACCTTCTTCGTGAACTCGGAGCCGACTGTTGCGACGAGCGCGACTGTTTCATCGGCGACGCCCGCAAGCACGACAACGCCACCAAATTGCTGCTGCCTCAGCGCGTCAGCGATCGCCTGCAATTGATCACCCGTGGCAATGCCGAGGTTCTCGACGATGGCGGGGACATCGCCGATCGTTTCCGCTTTCGCGACGAGTTCGCGCGCGGTCTCTACAGCCTGCTTCTGCTCCAGCGTTTTGATTGTCTTCTCGAGCGCCTTCTGCTGCGCGAGCATCGAGTCGACGCGCTTCTCCAGATCGTTGATCGGCGAGTTCAGTTTGCCGGCGAGCGATCGGATGAACTCCTGATCGTGCTTCGCCTGCTCGTAGGCGTTTAACCCCGCGACCGCTTCGATTCGCCGAACTCCGGCAGCAATCGCCGACTCTCCCACAATCCGGAACAGACCAATTTCACCGGTACCCCGCACATGCGTGCCACCGCACAGCTCCATCGAATATCCATTCAGAGCGCGCGCTTCCCCGCCGATCTGCACAACGCGAACGGTGTCACCGTACTTGTCGCCGAAGAACTGCATGATCTCCGGTCGTCCTTTCACTTCCTGATACGGCATCTCGATCCATGACACCGTTGCATTTTCGACAATGCGCTCGTTCACGAGCTTCTCGACGTCGCGCATCTGCTCTGGCATGAGAGCCGCATTATTGAAATCGAATGTTAACTTCTCCGGCCCGACGTAACTCCCCTTCTGCGCCGCATCGCGCGAGACGACTTCGTGCAACGCCCAATGTAACAAATGCGTCACCGTGTGATGCCGCTCGATAGCCCGTCGGCGCGGAACATCGACCCGCACATTTAATTCCGCTCCGCTGCCTGGGGGTTCTCCACCGGCAAGCAGGTGCACAATTGCTCCGCCCGCCTTCTGCGTGTTGGCGATCTTCCAGCGGCTGCCGTTCTGCGCCAGCTCGCCCGTATCGCCAACTTGACCACCCATCTCCGCGTAGCAAGCGGTCGCATCGAGCACAACGCCGACCTTGTCTTTCAGCGTCACTACGTCCACAACCCGCGCGGACGCCTCGGCGCTCTCGTAACCGACAAACAACGTCGGGGACGTTGCGCTCCCGTCTGCAAGAGTGATGCTCTCTTTCTTTTGGGCAGCACGCGCGCGTGTGCGCTGTTGTTCCATCAGCTGCTCGAACCCCGCGACATCGACGGTGAGCCCGCGTTCGCGAGCCATCAGCTCTGTCAAATCAAGCGGAAATCCTTGCTCGTCGTAGAGACGGAAGGCGAATGCCGCAGGAACCGTCTCGCTGACATTCGCCGTCTCAGATTCAAACAGGGCAATTCCTTTATCGAGCGTTCTGTTGAAAGCTTCTTCTTCGCGCTTCAGCGTGTCGCGAACGAGCTGCTGTCGCATGTGCAATTCCGGAAAGACGCCACTCATGTGCGCGACGAGAACGTCAACGAGTTGATAGAAGAAAGGCTCGTGAAATCCTAGCGTCCGACCGTAGCGCACCGCGCGACGCAAGATCCTGCGCAGCACGTAGCCGCGACCTTCGTTGCTCGGCTGAATGCCGTCTGCAATCGCGAAGCTGAGGGTGCGGATGTGATCGGCGATCACACGAAACGCGACGTCGATCTTCTCCTGTTCCGTGTCTCCGGTGCTTCCGGCTTTCGGCAACGTGGAGCCGTAATGTTTCCCGCTGAGTTTCTCGATCTCATTGAAGATCGGTCGAAACACGTCCGTCTCGTAGTTCGACGTCGCTTTCGAGAAATCGGTGAAGTGCTTGGTCCCTTGGATGAGCGCTGTGACGCGCTCGAATCCCATTCCCGTATCGACGTGACGCGCCGGCAACGGCACGAAGGTGCCGTCCGGATTGGCGTTGAATTGAATGAAGACCAGGTTCCAGATCTCTATGCACCGCGGGTCGCCCATGTTCACGAGCGCGCCTTTCGTAGCACCAGCCGGCGTGAGATCGATGTGCAACTCAGAGCAGGGTCCGCACGGGCCGGTGTCACCCATCATCCAGAAGTTGTCCTTCTTGTTGCCGTTCACGATCTGCACGGCGGGATTGAGGCCAGCCTTCGTGAACAAGCGCGCCCAATGATCGTGCGCTTCCTGATCGAACTCGCTCGGCTCGCCCAGTCCCGGTTTGTAGACGGTCGCGTAAAGTCTTTGTGGCGGTAAACCCCAACGGTCGACCACCAGTTCCCATGCCCACTCAATCGCTTCCTTCTTGAAGTAATCGCCGAAGCTCCAATTCCCGAGCATCTCGAAAAACGTGTGGTGGTAGGTGTCGAGGCCGACATCATCGAGATCGTTATGCTTGCCACCGGCGCGGATGCACTTCTGCGTGTCGGCGGCGCGCGGCGGTCGATATGGCGTGCTCTGCTGTCCGAGAAAAATCGGCACGAATTGGTTCATGCCCGCGTTCGTGAACAGGAGGTTCGGCGAATCCGGCAGAAGCGAGGAAGACGGCACGATGGTGTGCTGTTTCTCGCGAAAGAAATCGAGGAAGCTCTGGCGGATTTCGGCGGAGGTCATGGGCGCGCGTCGACTATAGCGCGGATTTGCCCGCCGCACGCGCGAGTCGCGACACCGTTCAGCGCGGCGCGCCTAACGACCCGGCGTTGGCGGCAAGCCGATGCGTTTGGAACGCGCGGCGAACTCTCCCGCATTTTCGTTCCAGGTGTGGGTAGGGTCGCCGTCGAGCGGACCATAAAGCAGATGGCCGGAGTGCCGCCAGTTGTCGAGCATGATGCCCTCCGCGAACGGCTGCCCGCGCGCGGTCACCACGATGACATTGTGCTCGGTGTCGGTGCCGGCGTCCGATTCTGCCCAGTGCAGCTCGAGCGTCTTTAGCTTGAGCGTGTTCAGCCGCTTCAAGAGCTCTTCGGCGAATTGGAAGCAGTAGCCGTATTTGCGTGCTCCCATGTGGATCAGAAAGCTGTGGAAGACTGGCGAAGGACCCATTCGCCACTCGTGCGCAAGTTCGCGACCAGTCGTGTAGGCGAGAGATGAAACCTTGCGGGCTTCGATCGGATCGACCCGAGGGCCCAGTTGCGCGATTCGCGCGACCAACGCCGGGTCTTCCGGCGAATCTGCGAGCACCAGTTGGTTGCGCACGCGCGCGTCCGCGGACGCTGCGAGGGCAGCGAACGCAATCCCAACGACGAACTGTCGGAGTTGACGCAGGCGCACTACTTCTTCTCTTCGTCGAGCTTCGCTTTGACGGCAGTCTCGAGCTCTTCGTAGAGCGCGGGATCGTTCTTTAGCACTTCCTTTGCAGCATCGCGGCCCTGCGCAAGCTGCGTGCCTTTGTAGCTCATCCAGGAGCCGCGTTTTTCCACGATCTGCTTCTCGAGCGCGAGGTCGAGCAACGCACCGGTCGAGGAAATTCCTTCGTTGTACATGATGTCGAACTCTGCTTCGGTGAACGGGGGCGCGACCTTGTTCTTCACGACCTTCACGCGCGTGCGATTGCCGGTCACAACACCGTCGGTCTGTTTGATCGCGCCGATGCGCCGGATGTCGACCCGGACACTCGCGTAGAACTTCAGCGCCTTGCCACCCGGCGTCGTTTCCGGGTTGCCGAACATCACGCCAATCTTTTCGCGGATCTGGTTGGTGAAAATGCAGCAGGTGCGCGCCTTGGAAATCAAAGAAGTCAGCTTCCGCAAAGCCGCGCTCATCAGGCGCGCTTGCGCACCGACCGTCGAGTCGCCGATCTCGCCTTCGAGTTCCTGCTTCGTGACGAGCGCCGCCACGGAATCGAGCACGATGACATCGAGCGCGTTAGATCGCACCAGCGTTTCGACAATCCGAAGCGCCTCTTCGCCCGAGCTCGGCTGCGACACGAGCAGGTCGTCCATGTTCACACCGAGACGCCGCGCGTATTGAGGGTCGAGCGCGTGCTCGACGTCGATGAAAGCAGCTAGCCCGCCGCGCTTCTGCGCCTGCGCGATCACAGTCAGCGTAAGCGTCGTTTTTCCGGAAGACTCCGGCCCGTAAACTTCAACCACACGGCCGCGCGGAAACCCACCGACACCGAGTGCGCGGTCGATCAGAATGTTGCCCGTCGGGATAACCTCGATGTCGACGATTTTGTCGTCGCCGAGACGCATGATGGCCCCATCGCCGTAATCCTTCGCGATCTGCTGGATCGCGAGATCGAGGTTCTTATTGCGCGCGACCGTCAACTTGTCCTCGGTCGTCTTTTCTTCGGTTTTGGTGGCCATTTGGGAGTGCACTACCTAAATCGGTTTGGAACGACCCGCCAAGTAGAAACGGAATTGGCTTCACCGCCTAAAAAAGGCCGCAAACCAGCGGGCTTGCGGCCTTTCTTGAACAGCGAAGGTCCCTTACGAGACGGTGATCTTGCGTGGTTTTACCTGCTCCGCCTTTGGCAAAGTCAGACTCACCAGCCCGTGTTCAATCTTCGCGCTGATCTTGCCAGCATCGATTGAAGGATCGAGTTCGAACGCGCGGCGGAAATTCGCCCGACGCGTTTCGCGGTGGAGGAGTGTCCCTTGCACAGTCGGGAGCGAGCGGCGCCCGATGATCGTGAGTTCATTGTTCTCGATCCACATCTCGAGCCCTTCCTTGTTCACGCCCGGCATTTCGACCTGCAGCGTGTAGCCATCGGCATTCTCCAATACTGTCGCCACCGGCGCGATGAATTGCTCGGCCGGCTGGTTATCGTTCGTGCGGTTCTCTGCGCGATTTTCGCGAACTAAAGTGTCCATTGTTTGTTCCTTTCGTGTTGAGGTTTGTCGCCGCAGGCGTGGAGATTAGCTGCCGTTGACCTGGACCTGCTTCGGCTTCACTTCTTCGGCCTTGGGCAGAGTGACAGTCAGGATGCCGTCTTTGTAGGCGGCGTTGACGTTATTGACGTCGACACGCGTCGGCAGCGAGATGCTGCGGCGGAACTTACCGACGAAGCGCTCAGTCCGCGTGACTTTGTCCCGTTCAGCGTGTTCCTCTTTCCGCTCGCCGCCGATCGTCAACACGCCGTCGTGTAACGAAATCTCGATGTCCTCTTTACGCATCCCGGGGATCTCGACCACGGCGACGACGTCATCGGTCGTCTGGTAAAGATCAAGCGCGGGCGTCCAGCCATTGAACAACTGCGCCTGGCTGGTTGCGGTCGGCCAAAATGGACCCTCGAAGAGGCCATTGATCTCGTCACGGAGATTCGCCCAGCGATCGAGCGACCGCCAGACAGAAGCTTCAGGGGTCTGATAACGAATTAAGCTCATGTGGTTTTCCTTTCTCGTTAAAGTTTTCGTTAGTTCCTACATAAGCTAACGAAATGCCCAGCCGTACTGCGGCACTCCCGGATAGGGTTAGATGCCTCTTTCTCAACTACTTATCGCGCATTGTGTTCGTTCACTGAGCGCGGCATCCGCGACTCTTTGTCACAGTCCGAACGGACCGCCAGCGAATGCTGGCGTGACATTTTTTCACAGGAAATCCGCGGCACGCTCATGTGTTGCCCGCGGGTTGCCGAGGCGCTAGATGATTAACATGTCGAGGCCCACGCACGACGAGAAATTCATGCGCGCTGCACTGCGCGAGGCGAAGAAGGGTGCCGGCAAGACGAGCCCGAATCCCGCAGTCGGAGCAGTGCTCGTCGCTGCCGGCAAGATCATCGCGAAAGGGTTTCACCGCTACGCTGGTGCCCCTCATGCGGAAGCGGAGTGTCTGGGGAAAGTTCGCGCTGCAGCGCGCGACGCGACGCTCTACGTCACGCTTGAACCGTGCTCGACGACGGGGCGAACGCCGCCGTGCACTTCTGCAATTATCGCGGCTGGCATTAGCCGCGTCGTAGTCGGCGCAGTCGACCCGAATCCAGCTCACGGCGGTCGCGGCATCAAACTCCTGCAGGATGCCGGCGTTCTGGTCGAATCCGGAGTCCTCGCCGCGGAATGCACAGCCCTAAACCGCCCGTTCAACAAATGGATCCAAACGGGACTGCCTTATGTGATCGCGAAGTGCGGCATGTCGCTCGATGGCCGCCTTACTGCTGCGCGTAACGAGTCGCGCTGGATCACCTCCGCCGCGGCGCGTCAGCACGCGAATGCGCGGCGTGCTTTAGTCGATGCAATTTTAGTCGGCGCCGAAACCGTCCGCACCGACAATCCGCGGCTGACGGTTCGCGCGATTGCGGGTGCACGCCAACCATGGCGGGTGGTGCTATCGCGTTCGGGCACGCTTCCTCGCAGAGCGCACCTCTTCAGCGATGCACACGCCGATCGAACAATTGTCTTCTCGGAGCACTCGTTAGACTCTGTCCTCACGGAACTTGGAAAACGCGGCATCACGAGTGTGCTGATCGAGGGTGGCGGCAGTGTCCTCTCACAGGCACTCGAGGGACGTTTGATCGACGCGGTGGAGATATATCTCGGACCGGTCTTCACCGGTGGACCAGTGTTGGCCTATGGAAGCGTGGGCGTTGCGAATACTACAGACGCAGTGCGTCTTTCGAACGTCACCTATGAGCAGATCGGCAACGACGTTTACATGAGCGCCCAGGCGGTGCCGGCCGAATAATTATTCGCAACTTCGCGTCAGATGTTCAGTTCAATCGGGCACAACCCAAACAGGAGGAAACAGATGATGAATTGGAAAAGACTTCTTACGATTTCGCTGGCGGTCGCAGCGTTCGGTTTCGCGGCAGCACCGCGTGCCAAAGCTGAGCTGTCCGTCGGCATCGGCATTGGCGGACCAAGTTACGGATACGGCTATCCGTACGGCTATGGTGGCGGTTACGGCTACGGCCGCAGTTGCGGTTACGGCTACGGCGGCGGCTATGGATACGGCGGTGGCTACGGCTACAGTCGCATCGCTTACTCGCCGTATGGATACGGCGGCGGTTACGGGTATGGCTATTCCCGTCCCGTGGTAGGCGTCTACATTCGCCCGCATTATCACTGGCGGAACCATCACCGCGTGCGTTGCACCCTGCGACACCGTTACGGCTACCGGTAACCGGCGATAGCGTTACTTAAAAAGCTGGTCGGACTTGTTCCGGCCAGCTTTTTTGTTCTACGCTTTAGCTGCCGCTGGCGAACTACTTCGAAGGGGACAGCGCAGGAGTCGCGCTGTTTTTTTGCGGCTCAAATTCCCGCTTTAGCCGCTCGACCACCGGTGCAAGCTCGCGCTGGCGCCGCTGTTCGATCTCCTGGCGAAGTTCCTGTTCGATCCGACGGCGCTCTTGCAAGTAACGCTGCTCGTACTGCTGCCGGCGTTCAGCTTCCAAGTCGAGACCGGACTGCCGCAGCGCCGCATCGGCTTCGCGTTGCATCCGCTCGCGTCGCTGCGCTTCGCGCGCGCGCAGCATGCTCTGCTCTTCCGGCGGCATCTGAACCCAACGCTCCGCGTTTGACCGAAATCGCTGGCGTTCTTCCGGCGGCATATGACGCCATTGCTCGAAGTTCGCTGCACCGCGACCACTTCGAATCACGTTATCGTGCCGTGATCCGCGTGGATGCTGCGGCGGCGGACCGCCCTGAGAGTAGGCGGTCTGGCTTGCGCAAACGGTAACGACCGCGGCGAGAGCTAAAGTGTAGCTGTATCGTCCCACGAATCGTCCTCCTGGGCCGCAAGCAGGGTGTCCAGATCTGCCACGATTTCGTAATCGCTCGGATCAATTTGCGCAACGACGGCAGGGACGTCATCGACCTCCCTACCTCCGGCGACGTTCAGCTTATTGCTAAGCGTAAGAGCGGTCACGACACACACTGCTAGCGCCGCGGCCGCAGGGATCGCGCGTCGCGGCGAGAGCCACCCAGTGATAGACTCGCGCCAGGTGGGCGTCCGCCGCAGTTCACGAATTACGTTTCGAGCGAAAAATGGCGACAAGATGGGACTCGGTGCTCTTCCGAGCAAATCCCACAACTCCTGATCGTGCTCGCGTTTCATGATTCAGACGATTGAA
>JBHENE010000053.1:0-36568 GCA_046262215.1 Chthoniobacterales bacterium | reverse complement strand
AAGAGGCGTGCGCGTGCTTCAGCTGAATGCGAAAAGCAGGCAAAGCAGCCGCTGAGTCGCTCCGCGTGAAGCGTTGCCACACCGCTCGCTTCACTGCGCCGGGCTGGTCAGAACCAGCTGTAAGCCCCTGCCCTTCAGAGCCCTAACGGAATAATGTTCGCGGCGTTTCCGCCCGACAGACGCCATTTCAGTCGCAAAGGAGAGAATTTCTCAAAGCCGCAAATCCGTGGCACGGCTGCTGCTTATGGTAATTATAATAATTGCAGTAGCTAGAACGAACACTCTAATGAAAAAGACTCTCCTTCTCCTCTCCGCCCTCGTTGGCCTTTCCTCCGCCACCTGCTTCGCGGACGCGCTTCTCCTCACGGTGAACGCCACTCCCTACGATCGTCAGATGGATCGGATCCGCCCGGTTTTGAACACCTCCAGCCGCTCCGCCTCAGAGAACACCTCTGTCGCGGTCGTCAACCAGTGGATGAGCGACCTGCGCGATATCCCTTACGGCTACCAAAATGTTTGGAAAACGCCGAGCGAGGTCGAAACCCGCAACCCAGCTGATTGCAAGGGCAAAGCGGTCGCCCTTTACCAGCGGATGAAGGCGAACGGCGCCTCCAATGTAAGCCTCGTGATCGGCAAACGCGCCCCGACCAGCAAGATGACTCACGCCTGGCTCGTTTGGGAGACGAACAACGGCTCGTTCGTGCTCGATCCGACCTTCAACTACAGCGCGACGAAAGCTGATAAGGTCGGCCGGAACTCCTACGTTCCGCTCTACGCCTACGCTGGTTCGAAGAAATTCCGCGCCGCTTCGGCTGGGTTAGTCGCGCAGAACTGATCGCAAGATTCTCACAATCGCGAAAAGCCGGCTCTCGTGGCCGGCTTTTTCGTTTGTAGGGATAAATGCGGGAACCGATTGCACGCACGGTTCTGTGCAGGCATTCTGCCCGCTTGTCCCTCCCGCTGAGAATTGCCCTCGCGTCCATCTTATTGGCCGTCACATCCTGCGCGAGCACAAGTAAGCGCCCTGACGCCAAACTCATCGGCCGCTGGCGCGCCGGGAACCAGAGCCAGACCGCCGAGTACAGTTTCGCCGCAGATGGGACATTCGGCGGTTCGGTCAAATCCGGCGCAACGACGATCTCGAAATT
This sequence comes from Chthoniobacterales bacterium, assembly GCA_046262215.1. Classification (GTDB taxonomy): domain Bacteria; phylum Verrucomicrobiota; class Verrucomicrobiia; order Chthoniobacterales; family UBA10450; genus JACCTI01. The sequence continues at coordinate 35,420 of JBHENE010000053.1, read as the reverse complement.
CACCGGGAAATGGGCGGTCGTTGACGGCGCGATCAATTACGAATACACCGGCGATGCGCTAGGCAGCATCCCGGCCGGGACAAAAGACCGGGACCGGCTCCTTGAGGTGACGGACGCGTACTACGTCATCGAAGCGAAGGACGGTAGTCGCCGCCGCTACGTCCGCGTGGCGCCTTGATCTACGGTGCGTAGCTCTCGGTCGAGCTGCCGAACACGTCGCCGGCTCAGCAGCGGCTAGCGAAGCCCACTGCGTAGTAGCCGCACGCCTGCTGGTACGCACCGCGCTTGAGACAGTTGCGAGACCTGCTTCACCGGCAGGCACTAATTGTAACCCGCTCCTTCTGCTCGAACACCGCTCGCCCTCAATGAAGACCTCACATAAAAATTCGCCACTCAAGGCGCTACAGAAATCGCCGACTGGCATCCGCGGACTCGATGAAATCACCGAGGGCGGTTTGCCAACAGGACGGCCGACGCTGGTTTGCGGCGGCGCGGGTTGCGGCAAGACGCTCCTAGGCATGGAATTCCTCGTGCGCGGCGCGACGGAATACGGTGAACCGGGGGTGTTCATGGCGTTCGAGGAAACTTCGGAGGAGCTAAGCGCGAATGTCGCCTCGTTAGGCTTCGATCTCCCCGCTCTCGTGGCGAAGAAGAAGCTGCTTGTCGACTACGTGTTCATCGATCGCGCAGATTATCAGGAGACTGGCGATTACGATCTCGAAGGCCTGTTCATTCGGCTCGGCTACGCAATCGACTCGATCAAGGCGAAACGCGTGGTGCTCGACACAATCGAAACACTCTTTGGCGCGTTGCCGAATCAGACTGTCGTGCGCGCGGAACTGATCAGGCTATTTCGTTGGCTGAAGGAGAAGGGCGTCACTGTCGTCATGACCGGCGAGCGCGGCGACGGCACGCTCACCCGTCACGGGCTCGAGGAGTACGTTTCTGATTGCGTGATCTCGCTCGATCACCGCGTCGTCGACCAAGTCACAACGCGGCGCATCCGCGTGGTCAAATATCGCGGCACCACACACGGCACGAACGAGTATCCGTTCCTAATTGAGAAAGACGGTATCTCGATCTGGCCGATCACGTCGGTGCAACTGGAGCACACCGCTTCCAAGGAGCGAATTCCGACGGGCATCGAGCGGCTCGATACGATGCTCGGCGGCAAAGGCTTTTATCGCGGCAACAGCATCCTGCTCTCCGGAACCGCCGGCACAGGAAAGACCAGTGTCGCCGCGGCGTTCGCCGATGCGACCTGCGGACGCGGCGAACGTTGTCTCTACTTTTCATTCGAAGAATCGCCGAGCCAGATCATGCGCAACATGTCGACGATCGGAATCAATCTGGAGCCCTGGGTGAAGAAGGGCTGCCTAAAGTTCGAGACCGTGCGGCCGTTCCATCACGGCCTGGAGATGCACTTGGCCCGCACGATCAAGGCGATCTCGGAATTCAGCCCCTCAGTGGTGATCATCGACCCTATCTCCGGCCTCGATACCAGCGGGACGCCTCTGGAAGTCAAAGGCGCGGTGATGCGGCTGACGGATTTCCTTAAAGGGAAAGGCATTACTGCGATGTTAACTGATCTGAAGGTGAGCGGCGGCCGTTTCGAGCATGCCGATGCCGCTATTTCCTCGCTCGTCGACACCTGGCTGGTGCTGCGTGATCTCGAGAGCAACGGAGAGCGGAATCGCGGACTCCACGTCATCAAATCGCGCGGCATGGGCCACTCGAATCAGGTGCGCGAGTTCATCCTCTCGAGCGATGGCATTCAGCTGACTGACGTTTACATCGGGCCAAGCGGCATGCTGACCGGTTCAGCGCGCGTCCAGCAGGAAGGCCGCGAGCTCGCCGAGCGCGTGACGCTCAATGAAGAAGCCGAGCGTCAGCAGCTCGCGCTCGAATGCAAGCGCGCGGCACTGGAAGCGCAGATCGCCGCGTTGCGCGCAGAGTTCTCGGGCGAAGAAGCCATCATCACGCGCACAGTCAGCAAGGACAAACAGCGCGGCGCAGTGCTCGCGCTCGACAAGGTCGCGATGGGTCGCAGCCGACAAGGCGACGTGGTACGCGCCGCCGGGACGCGGGTGCGCGCGAATGGCGTGGGAGGAAAGCACGCTTGAAAACGCTCGCTAAACCCCGGGCCACGAAAGCGGCCAAACTGCCGAAATGGGAGCTCCGCCTCTACGTGGCTGATAACACATCGAAGTCGGTTGAAGCCTTTCGCAATTTGACGCGGCTCTGCGAAGAGCACGTCGCCGGTCGCTATCACATCGAGGTCATCGATCTGGTGAAGAATCCTCAGCTCGCGCAAGGCGACCAGATTCTCGCCGTCCCGGCAGTGGTGCGAAAACTTCCGGCGCCGATGCGTAAGATGATCGGCAACCTCGCGGACACGGAGCGCGTGCTCGTCGGCCTTGATCTTCGACCGCACGCCGCCCTGCCGTTTTCCACCCCTAATATGGGAGAGGCGGCGCAGCGTGGTGGTTAATACAACTGCGGTCGCTTCGACGGAAGCGGAGCAAGCGCCTTGCATTCTGCGGCTCTATGTCGCCGGCAGCACGCCGCAGTCCAGCCGCGCAATTCAAAATCTGAAGGCGATTTGTGAAGCAAATCTGCCCGACCGGTATGTGCTCACAGTTGTCGACTTGTACGCACAACCCGAACGCGCGCGGGAAGAACAAATCGTCGTCGCGCCTACACTGATCCGGCAGTCACCCCTGCCGATCCGTCGCGTAGTCGGCGATATGTCGAACACCGCCCGCGTCCTTGCCGCGCTCGATCTGCCGCGCGCACTCCCCGCATCATGAAGGCGACCACGCTTGATCATTCAGACCTCGCGGCAGAGGTCATAGATCTACAGCTGCGTCTGGAGGAAGCTAACGAGACGCTTGAGGCAATCGGGAGCGGACAGGTCGACGCCGTGCTCGTGCACGATCGTTTCCTCACACTGAAGGGCGCCGATGAACCGTATCGCATCCTGATAGAGGAGATGAATCAAGGCGCCGTCACTCTGACGGCCGACGGACTGATTCTCTACTGTAACCGCAGCTTCACGACGTTACTGCGCCGTCCGCTGGACGAAATTGTCGGATCTTCCTTTGAAGCGTTCGTCGACCCTGCTGAGCGTGGACAGTTCGCGCGTCTGCTCAGCCACGCGTGCGAAGGCGGCGCCGAAGGGGAGCTGCCTCTCGTGGCCGGCGACGGCAGCATCGTCCCGGTGCAATTGGCCTTCGGGTGTCTGCCACAACCATCCGCCGCTGCAGTCTGCCTGATCGCAACTGATCTCACCCAGCGCCAGGAAGAAGAAGCGCGGCTGCGCCGAGCGGGCGCCGAGCTTGAGCAGGCGAACACCGATCTGCAGGCGCAGATCGCGAAGAGCATTCTGCTCGAGCACGCGAACCAACAAGTACTGGATCATTCACTCGACGTAATCTGCTCCTTCGACCTTCAGGGCCGCTTCCTGCAGGTCAGTCACGCGTGTGAAGCGGTTTGGGGATATCGGCCGGAGGAACTGATCGGGCAGCTCTATATCGACATGGTAGATCCGGCAGATCGCGAGGCCACCATCACGGCCGCTGAAACGATCATGCGAGGGACCCCGCTGAATAACTTTGAGAACCGTTACCTGCGGAAAGATGGCACCGCCGTGCCGATGCTATGGACCGCGTCTTGGTCCGAATTTCATCAGCTGATGTTTTGCGTCGCGCGCGACATCACCGAACGCAAAGAGATCGAAGTAGAGCTGCTCCGCGCGAAAGAAGCCGCCGAAGCGGCGAACCGCGCCAAGAGCGAGTTCCTCGCGAACATGAGCCACGAGATTCGCACCCCGATGAACGGCGTCATCGGGATGACGGGCATGTTGCGCGACACGCCCCTTACGGACGCGCAGCATGAGATCGCAGAGACGATCCGAACAAGCGGTGAAGCATTGCTCACGATCATCAATGACATCCTGGATTTCTCGAAAATCGAAGCCGGCCAGCTCGAATTTGAGGCCATCGATTTCCAGCTGTCGCATGTGGTGCACGAGGCGATTGGCCTCGTCGGAAGTCTCGCGAAAGCAAAAGGGGTAGCGCTGACTTCCTCCGCCGCGGTCGGGACACCCGATCACCTGCGCGGCGATGGCGGACGACTGCGCCAGGTGCTGGTGAACCTGCTCAGCAACGCGCTGAAGTTCACGCCCGGAGGGGAAATCGCAGTGCATTGCTCGGTTGAGAGCGAGACCTCAGAAAAGGCGACGCTGCGTTTTCGAGTCACCGATACGGGCATTGGAATCTCGCCCGACGTGCAGGCGCGTCTTTTTCAACCGTTCATGCAGGCTGACGCCTCGACGACGCGCAAGTACGGCGGCACCGGGTTAGGCCTCGCGATCAGCAAACAGCTTGTCCTGATGATGCAAGGCGACATCGGTGTGGAAAGCGTGCTCGGCGAAGGTTCGACTTTCTGGTTCACAGCCCAGCTCGAAAAGCAGTCGCGCTCGGCCACATTGGCTGTCCACCCAGTAGAGGCCCGGGTGAGCTACGCTCGCCGGAGCGAGCGTATCCTGATTGCGGAGGACAACATTGTGAATCAACGGGTGCTCGCACATCAGGCGAAAAGGCTCGGGTTCGCCGCCGACACGGTGGCCGATGGATGCGAAGCGCTCGAAGCGCTCGACAGGATTCCGTACGATATCGTGCTGATGGACTGCCACATGCCGCACCTCGATGGCTACCAAACAACGAGGCGCATTCGCGCGACTAGCGGCCATCAGCCGTACATCATCGCCATCACGGCCAATGCAATGGACGGCGACAAGGACGTCTGCCTCGCTGCAGGGATGGACGATTACGTCACCAAGCCGGTGCGTGCGGCGGAGTTAGAAGCGGCCCTCAACAGGGTTCGTCCCCACGCTTCGGCTGTTCTTCCTCAGCCGGACGGCGATCGGACCGCGGATCGAAAAATCAGGGAGCTGGCAAGCTGATGCAGCGCGAATGTCAATGCTCTCACCCGAGCGCGCCTGTCGCCTCTGCGTCGCAAACAGAAGTCGCCGGACGTCGCCGCGCCGAAGACGAACTGCACTCGTCTGAGCTTCGTTTCCGCTCGGTCACGCAATCGATTGGCGATGCCGTCATTTCCTCCGGAAGCGACGGGAGCATCATCTTTTGGAATAGCGGCGCCGCAAAAATCTTCGGCTACAGCGAAGAGGAAATGCTCGGGCAGGAGCTGGAACTCATCATGCCGGAGCGCTTTCGCGCCATGCATCGCATGGGCATGGCCCGCTTTCTCGCCAGTGGCGAAGCGCGCGTCATCGGCAAGACTGTCGAGCTGGTTGGTCTCCGCCAGGACGGAAGCGAGTTTCCGATTGAGCTGACTCTCTCCACCTGGAAGGCAGAAGAGAGCGTATTTTTTACGGGGATCATTCGGGACATCACCGAACGCAAGCGAACCGCCGAAGCGCTCCAGCGCGTGGCGAGCATCGTCGAGAGTTCTGATGACGCGATCCTGAGCCAGACACTCACGGGCACGATCACGAGCTGGAACCGTGGCGCAGAAGACCTCTACGGCTACTCGCCGGAGGAAGCGATCGGCGCTTCCGTCCTGATGTTAATTCCTCCAGATCGCGTGGACGAGGAGCAGGAATTCATAGCACGGGTCAAACGCAACGAAGCAGTCCGGCAGTGTGAGAGTGTCCGCCGGCGCAAAGACGGAACTTTCATCAACGTCTCGATGACGATTTCAGCCATCAAAGACGGGGACGGGCAGATCATCGGCGCCTCGAAAATTGCTCGCGATATCACGGCGCGCCTTCGCGTCGAGGAGGAGCTCGAGGAGGCGAAGATGGCCGCCGCGCTCCGCGAGAGCACGCAACGCTACAGTTTTCTCGCGGATACTCTGCCGCAGATCATCTGGACGGCGCGGCCGGACGGCGGCTTGGATTATTACAATAAAGCGTGGTTCGACTACACCGGCCTCACTCAGGCGGAGAGCCAAAACTGGGGCTGGAAAGCCGTGGTGCATCCCGACGATTTGGAGAATTGCGTCGAGCGCTGGACGCATTCCTTCACTACGGGAGCGAACTATGAGGTCGAGTATCGCTTCACACGCCACAGCGACGGCGCCTATCGCTGGCATCTTGGCCGGGCGTTGCCGCGGCGGAATGAAGAGGGTGAGATCATCCAGTGGGTCGGCAGTTGCACCGACATCGGCGATGCGAAACGGAGCAAAGAAAAGCTTGAAGCATCGAACGATGAATTAACCCGCCGGGTCGAGGAACGCACCGCTGAACTGCTCGCGGCGAAAGAGGCTGCTGAAACTGCGAATCGCGCCAAGAGCGAGTTCGTGGCGAACATGAGCCATGAGATTCGCACCCCGATGAACGGCGTCATCGGCATGACCGGTCTACTCCTCGATACGAACCTGACGCCCGAGCAACGCGATCACGCGCACACGATCAAACACAGCGGCGAGGCCTTGCTGAGCATCATCAACGACATCCTGGATTTCTCGAAAATCGAAGCGGGCATGCTCGATATCGAAAAGGTGGATTTGGAATTGCCGGACGTGATCCGCGGAGCCGTCGACCTAATGCAGGGGCAGGCCAAAGCGAAAGGCCTGGAGCTTCATTCCGAGATCGACATAGACGCACCGGTTCGCTTGCGCGCCGATGGCGGCCGACTCCGCCAGGTGCTGCTCAATCTCATCGGAAACGCGATCAAGTTTACCGCCGCCGGAGACGTGAAAGTGCACGTCTCGGTCGATCGCCAAACCCAGGAGATGGCTATTCTCCGGTTCCGGATCGGCGACACCGGCATCGGGATCGCGCCGGAGGCACAGGACTCTCTTTTCCTCGCCTTCACTCAGGCAGACGGCTCTACGACGCGGAAGTATGGCGGCACGGGCCTCGGTCTCGCGATCAGCAAAGAGCTGGTTACGAAAATGCACGGCCTGATCGGGGTGGAGAGCACGCCGGGAGAGGGCTCGACCTTCTGGTTCACCGTTAAGCTAGCGAAGTCCTCCAACGCGACCGGCGCTGCCGTTCAAACCGAGCGGGCCCAGGCCATGGCGCGCATCGCCGGCCAGCGCATCCTGATCGCAGAAGACAACGTCGTGAACCAGCGCGTGGTCGCCCATCAGCTGCGCCGTTTAGGTTACGCAGCCGACACCGTCGCGGATGGCAAGGAGGCGCTCGAAGCGCTCAGCCGCATCCCCTACGACATCATCCTGATGGATTGTCACATGCCGGAACTCGACGGCTACGAGACCACCAAACGCATCCGCGCCACCCACGGCGGCGGCCATCAGCCCTACATCATCGCCATTACTGCAAACGCGATGCAGGGCGACAAAGACTTCTGCCTGGCAGCCGGGATGGATGGCTACGTCAGCAAACCCGTTCGGTCCGCCGAGCTTCAAGCTGCCTTAGAAAAGCGCATGCTGGCTCCACAATCCTGAGCCGCCGCTCGAATTGCCCATGTCTTCCCTGCTCCGGCCACCAGACGCATTCCCAGCCATCAGCTCGAGTGCAATCGCAGAGCTGCGCAGCATGGATGAAGGCAGCCCCCCGCTTATTTTTCTCGAACTCGTGCAGTTGTTCCGGGATTCGACTCCGCAGCTTCTCTCGCAAGCCTGTGATGCCCTCACTGCTCCGGCCGAGTTGGCTCTGATCGCGCACAGTTTGAAAGGCAGCTGCAGTAACTTCGGGGCGCACATAAGGGAGAAGTTGTGTTTCGAACTGGAGCAACTCGCCCGCGCCAACAAGAGCGATCATACGCGCGAGCTTATCGGCGCGATCGAGCAGGAATACTTCCGGGTCCGCGCCGCACTCGCAGAGCATTGCGCCCGCGTGGATTCACCCACGCCGCCAGCCATCAGGCGAGGCAATCACGCGTGGGCGCCGGTGTCCTTTTCGTGAAAAAGCACATCCTCACGCTGGCCTGATTCGGTTTCATCTCGCTCACGTGGTCGGGCTTGATCCGTCACGTCCAGGCTCGGTGATGTGCGCCGAATCCACAGTGCTGCCGCCACGTCGGCTTAAGTGTCGCGCGCAGCATTCAGACGATGCAGGCGGCACGGAAACGATGCGCGCCGGCTCTGCAATCCTGATCTGTCGCGTAGCCATACGTAGTTCCCGCGCATTGGGGGGGAACGTTCTCAGCTATGCAGGAGACTGATGCATCAGCATTCAGACTCCCCACCTCGCGCGGACGATGTGCCGCTCGCGTTTCGCGTGATCCCGCCGGTGGCAGCCGGCGTCGCGATCGCAATGAGCTTCCTCGTCCTTGTCGGTTGGTCGCTCGGCCTCGAGACGCTTAAACGCATCCGGCCGGGGTTAGTGGCGATGAATCCCGTAACAGCGGTGACGTTTGCCCTCACGGCAGTCGCGATCTTGCTCTTGCGCGGCTCAGCACCGGCGCGTTCGGCGAAATTATTCGCGAACCTGCTTGCGCTTGTGATCACGACGGTGGGCGCGCTCAAGCTGCTCGCATTGGCGGCGCACTGGCCCACGAATATCGACCGGCTCTTGTTCGCAGCCAGCGCGAAAGACAATCCGATGGCTCCGCAGGTGGCGTTGAACTTCGTTCTCGTTGGCTTGGCATTGTTCACCGTCGATCGGCCGGCGAAACGTTTTTCGCTCAGCCATTGCTTCGCAATCGTGGCCGGGTTTTCAGCACTACTTGCCCTGACGGGTTACTTGTATGGCGCGCATCAATTTTACGCCTTCGCCTCGTTCATCCCGATGGCGATCCACACCGCAACAACATTTCTCGTGCTGCTCGCGGCGATCATCTGCCTGCGGGTGGCGACGCCCCTCGGCGAGATTCTGACTACTCGCAATGCTCCGGGAGTGGTTGCCCGGCAGCTGTTCCCGTCTGCGCTGATCACGATTCTAGTCGGCTGGGCATGCGAGCAGGGACGGCTGTTCGGCCTCTATGACGCGGCGTTCGGGAACGCGCTCAGCGCGATCGGCGTAGTGCTTCTCGTTACCATCCTGATTCGATGGACGATCTCGAAGGTCGCTCGGACCGACTTAGATCGAAAACGCGCGGAGGCCGACGTGATGGAATCGAAGCGCTTCCTCGGGTTCACACTTGATGCACTTGCCTCGCACATCGCGATTCTCGACGAACATGGCGTCATCGTTGAGGTCAACGCCGCCTGGAGCCACTTTGAGAGCAACGACAAACTGCCGAACTACCGGCGAGGCGTAGGTGATAATTATCTTCACTTATGCGACAGCGCGGTGGGCCCTTTCTCCGACGAAGCCGCACCGATGGCCGCGGGCATACGCGCCGTCATTGCGAACGAGACAAGCTCGTTCGAGCTCGAGTATCCCTGCCACGCGCCGAACGAGAAACGTTGGTTCGTGGCGCGTGTGACTCGCTTCGAGACGAATGGTCGTGTTCGTGTCGTGGTGGCGCACGAGAACATTTCCGCTCGCAAACGCGCGGAGCAGGAACGCGAGGTGATCGCTGAGATCGTGCAGGGCGTCATCTCGACGACCGACGTCGACGAACTGCTCGCGCTCGCCCATCGATCGATCGGCAAATTACTCTACGCGGAGAACTGTTTCGTCGCTCTGCATGACGCGCGGACTGACTTCATCCATTTCAGATTGTGGGTCGATCAGCTTGATCCCATCCCGCCGCCGGACTGCGTTGGAAGAGGGACGACGAGAAGCAGCTATATCCTGCGCACCGGTAAGCCGTTGCTCATGACAAAAGAACTTCAGAAAGCGTTGTTTGAGCGCGGCGAAATTTCGCATAGCGGATCGAACGCTGCTTCCTGGATCGGAGTGCCGCTGCGTACCCCTCGACGGATCGTCGGAGTCCTGGTGGTGCAGCACTACGAGAAGGCCGGCGTTTACACCGAAAGGGACCTGGAGTTCCTCGCTTCAGTAGGAAATCAGATCGCCCTCGCAATCGAGCGGAAGCAGGCAGACAAGGCATTGCAGCGCAGCGAGGAGCAACTCGCCACCGCGCAGAAAGTAGCGCACATCGGGAGCTGGAGTTGGGAGATAAACTCGAACGAAGTCGTTTGGTCGGACGAGATATATCGACTCTTCGGCCTCGACCCGGAACAAGCGGTCGCGACGTTCGATCTCTACGTATCGATTCTTCACCCCGATGCCCGAGCCGCGGCGACCGAATCGCTCCAGCGGGTCGTCGAGCGCAAGGAAGCACATAGTTGGAACACACGGATCGTTCGCGCCGACGGTACGGAGCGGGTGCTCGCGAACTCTGCCGACGTGATCGTGAACGCAAACGGCGCAGTCGTTACCGTCATCGGCACTTCGCAAGACATCACCGAGCGCGAAAGCGCTTTGCAAGCCCTGGCGGAGAGCGAAGAGCTTCTGCGCCGCGTCATGGCTAGCAGCCGCGATTGCATCAACCTGCTGGATCTCGATGGCCGCCTCCTCTGGATGAACGAAGGCGGTCAACGCATCATGGAGATCGAGGACTTTAGACCTCTTCAGACGCAGAAATGGGTAAACCTTTGGCCCTCGGATGAACGCGACAACGCGCTGCATGCGTTAGCGGAAGCGAAAAATGGCGGGGTTGGGCAGTTCACCGGAATTTGCCCGACGGCCAAGGGCACCCCGCGGTGGTGGGGAGTCGTCGTCACGGCCCTGTTGAAAAATGACGGCACGCCAGAAAAGATCCTTTGCGTCTCGCGAGATGTCACGACCCGGAAAGAAGCTGAGCTGGAACTTGTCCGCGCGAAAGAGGCTGCCGAGGCGGCGACGCGCTCAAAGAGTGAGTTCCTCGCCAACATGAGCCACGAGATTCGCACCCCGATGAACGGCATTCTCGGCATGACCGAACTCACGCTCGACACCGAGTTGAACCGTGAGCAGCGCGAGTATCTCGGGATGGTGAAAACGTCCGCGCACTCGCTGCTCGGCGTGATCAATGACATCCTCGATTTCTCGAAGATCGAAGCGGGGAAGCTGGAGATGGAAGCGATCAGCTTCAGCCTGCGCGAGGCAGTCGGGACGATGTTGAAGCCGCTCGGAATTCGCGCGGATCAAAAGCAGCTCGAGCTCGTCGCCGATATACCTGCCGACGTGCCGGATTACTTCATCGGCGATCCAATGCGCCTGCGGCAGATCCTGCTCAATCTCACTGACAACGCCATCAAGTTTACCTCCCGCGGGGAAGTGGTCGTGAAAGTGACCGCGGAAGCAGAGAACAATGAGGAGACGGAACTCCACTTCTCCGTCACCGATACCGGCATCGGCATCCCGGAAGAAAAGCAGGCCGCGATTTTCGAAGCGTTCGCACAAGTGGATGGATCAACGACGCGGCACTACGGCGGCACTGGTCTCGGCCTTGCGATCGCGACGCGGCTTGTGCATCAGATGCGCGGTCGGATTTGGGTCGAGAGCCGCGTCGGTCTCGGGACCACGTTCCATTTCACCGCCTGGCTCGGTAGATCGGAAGCCCCTGTCGTGGAGGTCACCCCGCTCAGCCCGGCGCAACTCGTCGGAATGCGCGCGATGATCGTGGACGATAACGCGGTCAACTGCCGAATCCTCGAAGACATGCTGAGCAACTGGGGCATGCAGCCGACAGCGGTGCGCTCGGCGCCAGCAGCGCTGGTCGAAATGAAAAGTGCGGCGGTCGGCGGCGAAGTATTCCCGCTTATCTTGGTCGACGCGATGATGCCGGAGATGGATGGTTTCGCCCTCGCAGAACAGATCAAGCAGGAGCCAACGCTCACCGGCGCCACGGTGATGATGCTCACTTCCGCTATGCGCTCCGGCGATGGAAGCCGCGCGACAAACCTTGGCGTGCACAGCGTGCTGACGAAGCCTGTCATGCAATCGGAATTGCTCGACGCGATTTTGGAAGGCTTGAGCGGGAATGAACTCGCGGCTCGCCACCGACAATCCACCGCGATCAGCCCGGCCACAGCCAAAGCTGGCGCGCTCCACATCCTCCTTGCGGAAGACAACGTGATTAATCGCGCCGTCGCTGCCGGCATTCTTGGTCGGCAAGGTCACACGGTCGTGCACGCGTCGAATGGATTGGAAGCAGTCGACGCCTTCACCGCGCAGAAGTTCGACATCGTCCTGATGGACATCCAGATGCCGGAGCTGGATGGCTTTGAAGCGACAGCGCGCATCCGCGAAATAGAAAGTGCCACTGGGCAGCACACGCCAATCGTCGCGATGACGGCACATGCCATGGCGGGGGATCGCGAGCGCTGCCTGGCGGCGGGCATGGACGATTACCTGTCGAAACCAATTGCCGCAAAAGATTTAAATCGAGTGCTCGGCGCAATCGAATCCAGCGGCGACGCGCCGACACCGGCTCCGGACGGAGCAAGTGTCCACAGCCACGCCAGGCTGCGCGACATCTGTGGCGGCGACGACGAACTAGTAGCTGAACTGATCGCGCTGTTCCGCTCCGATACGCCGCACTTGTTGGGAGTGCTGCGGAGCGCAACTGCACAACGCGATGCTCCTGGGCTCGCCGTGGGAGCGCACAAACTCCTGAGCTCACTCGGCGCGTTCGGAGCGACGCACGCGAGCGAGATGGTGCGGCAACTCGAGCAACAAGGGGTCCTCGCAGATTTAGACGGTGCTGAGGAACAGGTCAGGAAAATCGAGCTCGAGATCGGCGCAATCCACGCCCGTCTCGCACGTTATCCTTCGCCGACAGTGACGCAGCCGCGGGAACTCGAAACCGCGGGAGCATGACTATGTCGACTTGTGAGCTCGAAGCAGGGTTACAGAGTCGGCTCGAGGCACCTTTGCACGACGATGCAGGCATGTGGATCTACCGCTTTCGTCGTCGCCATTTTGTTGTCGGCGCCGGGCTTTGCCTGCTGGCGGCGCTGCAGTATTTCGTCATCGCGCCGAGGCTGGAGCGGTTGCCAGCCGATTACGTGGCGGAGACGAAATTCGCCGCGAAGTGCCGCTCACATCAGACGCCCACCTCGCCGGTCGAAGAATTCGACACGATCGTGCGTCGGCGCGACCAGACGCTGATCAGCGGGCCCGATCACTCGATCATTCAAGGCGACACACATTGGGTCACGCCGTCTGGCGTGGTGATGTTCGAGGTTCTCAGCGTCTATGGTGTGGACCGCCGCACGCGCGAAAATCTGCCGAGCTACGGCAATGAGGACCGCAGCGGTCTCTACCTTTTTCCGCCGCACACGCGGCAGCAAACATACGGACAATGGGATCCGATGTATGCCGGGCCTCGCGTTGCGACGTTCGACCGCACGGAGCAGCGCGATGGTCTGCCGGTTTACGTTTTCAACTTCGTCGCGGAGGGAATCGACGAGACGTCCGGCTACTCTTCGTTGCCGGATGTGCCGGAGCGCTATCGAGCGATCACCTTTGGCAAAGGCACGCTCCGGGTGGAGCCGATCTCCGGCGTGATCGTCGGCTCCGAGGAGGAAGGGACGAGCTACTTTGTCGATCCGAAAACGGGCGCACACGTCGCTGAGATTTTCCAGTGGAGCGATCGCTTCACGCCGGAAACGCAGGCCGCGCAGTGGCAACTCGCCCGCGCGCAGCGATGGCATTTTCTCGCGCTCGAAATCTATTTGCCGGCTGCGCTCGTCATCGCCGGGCTGACGTGGCTCGCGGGTGCGGCGCTCCTTTTTCGGCGGCAGAAAAGACCGCTCGCCCCTGAATCCGCAAGCCTGCGCGGTAGCTTGTTCCTTCCCTCGAGACAGAGCTTATGAAACTCAGCCTCACGACGCGGATCACGCTGGTCTTCGTGCTTTTTGCCGCGGCGCTGCTCGGCGGCGTCGGGTTCCTCGCCTATTACAACGGGCACAGCGCGCTCCACTCCGCCGCGATTTCCGAGCTGCTCTCAACCGCGCTGGGGAAGGAAACCGCTCTGAATGGGTGGATCGACGAGCGTGCCGCGGATGTCGCCGGGCTCGCTGCCCCGCGCGATCACGTCGACGCCGTCGAGGAGCTCGCGCGAGGCGCGTCGGGCTCCGAGGAGGTGAAGACCGCGCGTGCGTTTGTCCTTTCGCAGGCGCAGTCGCTGGTCGGCGGGAAGTTCCTGGAATTCATGGTTCTGCACCCGGAGAGCGGCGTGGTGCTGGCTTCGACGAGCGCGAGCGAGGAAGGGAAAGTGAAAATCGGCCAGCCGTATTTCGAACGCGGCAAGACCGAACTTTTCGTGCAAAATCCCTATCTCTCTCCCGAGGTGCACGGGCCCGGCATGACGATCTCCACGCCGGTTCGTTCCGCTGAGGGAAAACTCGCCGGAGTGCTCGCCGCGCGGCTCAATGTCGAGAGCCTGAGCGAGATCGTGCGGCAACGCACCGGGCTGCGGCAATCCGACGACGCTTATCTCGTGAACCCGGAGCGCTTCTTCGTGACGCAGCCGCGTTTCCTGACCGAACCCGCCGTGCTTCGCCGGCAAGTGGAAACGACTGCGGTGAAGAGTTGCGTGCTGGGGAACAGCGGCGTCGTCCTCACCGCCGACTATCTGGGGACTCCCGCGATCGCCGTTTATCGTTGGCTGCCAGAGCGGAAACTTGGGCTCATCGTGAAGATGAGCCAGGCGGAAGCCTTTGCGGCGAGCGACGCGTTTCGAACCGCGATTTTGCTGATCAGCTTCCTCGGCCTGGCCGCCGCGTCCGCCATCGCGGTGTTACTCGCGAAAGGGATTGTCAGACCGCTGCACGCGCTGCAGGAAGGAGTCGCGCGTTTTGGCCGCGGCGAATTGCAGACGCGGCTCCCGGAGAATTCACGCGACGAATTCGGCCTGCTCGCGGGCGAATTCAATCGGATGGCCGCCGCGATTTTTGGCAAGGAAGCGGAGCTGGAAAAACGCGTCACCGACCGCACCTCGGAGCTGGCACAGGCGATCACCGAGCTTACGACCGCGAAAGTCGCCGCGGAAGCGGCAACGCGCGTGAAAAGCGAGTTCCTCGCCAACATGAGCCACGAGATTCGCACGCCGATGAACGGCATTCTCGGCATGACCGAACTCACGCTCCACACCGAACTAAACCGCGAGCAACGCGAGTATCTCGGCATGGTGAAAACGTCAGCGCATTCGCTGCTCGGCGTCATCAATGACGTCCTCGATTTCTCGAAGATCGAAGCGGGCAAGCTGGAGATGGAATCGATCAGCTTCAGTCTGCGCGAGGCAGTCGGCACGATGTTGAAGCCACTTGGAATTCGCGCGGATCAAAAGCAGCTCGAGCTTGTCGCAGATATACCCGCGGACGTGCCGGATCACCTAATCGGCGATCCGATGCGCCTGCGCCAGATCCTGCTGAATCTCGCCGACAACGCGATTAAGTTTACGGAGCGTGGAGAAGTGGTCGTGAAAGTTGCGACTGAATCCGCCAGCAACGCGGAGACACAGCTTCATTTCTCGCTCACCGATACCGGCATCGGGATCCCGGAAGAAAAGCAGGCGGCAATCTTTGAAGCGTTCGCGCAGGTCGATGGCTCAACGACGCGGCACTACGGCGGGACCGGCCTCGGGCTTGCGATCGCCACGCGACTGGTGCAGCAGATGCGCGGCCGCATGTGGGTCGAGAGCCGTGTCGGTGTGGGCACCACTTTTCACTTCACGGCCTGGCTCGGCCGCTCGGAGGGGCCGCTCGCGGAGGTGACCTCACTTAGCCCGGCGCAACTGACCGGAATGCGCGCGCTGATCGTAGACGATAACGCGGTCAACTGCCGAATCCTGGAAGAGACGCTGAGCAACTGGGGCATGCAGCCGACCGTCCTGCGCTCAGCGCGAGCAGCGCTGGTCGAAATAAAGCGCGCGGCCGCTGCCGGTCAGCCATTCCCGCTCATTCTGCTCGACGCGATGATGCCGGAAATGGATGGCTTCGCCTTCTTGGAACAGATCAAGCAGGAACCCCGCCTCGCCGGCGCCACGGTGATGATGCTCAGCTCTGCGATGCGTTCCGGTGAGGGAAGTCGCGCAACCGACCTCGGCGTGCACAGCGTCCTGACAAAGCCTGTCATGCAATCGGAGTTGCTCGACGCGATCGTGCGGAGCTTAAGCGGAGATCAGCTCGCGGCTCGCCACACACAATCCACCGACGCGCGGCGCGCTGCAGCGAAGCCCGGGGGTGCGCTCCACATCCTCGTTGCGGATGATAACGCCATTAATCGCGCGGTCGCTGCCGGCATTCTTGACCGGCAAGGTCACACGCTCGTGCATGCGTCGAATGGATTGGAAGCAGTCGCCGCCTTCACTGCGCACGCGTTTGACGTCATCCTGATGGATATTCAAATGCCGGAGATGGACGGCTCCGAAGCCACAGCGCGCATTCGCGAACTCGAAAGCGCCACTGGCCAGCACACGCCAATCGTGGCGATGACTGCCCACGCGATGGCGGGTGACCGCGAGCGCTGCCTGGAAGCGGGGATGGACGATTACCTGTCGAAACCGATTGTCGCAGAAGAATTAAAGCGGGTGCTTAGCGCGATCGAACCCGGCGATCGTGCCCCGACACCCGCATCGGACGTGGCAAGCGTCCACACTCACGCCGAGCTGCGCGACGCCTTTGACGGCGACGATGACCTGGTGGCTGAACTGATCGCGCTGTTCCGCTCTGATACGCCGCAGTTATTGGAAGTCTTGCGCGGCGCGGCCGAGCGATGTGATGCCGTCGGGGTCGCCGGTGCGGCGCACAAGCTCTTGAGCTCGCTCGGCGCGTTCGGAGCGGCGCACGCGAGCGAGATGGTGCGGGAGCTCGAGCAGCAAGGACGCCGGGCAGAGTTGGACGGTGCTGAGGAACAGGTCGGGAAAATCGAGCTCGAGATCGATACTATCTACGCCTGTCTTGCGCGTTATTCTTCGCTGACATTGAAGTCGGAGCCCGTGACACTCGAGACGCTGGAACATGACTATGTCGCCATCTGAGTCTGAAGCGGGCTTACAGAGTCGCCTCGAGGCTGTCCTCGCCCCGAAGCGCACGCGAGTGCTGATCGCGGAAGATGACGTCGTGAGCGCAAAGGTTCTTGGCGCACTGCTCGGTCGCCTCGGCTACGACGTCGTGACAGCGCGCGACGGCGAGGAGGCATGGCAGCTATTCGACGCCGAGCCGACCCGCTTAATCGTGAGTGACTGGATGATGCCTGGCACTGACGGCCTCGCCTTGTGCGAGAAAGTTCGCGCGCGGGTAGGTATACCCTATACCTATTTCATTCTCCTGACAGCGAATCGCACGACGTCGGAGAACTACACTCTGGCGACGGACGCCGGAGTGGACGATTTCCTGACGAAGCCGATTGATCGGGAGGCGCTGCAAATGCGTTTGCGCGTCGCTGAGCGAATCCTGCATTTCACGGCTGAGATCCGGCAGTTGAAAGAACTGATCCCGATGTGTGTTTATTGCCGCAAAGTCCGCGACGAAGAAGACTACTGGGAGCAGGTCGAGACCTACATTCAAAAAGAAACCGGCAGCCGCTTCAGCCACGGCGCTTGTCCGGAATGTTGCGAGAAAGAGATGGCTGCTTTCGCGGCAGCCCCGGCGATTATCGCCGGCTAGGCAGTAAGACCTAAGCAGGAATCGCGAGAATCTCACTTAGCCGCCTTTGCAGCTCCATCGGCCGACATGGCTTCTGCATGAAGTGAGCGTCTTTCATGTCGATTCCGAGACGAGCGAGCGTGTTTTCCGGATGTCCTGAACAGAAAACAAAGACAGCGTGAGGAAGCGACGCAGCTAATCGAGCGGCGAGTTCTCGCGCGGTGAGGCCAGGCATCATGAGGTCGAGAATAATCACACGAATGTCCGGATTTTTGGACGCAAGGGACAGTGCCTCCTTGCCATCAGCAGCAAACAACGAGCGATAGCCGAATGCGGTAAGGTATCGCTCAAAAAGCATTTGCAGGGTCGCGTCATCATCCACCATCAAGATGAGCGGGGCTTCCGATTGGACCGCATCAGCGTTCACGGTTCCCGCGCCGTGCGGCGCCAGTTCGCAGGGTAGACCTGTCGACGTTTCCATCAGAGGGGTAACTGCATCACGTGCCTAGGAGCATCTGCCGGTGAAGTCCTCTGTTCAGCGATAGCAGCTACGAGGTCGAGCGTACGAATACCCGCCCGAACGCGCGCGAGTAATTCGCCACGGTCGAATGGCTTCACCAGGTAATCATCAGCCCCGCTATCCAGCGCCTCGACGGCGTCTTCTTTCCGGTCACGTGCCGTCAACATAATGACGTGCACCTGCTTACCGCCGGCACGGACGCGGCGGCAGACTTCCGCGCCATCCATCTCCGGCATCATCCAGTCAACGATCGCTACGCAAGGCTTTTGTTGAAGCCGCAACGCCGTCATCGCATCACTGCCGTTACTCGTCACGATCGGGTCGTAGCCCGCTTTAAGTAGAACCGCTGTGAGGAGCGCCCTCGAGACCGCGTCATCTTCTGCAATAATGACCGCAATATGCGGACTGACACGCGCGGGCGCCGCCTCCGCCCGCTCGGGGGCCGCCGTCTCGCCCTGCCACTCTGGTTTGAATTCAATGAGGTTCATATGCTGATGCTAAGCCGCTGCTTGCTGAACAAGAGACTCACGAATTACGTCGCAGAGCTTGCTCAACCTATAAGGCTTAGCGAGGAAGTATGTGTTCTCAGTTAAGGCTGATCCGTCGGCAACTCGCTCCGAGGTGTAGCCGCTTACGAAGATCGCTTTCAGTGATGGGCGATCTGTCTGCAGGCGACTTAGTAGCTGGCGGCCGTTTAGCCCCCCGGGCATCATCATGTCTGTCACAACGAGATCGATTTCCCCCTTGTGCGCTTCCCAGGACTTTAACGCCTCGGTCCCATCACTCGCTTCGAGCACGGAGTAGCCTTGTCCTTCTAAGTACATTTTCGCCATGCAGCGAATATTTGCTTCATCTTCAACGAGAAGAATAACAACGACGGTAGCGGCCGCTTTGCCGCACAAAGAGAATGGCTCAGGCGCGAAGGCAGAGCCTCGCGACCAGTATTCGCTCATGGGAGCGCTGTCGACGTTGGCTTCGCTTTGGAGGATGTCCATGTAGATGGTATTAGCTTCCGCTGTTCCTTGCTGGTTTGGGAGGTTACGCACTTGCCCTCGGTAGAACTACCGATGTCGCGCTCTGTCGCGCGGGGACGCAGCCATCAGCTCGGCGGTTAGGCTTCGATGATGTTGTTGCGGATTGCGTAGCGGACCAGCGCGGGAAGTGAATCGAGTTGCAGCTTGCGCATCAGGCTGGCGCGATGTGTCTCCGCCGTGCGGATGCTAATCCCGAGCGCGGTCGCCGTGTCTTTATTGCTAAGGCCTTCGGCGAGAAGCCGGACGATCTCGCGTTCGCGTTGCGTTAGTTTCTGCTGAGCCGTGGTTTGCTTGCCGGCTGCGGCAGACTGGAGAAAGCGGCGGAAAACGATGTCAGAGATCTCCGGCGTGAAGAAAGGCTTGTGCTCCGCCAGCGAGCGCATCGCACTGATGAGATGACGGCCGGCATCGGTTTTCTGGATGTAGCTCTTCGCGCCAGCTTCGAAAACCTGCTCCACGACTTCTTCGGCACGGTGGGCGCTGAAGACGAGAATCTCGCTCTCGGGTGAAGCGCGCTTGATCTGGCGGACGGCATCGACGCCGCCCAGCTCTGGCATATTCATGTCCAGCATGACGACGTCGGGCTTCAGTTCTTTCGCGCGTGCCACTGCCTCGCGCCCATTCGCGGCGACACCGCACACTTCCAGGTCGGCCTCCGCCTCGATGAGTGCCCGTGCGCCTTCACGCACAACTTCGTGGTCATCAGCAATAAGAATTCTCAGTTTCATGGTGTTTGTAATTTGTCGGGCAGGTGGAGAATTTGATCGAGAATGCGGAGCAAGGCGGATTGGCTATAGGGCTTCCTGAGAGTGGCGCGGATATTCACTTCCTCGGCTGGGGTGCCCGGTAACTCTTCTGCGCCACTTGAAATAACGACCGGTGTTTCCGGTTTCATTTTGAAGAGGGTGCGGGCAAGCGTAATGCCATCCATTAGTGGCATCGCGTAATGGGTGAGCACGAGAGCTACCTCGGCGGAACGCTGCGCGAACACGCCCAGTGCGGCGGGGCCGCTGTCTGCGATGAGCACCTTGTAGCCGCTCTTGAGCAGGACTGCTTCCGCCACTTCGCGGAGCTTCTCCTCGTTCTCCACCACGAGGATGGTTTCGCCGCGCCCTCGAGGAAGATCTACCTTCCCTGCCCCGTTCTTCGGACCCGCAGCAGGCATTGCGGGCAAGAGGACGCGCATGGTTGTGCTTCCTGGTGAGCTATAGCCGTCGAGCACACCGCCGTGACTCTTCGCGATTCCAAGCGCGGTCGACAGCCCGAGCCCTGACCCTTTTCCAGCAGGTTTCGTCGTGAAAAACGGATCGTAGATTTTGTCGATTAAATGTCGCGGGATGCCGCAGCCTGTATCGCTAACGCAAATCAGGATGTAGGGCCCCGCCTTCGCGCAGAGCGTCATCGCTGCATAGTTTTCGTCGACGTGAAAGTTCTCCGCCGAGAGTGAGAGACGTCCGCCGCCGGGCATGGCCTCACATGCGTTCGTACAAAGATTCAGCAGCAGCTGGTGCAACTGCGCCGAATCAGCCTCGACCGGCCAGAGATCCTGCGCGTAACTCGTTTGGACGCTGATCGTCTTCGGGAAGCCCTCGCCAATCAGGTTCGCGATCTCCGCCAACAGGTAGGCCGGTCGCACCAGCACACGCGCGCCATCGGCGCCGCGGGCAAAGGTTCTCACCTGCTGCACGATCGCCGCGCCACGTTCCGCGCACCCTTCGATCATCGAGACAAGCTTCTCGCCGCCAGCGCTGA
This sequence comes from Chthoniobacterales bacterium, assembly GCA_046262215.1. Lineage (GTDB taxonomy): Bacteria > Verrucomicrobiota > Verrucomicrobiia > Chthoniobacterales > UBA10450 > JACCTI01. The sequence continues at coordinate 14,654 of JBHENE010000053.1, read as the reverse complement.
GATTTTCTTCACGTAAAAGAGGAGCTGCCATCAACACGGGCGCGAGCGCGGTGTTAAGATCATGTGCGACGCCGTGGGCCAGCGTGCTGATGCTGTCGAGTCGCTGCGCACGCAAAACCTGTTGCTCGAGCTTCTTCTGCTCGGTCAGGTCGGTGTTAACGACGAGAACGGAGGCCTCCGTCTTGTGTTCGTTAGGGACTGCTGTCCAGCGGCTGCTGACGGTTATGGTCGAGCCATCTTTTCGAAGGTGCTCTACTTCACCCGACCATTCGCCGAACTCGGCGAGATGTTTCTTTGCGGCCAAAACTTTCGCGCTGTCGGCGTAGGCAAAATCCTGCGCGTGCACACCGAGCACTTCCTCGGCTGTCCAACCATACATCCGCTCCGCGCCGCGATTCCAAAAGTCGATCGTGTCGTCGGCCTGACGCACAATCATGGCATCGCGCGTGAGATCGAGGAGATCCGCCTGTTCGCGGAGTTTCGCCTGCGCGAGGACCTGGGTGTCGATGTCCGTGGACGTGCCAAACCACTTCGTGATCGTGCCTTCTGCGTCCCGTAAGGGCAGAGCGCGCGCGAGCATCCACCGATAGACGCCATCTGCTCGCCGGAGACGGTATTGAGACTCGTAGATCGCTCCCGTCGCAACAGCTTCGCGCCACCGCGACAGAGCGCCCTGTTGCTCCGCAGGGTCGAACGCCGCTTCCCAGCCGGCGATGCTCTGCTCGACCGAGAGACCGGTATAATCGACCCATTTTTGGTTGAAATAAGTGTGCCGGCCATCTGGCTCCGTGATCCAGACGAGCTGCGGCATCGACTCCGTGACGGTGCGGAATTCCTCTTCGCGTGCGCGCAATTGGGCAAAGGCTCTGCGCGTGCGCGTCATCGCCGCGATGACGAAGGTGGCAAGGACCGCGATGATGATGGTGAGCACTCCCGATCGGACGTAGTTCTTGTGCATCCGCTCGCGGAAATCGGCCAACGCATCAGCCTCGGAAACGCCAGCGGCGACGATCAGTGGATAGCCAGGAACTCGCCGGAAGCTGAACAAGCGCCGCACGCCATCGACCGGACTGTCGCCAACCAGGTCAGCCGACTCACGCGTCGCCAGGCCAAAAAGCGGACTGCCGGCAAGGCTTTGACCCGCGCTCGACACCTGACCAGTGCGGCGCGAGCGCACGATCGAGTCGAGGCCGATCAGCGCAACCACATCGTGGGTCCGCGGCGACGATGCCGAATCAAAGTCGGTGAAGCGCGCAGAATTAACCTCCAGGATGACAATGCCGCCGAAGTCGCCGTCTGTTTTATCGAGGCGCATGGTCAGCGGGACGGTTGACGGGGCATCTGCACTGGGGCGGACAGGCTTGCCGACGAGCAGCGTTGTCGCGCGCTGCGGCGCGTGCACTGCGAAAGCTTCCGTACGAATCGCATCCATCTCCCCGACGTCTGGCTGAGGCAGTGTCGAGGCAACGATCCTGCCGTCTTCGTCCATGATCGTCGCCGCCACGAAGAGCTCCGGATCGAGAGCCCGCTGCGCCCGGATCTCGGCTAGATCTATAGCTGCGCCGTTTCGGGCATACTCGCGAGCGACGAAGCGCGCAGATGCCGCCGCATGAGCGAGCGTGCGCGCGGTGTACTCCTGCAGGGCTGTCGCAAGGCGGACGTTGTGCGCGACCGCACTCCGCACGGCATGTTGTTCTTCATATCGCCCGCGAGCGCTGATCTCGAAGTCGTTAATTAGAATAACCAAGACGGCAAAACACAGGATCCCGTATCGAGCGTCGAGGCGCTCTTTCACGCGTGAGAATAATTGGCGCGCGGTCGAGAACGTGGAGGGGAGCGCGAAGCCCGCGGAAGCAGGCGGCCGGTAGGAGGCGGCGATCACTTAGCGGCGGGCGCCTTCTCGCGCAGCACACGATCAAGTGTCCGCAAAAGCGTTTCCTGCGTGTACGGTTTCCGCAGCGCTGTCGCGATGCCGACCGCTTCCATCTCAGCGGCGCTGCAGTCTTCGTCACGCGCCGTCGATACGACGAGCCTCACGGCCGGATCCATCTTTCGCAGAATACGCGCCAGGACTAATCCGTTCATCACAGGCATCATGAAGTCGGTCAGCACCACCGCGATCTCGCTTCGTCTTCTCGCAAAAACCGCCAGCGCCGCCGGGCCATCTTCCGCCGTGAGCACCTCGTATCCATCATCTTGCAGGAGTGACTGTGCGATCTCGCGAATGGCCGGTTCATCGTCGACCAGAAGAATGGTTTCGCCGTGGCCGCGAGGAAGTTCGCCGCCGGAAGACAAACCCGGCTGATGAGCACCGGGCGCTGCTGGCAGCAGGACGCGAAACGTCGTACCCGCCGGAGTGCTGTAGGCCCTGACCACACCGCGATGGCTTTTCACGATCCCGAGCACGGTGGAGAGCCCGAGACCGGTCCCCTTCCCGACCTCCTTCGTGGTGAAGAATGGGTCGAAGATTTTCTCCATCACATCGGCGGGAATGCCGCTGCCGGTGTCCGTCACGCTGATCAAAACGTGCGGACCTGTCTCGAGTCCCGGGCTCATCGCTGCGTAGTGGTCGTCCACCTGCAGGTTCTCCGCTGTGAGTGAAAGCGCGCCCTCGTTGTTCATCGCATCGCGCGCGTTCACACAGAGGTTCAGCAACACCTGATGCAGCTGGGTAGCGTCCCCTTCGATGATCCAGAGATCTTGCGGATAGCTGGTACGTACCGTGATGCTTTTGGCGAACGTTTCCTCGACGATCTGCGCGATCTCTTTGAGCAGATAGACCGGCTGGATCAGAACGCGCTCTCCGTCCGTGCCGCGCGCAAACGTGAGCACCTGCTTCACGAGCGCCGCACCGCGCTCCGCGCTGTGCTCCACCAATGACGCTAATTTGTCACGACCCGCGGCGGGCATGTCGCTGCGCAGCAACGGCACCGCCATCAAAATGGGCGACAGAATATTGTTCAGATCATGTGCGACGCCGCTCGCCAGCGTGCCAATGCTTTCCAGGCGTTGCGCGCGCTGCAGCTGGAGTTCCAAATGCTTCTGCTCCGAGAGGTCAGTACTGACGCTCAGGACGGACGTTGGCTGGCCAAACTCATCCTTCATCAGCGTCCAGCGGGCACCCACCAGCACGGTCGTCCCATCTTTCCGCATGTGCTCCAGCTCACCGGTCCACCGGCCGTGCCGGATCAGCATCTGCGTTGCTGCGAGGAGCGGCGCCGGGTCCACATACAGGATCTCGTCGACTCGGCGGCCGATGACTTCCTCGGACGCCCATCCGTAAAGCTCTTCGGCGCCGTGGCTCCAGAGCTGAATGCGGCCATGCATATCGCGCACGATGATTGCGTCCTGCGCCAAATCGATGAGGCTGGCCTGCTCTCGCAGCGTGCGCTCGGCGCGTTTCCGGTCGGTAATATCCTGCGTGGTGCCGACCACTTTCGCGATCGCGCCGGTCAGCCGATCACGCTCGAAGACCGCCTGTTCATGCACTTCCCGCTCAGTGCCGTCGCGCCGTGTGATGCGATGCTCGATATTCAACGTGAGGCCGGATTCGGACGCGGCGGCAAACGCCGCCCGTACTCTTGCGCGATCCGCCGCGTGAATGAGATCGAAAAACAGCCCCTGCGTCGCGGAAACTGCTCCCGGCTCAAAGCCGAAAATTCGGAATTCCTCGTCCGACCAATGGACATCGCGATCCTCGTCGCCAATGGCGGTGTCGAACGCAATCTGCCAGCTGCCGGTGTGAGAGACTCGTTGAGCGAGAGCTAGATTTGCCTCGCTCCGACGAAGAGTCTCCTGCGCCATCGCTCGATCGGTTATGTCCTGGACCGTCCCGGTCGCGCGTAGCGGCTGTCCCTTCTCATCCTGGAAGATCTGCCACCGCTGCTCGACGAACTTAACCCGGCCGTCTGACATGAGGAGACGATGCTCGTGCGTGGTGGGAGCGTCTTTGACGAAAGAGGCTTCCACCGCTGCCTCGACTGCCGCCCGGTCTTCCGGATGCACGATCTCCCGAAAGCGCTCGCGCAGCCGATCCGTTTGCTCTTCCGGCATCTCGAAAATCCGGTATGTCTCGGCAGACCAAGTGCGTTCTTGCGTCGCGAAGTCGAGCTGCCAATCGCCGAGCTTTGCGGCGGTCTGGGCTGCGACTAGTCGCTCCGTCTTTGCAGCTAGCTCGCTCACGAGAGTCCGCAAGTTTGACTCACTTTCGCGCAGCGCATCTTCCGCTCGCTTTCGTTCCGAGATGTCACGCGAATATCCGGAGACGCCGACGATTTCCCCGGCCGCGTTGCGCAACGGTGCCTTCGTGGAAAAGTATGTGCGCGTGACGCCTCCAGCGGTGCTCACATCTTCGTTACTGCGCGGCTGGCCATCTCCGATGACCTCGCGGTCTCGCGCCAGAATCCGCTCAAGCGTAGCGCCCTCGAAGAATTCGCTGTCGTGATGCCCGATCACTTCCGCCGGCGTTTTGCCGAGGAAGCGCGCGCCTGCGGTGTTGATCATGAGGTAGCGGCCTCCCGCGTCTTTCGCGAACACGGCATCCGTCGTGCCTTCAGTCACCGCTTCGAGCAGTTGGTGGCTTCGCGAGAGTTTCTCTTCCGCTTCGGTGTTCTCTGTGACGTCGATCAAGATGGCCATGCGTGCTGGCTGGCCGTTGAACACGGTCGGACTTGAGGTTGCGTCGACGAGCAGCACGCTGCCGTCTTTGCGCGCGTGGCGCCATGTCCCCACGTGGCGTGTCAACCCTGCCATTTCGCTGACGGAGCGAGGCAGCCGCTCTTGTTCTTCCACCGCTTGCAGCTCGCGTAACGTCAAGCGGAGAAATTCGTCCGGCGAATAGCCGTATTGCGCTACAGCAGCGTCGTTCACAGCCTGGATGCGCAACGTCTGCGTGTCGAATACCCACATCGCGTTTGGATTGGTTTGGAACAGGAGGCGATATTGCTCCTCCTGCGCCCTCAATTTCTCAGCCGCAAAGACGCGTTCTGAGACATCGCGAATGAAAGCAGTGAAAAGCGCGCTGGGCTCGGACTGCACCTGAGTGACGGTCAACTCCGCCGGGAATTCCGTGCCGTCAGCACGCATGGCAGTGATCTCGATTCGCTTTCCGAGAACTTGCGATTGGCCGGTCTCAAGAAGCATCGCCATCCCGCGGCGGTGACCCTTGCGTGCGTGCGGCGGAATAATCATCTCGGGCATCGACTTGCCGATGATCTCTGCGGCGGAATACCCAAACGTCGCCGCGGCCGCCGGGTTGAACTCAACGAACCGGCTGCTCTCATCAATTGTGACGATGCAATCCAGGGCGGACCGGACTAACTGTTGCCTGGATTCAAGCGCCAGCTGGAGTTCTCGGCGAGTCCGCTTCCTCTCTGCCGCATAAACGATCGTGCGGACGAGCCCGGACACAGCGAGTTCGCCCTTGACGAAGTAGTCATCAGCGCCAGCGGCCATCGCGATCTCAGCCGTCCCATCGTCTGACATCGCAGTGAGGACGATGATCGCGATGTCGTCCGTCGTTGCGCGGATCAACGCCACCGCACTCACGCCATTACTATCCGGCAGGCCGAGGTCGAGCAGCACGACGTCATAGCGGCCCTTGCTCATGCACTCGAGTGCATCAGCCTGTGAACGAGCATGAGTGACTGAGTAGCCTCCGGGCAGTTTCATCCGCAGCAGCTTCAGCAGCGGCTCAGCCTGGGACACGTCGTCTTCGACAAGCAGCACGTGAACCGGCGCCGAATCGCTCGCGCTCGACGTGATGCGCCCCGGTGACGGGGTCGGCTTGATCGACTTGCGCACGGGCGTGGCGTAGCCATCCCCTTGCCGGTTGGCAGGCGCAGCCGCGATGCTCCGCAAACCGCCTAGGACCACACGAACATCCTGCGACTTATCCACGAAATGATCCGCGCCCAAAAGATGACAGCGGGCGGCCATTTCCGGCCCGCCTGAGTTTGTGAAGACGACCACCTCGGTGGAGGTGTCTTGCCGGCGGATGTGCTCGAGAACCGCGAGGCCGCTCATGTCGGGAAGACCGATGTCGAGCAGCACCGCAGCGGGTTGGCTCTGATCGAAGGCCGCTAGCGCATCGGCGCCGGTTGCGGCGGTTTGAATGGCGTCTGGATGGACGTATTCGCTTGCGAGCGAGACGAGACGGTCACGGACGATCGGTGAATCCTCCGCGATTAAAAGTTGCACGCCGCGGGATTCTTTCACGTCCCTACTCTGAAGCCGCAGGCGTTCCCTGAGTAGATCGCCGAATGCCCCTCTCTGTGTAGGAACAAGTCTAGCCCGTGTAAGGATTCTCCCTACAGGGAACGCGGGAGGCTGCCGGGGCTATTCCACCAAACCGTGCTGCAAGGCGTAGCGCGTGAGCTCCACACTGCTGCTCAGGCCCGTCTTCTCACCGATGCGAACGCGGTAAGTGCTCACCGTCTTGTCACTGAGCGAAAGCTCTGACGCGATCTCTTTGATGCTCCGACCAACGGCGATAAGACGCATCACTTGCAGCTCGCGATTCGAAAGCCGCTCGTGCAGCTCGGTCGCGAGGTCGCTGCCCATCGACTCTGCCAGTCTCTCCGCCAGCGATGCCGTCACGTATCGTCCTCCCGACAACGCCTTCCTCACCGCGGCGTTCAACTCATCGGCCACACAGTTCTTCGTCAGGTAACCGGCGGCGCTCAGCTTTAACGCGCGAATCGCAAAGTCTTCCTCGGGGTAGGCGCTGATCACCAGCACCGGCGTCTCAGGCTGCGTCTGTTTGATCTCTGCGAGGACGTCCATGCCACTGCGCCCGGGAATGTTCACATCCAGCAGGACCAGGTCCCACTTCCCGGCATAAACTTTTTCCAGCGCCGTTTGCGAACTGTCGGCTTCCGCGAATTCCGCTTCGGGGAAATCTTCCTCGATCACTTCCCGCAAGCCGCGTCGAAGGATCTTATGATCATCGACTATCAGTACGCGGATGGCAGTCGAGTTCACCGGATCGTTGCGTTTCGCGAAAGGACGACGTCCACGCTCATGCCCTGCCCGGCGGAGGACCCAAGAGAGGCCTTGCCCTCAAGGAGGCTGACTCGTTCCCGGATACCGAGCAGCCCGAGCGACTTCTCTCCGCCCGGATCATCCTCTTGCATCCCACGGCCGTTATCAGTGACCCGAAGATGCACGCTGTCGTCGCCGATTTCTTCCAACAGCACTTCTACACGCGTCGCACCTGAGTGCCGCGCTGTATTCGTGAGCGATTCCTGTGCGATCCGGAAGAGCGCCGTCGTGACGTCGGGCGAAAGAGCCGATATGTCTGCCCGGGGCTGCACCGTGCAAACGATGCCGGTCCGCTCTTGAAAGCGGCGTGCCTCAAACTCCAGCGCAGACGCCAGGCCTAGCTTGTCCAGCACGCCGGGCCGCAAATCCGCCGCAATCGACTGCACGGCCTTAATTACGCTATCGGTCAATTCACTTCCCGCGACGATACGATCGACGATCGGTTGCAGGCTTTCGTCGCCCGCCTTTTCCAGCCGGTTCCTGACCCAGCGCAAATCCATCTTTAACCCGGTCAGCATTTGCCCCAGCTCGTCGTGGATCTCCCGCGCGATCCGACTCCGTTCCTCCTCGATCGACTTCTGCACGCGGCCGGTCAGCGCACGAAGCTGCCGTTTGGAATGTACCAATTGGTTGCTAATCCGCGTCTCCTCAGTGATGTCACGCGACACTCCGATAACCGTCTCGAGGCTGCCATCTGGACTGAGCATGGGAGTGGCCGACACGATGGCATGCAAGCCTGTCCCGTCCCGCCGCCGCAGCAGATACTCGCCGCCTGCTTTTTCTCCCGCGCGCAACTCCTTGAGCTGCTGTTCGATCTTTTCGCGGGGAGCTCCGTTCGGCTTCAGCAGCACTATGATATCCTGCCCGATGGCTTCTTCCTTCGACCAGCCGTAGAGCGATTCGGCATACCGATTCATGTAAATCACGCTCGCATCCGGGCCGGTCGCGATCACTGCTTCGCCCACGGTGTCGAGCATCTGCGCCTGAAAGCGGAGTTTTTCCTCCGCCTCTTTCCGCGCCGTGATGTCTTCCACGATCGCGAGCAGGCTGCGAGGCTTCCCGTCCCCATCGCGCAGCAGCGCAACCGTCGAAAACGCCCATATGACGACGTGATCTTTCCGGCAGTAGCGCTTGTCTATTGCGAATGATTCACGCAGGCCGGCCGCAATCTCGCCGACCAGCCCCAAGCTGCGCGGCACATCGTCGGGATGGGTCACATCGCTGATGGCGAGTTTGAGAAGTTCCTCAGACGAGTAGCCAAACATCGCGCACAGGCGGGGGTTCACGCGCTCGAATTGGCCTTCCATCGAGATCTCGGACATGCCCACAGGAGCCTGATCAAAGGTCGCCCGGAAGCGTTCCTCGCTCTCGCGCAGTGCGCGCTGAGCTTCCTGATATTCGCTCATGTCTCGCGCAACACCGACGATCGCGACCATCTCGCCCGCTTCATTATAGAGCGGGGTGTTGCTCGCGCGGATCGGGAACGTGCTGCCGTCGTGACGGCCAGCGATAAACTCGCCGCTCCAGGTCTCTCCGCGACGGAGCGCTGCCATGATCTCCTCCGCTTGCTCGCGCGACGTGGCCGGAACCGTAATGTCCATGATATCGGCACCGATCGCCTCCGCCGGATTCACTCGGAACTGCGTGCCGGCAAAAGGGTTCATGTAAATGATCTTGCCCACAGGATCGGTCGCGATGATCGATTCGCACGTCGCATCCAGCACCTGCGCCTGGAACCGCACTGCTTCTTCCGCGGCCTTCAGTTCCGTCACGTCCACACAGGTGCCGACCCACTCGCGGATCGTGCCGTCGCTGTCCCGCACCGGCACACCACGGGCAATCATATCCCGCCAGGCACCATCACGACGCCGCAGCCGGTACTCACAGCAAAAGTCGACCCCACCCTCCACTGCTTTGCGCCATGTGCTCGCGGCTAGCGCTCGATCAGCTGGATGAACAGCAGCTTCCCAAGCGTTCGATCCGGCCATTTCAGCGGCCGACATTCCGGTGAATTCACACCAGCTGGGGGTCGCTTCTGTTTGGGTCCCTCGGGCGTTGGTGCGCCATTGCACCGCCGCCGTCGCCGTGATCAGGGAGTGAAAGCGTCGTTCGCTGGCGCGCAGCGCTTCGTGGACGGCGTCGGCTTCGGTAACATCGAGACACGTGCCGCAGAGGCGACTTGCGCGGCCATCAGCACCGCAGGTGATTCGGCCGCAGGCTTCGATCATCCTCACGCTGCCGTCCGGCAGCAGCACGCGGAAATCGCCGCGTGTCTCTCTGCGCTCTCCGGCCAGGTTCCCACGAAGCTTCTCATCTATGCGTGCGAGATCGTCTGGATGGACCCGCTCGCGATACGCTTCCAAGCTCGCGCCGCGGCTTGGTGGAACACCGAACATCACGAAGAGCTCGTCGGACCAGAACATCTCGCCCGTCTCCAGGTTCCATTCCCAGCTGCCCATTTTTACGACGCGTTGCGCCTCCGCCAATAAGTTGGCGATTTGCTGCGCGCCGACGGCCGCATTGTTCGGCGCCTCGGTCGGGCCGTCCATTACAATGCCTCCTGAGAGGAGCGGTCGCCGCGCCGAGCCATTTGCCTGAGAAGCCCGTGAGTCGTGCGAGTCCGCCGCCTCTCCGCCAAGGAGAATTCGCCCCACGGTTTGTTCAGGATTTCGCGCTGCATAACACCGATCCGGCACGTCTCCGCGTCCTCGCTCAACCGCAGAGCCGGCCATAACCACCGCCCATCTCCGTCGTAGTCATAATCGCAGTCGCAAGTCAAGACGGACGCGTACAGCCGCACTTTGGCGGCAGAGCGCGGGCGTTGTTGGCCCATGATCCCTGAGCGCGCCAAACTCCGGGGAGCGCACGCGACTCGCGTGATGGCGCTGGCGACCCGCCAGCGCGAACTTTTCCGCCTCGGCGGCTGTCGTGATCGGCGCCGGGCAAAGCCCGTTTCGGCGAGGCGCCGAAACCAGCACGCGAGTCGCGTGCGCTCCCCAGAGCTTGCCCGCCGGCCGTCGCCACCTTCTTGCAGAGACATCGTTTTCGGGCATGCGCCCGTGAGAGACGCCAAAATACGTAATGCCCGCTGCGCAGGCCCGCACGCTCACTGCTGAGAACGGAGACATGACCAAAACACGCGTCTTGATCGTCGATGACGATGTAAACCTCTCGCGCCTTTCCGCCATGATCCTTGAGAACAGCGGCTCCTACGAAGTGCTCACCGAAAAAGATTCGCGCCGCGCGCTGGCCGTCGCTCGCCAGTTCCAGCCCGAGATCACGCTGCTCGACGTCGATATGCCGCACAAGGATGGCGGCGACCTGGCGCGCGAGATGAAGGCTGATCCCATCTTGCGCGCGGTTCCTGTCCTCTTCCTGACCGGCTTGCTCTCGAAAAGTGAGGCCGGGGAACGCGAGATCGAATGCGGCGGGATGCCGTTCCTGGCCAAGCCCGTCATGCCGGAAGTCTTATTGGCTTCGGTGAGCAGACTCGTCGGCTCCGCAGCAGCTTAGCGCAGGGACGGCGGAGAAGCCGGCATGGACGAGGCAAATCTCAGAGCAGCCCGCATTCTCATGCTGGACGACAGCGTGGCGAATACCTGCCTCGCGAGCAACGTCCTCCAGCGGCTCGGGTATACGAACTTGGAGAGCATCAACGACCCGCGCCAAATCCTCGAGAAAATCGAAAGCTATTCGCCCGACCTGCTGCTGCTCGATCTCGCAATGCCGGATGTCGATGGCTTCGAGGTCTTGCAACTCCTCCGTAAGAGCTCCGGCGCGGCCTCACGCCTTCCGGTAATCGTGATCACGGGCGACGCGACCCGCGCGAACAAGCGGCGCGCCCTCGCCAGCGGCGCCACCGATTTGCTCGCCAAGCCATTTGATCCGTCCGAGGCGAACATGCGAATTCGGAACATCCTCGAGCGCCAGATGCTGCAGGCCGAAATCGAAGAGCAGAACCGCGTGCTGGAACAGCGTGTCTCCGAGCGAACGCAACAGCTCGAGCATGCACTCGACGATCTAAAAGCGGCGCAGCGTCAGATGTTGAACCAGGCGCGCCTCAACGCCTTCGCCGAAATGGCCGGCGGCGTCGTGCACGACTTCAGCAACGCGCTGATGGCGGTCATCGGCTACAGCGAGATGCTTTTAACGAGCGAGGGGCGTGCTCTCAGCGATCGCGCGACGACGCTCGATTATCTCCGGATCATCAACACCGCTGGACGCGATGCTGCGGAGGTGGTTAGCCGGCTCCGAGACTTCTATCGTCCACGGGCGACTGCGGAATCGCAAGTTGTCGACCTGCAGGAGGTGGTGCGCCTCGCCGTCCTGATGACGCAGCCGAAGTGGAAAGATCCTAATCGGGCGCGGGGCACAGACATCACAATCGACGTTGAATTAGATTACCTCCCGAGCATGCAGGGCAATCCCGCGGAATTGCGCGAGATGATGACGAATCTGATTTTCAACGCCGTCGACGCGATGCCGAACGGGGGAACCTTGACCTTCCGCACCTCCGAGAAACTTGGCAGCGTCGTCCTCGAAGTCACTGACACCGGCGCGGGGATGTCGCCGGAAGTGCGCAGTCGCTGCCTCGACCCGTTCTTTTCGACCAAAGGCGACAAAGGCACTGGCCTCGGACTCGCCATGGTCTTCGGTATTGTGCAGCGGCAGCAGGGCGAGATCGAAATCGAAAGCGCGCCGGGCGCCGGAACGACCTTCCGGATTGCGCTGCCAACAGCGGATGGACTCGCTGAGCCGCTCCTGGAAATCGAAGCGTCGCCCGAGCTGCTCGCACAGGTCGCGTAGTTCGACGCGCACACACTCGCACTTCGACGAGCCTGGGCGGCGTGAGACTCGAACAAAGAGCCAACGCTTCAGGTGCCGGGTTTTTCGAACTCGGCTGCTCTCCCGCGAACTCGCAGGCTGAGGGAAATCGGCTGCCCGTTCGCTTCGACCTAGAGCCGATTTAGAAGTCGAAACCGGCCCTGATGCAGAAAATCCCGCTAAGCAGACGCGTGACGCGAGGAGCGCGCTGGAAGCTGAAAACCACCTTCCGTCTCGCTGTTCAAACGAGCGGAGACCGCTTTCCGTTAAGAGTTGGTGAGAAACTTTTCGAGTGCCGCCCGATCGCCTTTCACCGCGAGTAGATAAGACTGATCGCCTTCCGTCCAGGTTGCCGTCATCCAACCTTCCTCTGGCGCGTAAACGGGTTCGGATACGCTTCCGCCCGTTCGCACCGTCTTCGCGTTTGTGACGAACAAATGGGCGAGCTTCTCGCCACCGAGTTTGAAGCAAACCAGCGAGACATCGCGGCCGCGGAAACGGAGCACACGGCAACCGAGTGGGTCGTAGTTCCGTAGCTTTGCCGGCACTTTGAACTGCGCCGGCGCTTCCGCCTTGGCGAGGAAATCCTGCAGACGCGCGATGTCGGACGATTCCAGCTCAAGGTTCGGCGCGACCTTGATGAAACCGACCATCTCGTCGCGATAATCGGCCAGGGAAACTGCGGGTTGGAAGGGCCCGCGCCACGAGCTGAAGAACACCGCCAGCGCGACGATGCAGGCGGCGGCGAGTAGCGCCGCGCGACTCCAGTTCGGCCGTATGATTGTCGGCCGCGGTTGGACCGAGGTTGTGATCCGGTCCTTCAGAGCAGCGGGCACATCTGTATGGACCAGCTTGGAAGCGATGAGCAGATCGAGCTCTTTATCCTCGCTCCACCATCGCGCCAGCTCTGGATCGGTTTCCGCTTGGCGCAGCGCTTCCTGCAGGCGCGCCTGATCGATCCCGGCCTCGCCCGCACGATGCATTCCGAGGATGGCGCGCGCTTCCCGCTCATCCATGATCTTGTTCTCCTCCCATCCGCACGATCTTCCGGCCGTCGGTGGCAGCTGCATCGCTCAGCTTGTCCCGCAGTTCGGCTTTGCCGCGCGAGATGCGCGACATCACGGTGCCGATTGGGATGGCGAGAATCTCCGCGATTTCACGATACGAATGTTGCTGCATGTAAAACAAAGTGACCGGCGCACGATAGCGATCGTCGAGCGCGTGCAATGCTTTCTGCACGATCGCGCAATCAAGCGCGTCGATGACCGACGGCGAGACGTGCAAAGGCTCGACGAAATCCGCCGCATCCTCCGTCTCGACAAAACGATCTGAGTGTCGCCGTTTCGCAAGGAAATCACGATACAACGTCGTGAAGAGCCACGTCTTCACTTTAGAAAGATCCCGCAGCTGATGACCCTTGGTGGCCCAGGTGTAAAACGTTTGCTGCACGAGGTCGCCCGCGTCCGCTTCGTTGCGGCTGAGCGAAAGGCCGAAGCGGTAAAGCGGCGCATAATATGTCTCGACCAATTGCTCGGGATCCATCTTCGCCACGGAGGCATCACTACCGAGCCTCTCGCTCGATGCCACTGAAAAAGACCGGCGCGCCAGCCGGGGATCCTGAACACGATGATGAGAGGTCGCCACCCGGATGTTATTCCTCGATCGCGCAGACCGTGTAGGGCCGAGAAAGTATTGGCGCGGCTTTCTGCCTCATCGCGGCCTCGTTCTCTGCGGCCTTACTTATGATCGCGCGTTTGCTGCAGTATCTCTTCTTTGACCGCATCGGGCACCGGGGCTTCTCGAAAAGTCGCGATCATCGTGGCGTCAAAGGCCTGTTCGTTCCGAAACCATGCCGCCAGCGCCGGATCGGTTTCCAAGCTCGCGAGCGCCTCCTCGAACGCGGGATCGTCCCTGTCCTCCGTGTCAGGACGGTAGGATTGCAGCCGCCGTTTTATCTCGGCCTCGTCCACTTCGCTAGGTCGATGCGACGGATGGCGCCTGGCGAGTTTGCTCGAGCAACTGACGCAGCAAAACTTTGGCCTGCGCCAGACGTGAAACTACCGTGGCCGCTGGCAACTCCAAAATACGACCGATCGCGTCCGAACCTAGTTGCTCGAAGTAAAACAGACTGAGCACGAGACGATGCGCGGGACTCATGCTGTGAAGAATCTTCAGGATCGCATCGCATTCCATGGCCGCCGCGTCCTCCACTCTGATTGACGGCCGATCGGTCGCGCTGTTCTCTTCCACCTCAGGATCAAACTTCGCCGGATGACACCCTCTCCATTTTTGATGGAGCCTTTCCAGCACCCAGATCTTGTCGACGGCGGCCTCGGTTTGCTGCAGCGCCTTCGCCTCATTGAAGGAGGCTTCCACAATCCGGGTCGCGCGATCGTGGGCCAGACACAGGCAAAAGGCGAAGCGATAAGCGCTTGCGAAATTCTGCTCGACGAAATCATTAAAGCCCAAGCCTGGGTGACTTGGAGCGCTCTGCTTCGCACGTGAACCTTCCATCGGAATTCGGAGACATTATTAAATCGCCAGGGGGAGTCTGGGTAGATGTGTTTTTCAGCTCACTTCATCCGAGCGGGACACGATCCCAACAACGGTGTTCTTGGCAGCTGTTCGGCACTTCACGGAAATAATCGTTGGACGAACCAGAACGACCCTGCAAAGACAACCCCGAATGAGCTGACCGCGACTACTCGACGAGCCACCGGCACGCTACGCCGGTAAAGCAATGCGAGAAGCGGCGCGACCGCCAGAACGATGCACGCCTGGCCGATCTC
>JBHENE010000052.1:0-18547 GCA_046262215.1 Chthoniobacterales bacterium | reverse complement strand
AATTGTCGCTTTGCAGGCCCGATCTAACGACGCTGAAACCATCGAAGCAATTCGTAGGATCAACGATGTTGACACGCTGCTGTGCCTCGATGCGGAGCGTGAATTTCTACGCCGGCTGGATGGCGACTGCGATTCACCCGTAGGCGTTCTCGCGACGCTCGAGGGCGATAACATCACACTGGCTGCACAGGTGTTTTATCCACCATCAACGCAGCCGTCGATTGGCAAAGTTGAGGCTCGCCGAGAAGACGCGGATGTTCCGCGTATGGCGACCAAACTCATGGAGCAGATTAATGGCGGATAAGAAACAAACTGGTAAATGCTCGCTGGTCGGGGCGGGTCCGGGCGATCTCGGACTTGTGACGTTGCGCGCGAAAGCGTGCATCGAGGAAGCTGACGTCCTCGTCTACGATTACCTCTGCAATCCAGAGATGCTGAAGTGGGCGCCAGCTGCCGCCGAGAAGATTTATGTCGGCAAAAAAGCCGGCGCACACACGCTCCGGCAGGATGAGATCAACGCGTTGCTGGTCGACAAAACGCGCGCTGGCCAGCGTGTGGTCCGGTTGAAAGGCGGCGATCCATTTGTCTTCGGGCGCGGTGGCGAAGAGGCGCAAGCACTCGCGGCCGCCGGGCTGGCGTTCGACATCGTGCCGGGTGTCACCTCGGCGGTCGCGGGACCGGCTTACGCAGGGATTCCGATCACGCATCGTGGGAGCAATTCGCACGTCACCTTCTTCACCGGGCACGAAGATCCAGAGAAGAGCAACAGCTCGATCGACTTCGCCGCGCTCGCGAAACTCGGCGGCACACAGGTGATGCTCATGGGCGTAGAGCGACTCGCGACCATCGCTGCCGAAATGCGCGCGAACGGCGTGCGCGGTGACCTGCCGGTTGCGCTGATTCGTTGGGCAACAACAGCGCGACAGGAGACACTCGTGGGAACGCTAGAGAACATCGCGCAACGCGTTGAAGAGCGCGGGTTTTCTGCGCCAGCGGTGGCGGTGTTTGGCGACGTGGTTTCGCTGCGCGAGGAGCTGAACTGGTTCGACAACCGGCCGCTCGCCGGCAAACGCATTGTCGTCACCCGCACGCGGACTCAAGCAGGCGCCCTAACGACACAGCTGACGCAACTCGGCGCCGACGTGCTCGAACTCCCGACCATCCGGATTGAGCCGCCGACTGATCTCCGCGCGTTCGCTGAGTTGGTGCAGGATTCGCACGCTTATGATTGGATCATCTTCACAAGCCCAAACGGGGTGAACTCGTTTTTCGAGCTTTTCTACAAGCTCTACGATGATGCGCGCGAGATCGGTGCGGCGAAGATCGCGGCGATTGGGCCAGCGACAGCGCAGCGGATCAAAGAGTTCCACCTGCACGTCGATCTGCAGCCGAGCGAGTTTGTCGCGGAGGCACTCGTCCGTGAGTTCAAGAAGCAGGGCGGCGTAGAAAATCTGCGGATTCTTCTCGCGCGGGCGGAAAAGGCGCGGGACGTGCTACCGAAGGAACTCGCTGCCATGGGGGGAATTGTAGATGAAGGCCTCGCCTACCGAACGGTGCCGGAGACGCGCGATGATAATGGCGCACGTCGTCGGCTGTCCGAGGAAGGTGCGGACCTGATTACGTTTACGAGCTCTTCCACGGTCGAAAACTTTATGGCTCTCCATTTACCATGGCCTTCAGGCATGCAGGTCGCATCGATCGGACCAGTGACGTCGAAGACCGCGCGCGATCTCGGCCTGAATGTTGACGTCGAGGCGCGACGACACGATGTGCCCGGCTTGGTCGACGCGATTCAAAAGTTCTACCGCGTGCGTTCCTGAAAATGGCGACCAAAGGGAACATCGAGCTACCAGCTGAATTCGCTTCGGCGATGCAGCAGCTCGTCGCCGAAGCGGCGAAGAATGGCAATGCCGACACGGTGCGGAACGGCGATTCCGATTCGGACGCACCGGAGCCGCAGGAGACGCATTCGACTGATGCCCTCGCCGCGCGCTTGGATACGATCGAGAAAATGCTCGCCGAGGGCTTTGCCAAGCTGAGCACACCGCCGCCGCCGGCTGAAGGACCCGACCTC
Source organism: Chthoniobacterales bacterium (assembly GCA_046262215.1). Lineage (GTDB taxonomy): Bacteria > Verrucomicrobiota > Verrucomicrobiia > Chthoniobacterales > UBA10450 > JACCTI01. The sequence goes on along the minus strand of JBHENE010000052.1, from coordinate 16,473 downwards.
GCCGCGCAGCTCCGCAAAATCGATGAACATCTGACTGCGTTGCGCAATACGGAGAGCGTCAATCACAGGCTCTTCAACACGCTGCATCAGGAACTGAAAACGTATCGTGATAATTTCCTGCGGGAGTCTTTGCAGAAGCCGTTTATTCGCGACTTGATCGTGCTGTTCGATGATCTCAGCAGCCTTTCTGGGCAGATGCAGAACGCCGCCGCCTCGAATGACGCGAGGCCCGTGAAGCTCGGACAGTGGACCGACAATCTCAGCAACGCTCTCCATTCATTGATCGAGATCATGAACCGCATGGAAGTGAGCGAGATCGAGCCGAAGGATAAAGTCGACCGCACGCTCCACAAAGTCGTGAGCTATGAGCCGGCCGACTTTGCCGAAGAAGACGGCCATATCATGATGCGTTTGCGCCGCGGCTTTACCTGGCGCGAACAGGTTCTGCGGCCTGAAGAGGTGGTCGCGAAACGCTTCGAGTAGAAGGCGAACTTCGCCTCAGCGCCGTAGGCAGCGGCTGCGTCGACGCAGCTCGGCAGCTCACGCACTTTCCTGTCATTCGGGCATGAAAACTGCGACTGGGAGCAGTGCTACGCCGCACAGTGCGTGCGAGCACATCCACCGAAACATCATGTCTCAACGAAAAGCCATCGGCATTGACCTAGGCACCACCTTCTCGGCCGTCGCACACATCGACGCGTATGGGAAACCGCAGATCGTGCCTAATTCCGAGAGCGAGCGGATCACGCCGTCAGTGATTTTGTTCGATGGTGGCGGCAATGTCGTCGTCGGCACCGTCGCGAAGAATAACTCGGTCGCGGAGCCGGAGCGGATCGTCGATTTCGTGAAGCGCGAAATGGGCAAACCGAAGGACCAATTTCAGCGGCAGTTCGGAGAGAAGACTTACTCAGCGGAGGAACTGTCAGCCTTGATCCTGACAAAGCTGAAGCACGACGCGGAGAAGTATCTCAAGGAAGCCGTCACCGACGTGGTGATCACGGTGCCCGCATACTTCAACGATGCGGAACGCACTGCGACGATCACAGCGGGCCAGCTCGCGGGATTTAACGTCCTGCAGATCATCAACGAACCAACCGCGGCGGCAGTCGCTTACGGTCTCGATAAGTTGAACGAAGACCAGACGGTTTTCGTGTTCGATCTCGGCGGCGGCACGTTCGACGTCACGATCATGCGGATCGAAGGCAACAAGATCAACATGCTCGCGACGAACGGCGATCACCGGCTCGGCGGCAAGGACTGGGACGATGTCATCGTTAACCTGGTGGCGGAGGAATTCGACCGCGAGCACGGCGAAAATCCGCTCCTCGATCTGCAGAGTTATCAGGATCTACAGAGCCGCGCGCTCGCTGCGAAAATCCAGCTCTCGAGCCGTGAACGCACCGCGATCGTGCACAGCTACAATGGCAAAAGCGTGAAGGTGGAACTCACGAGGGAAGATTTCGAGAAACGCACGCGGCATCTGGTCGAGAAGTGCAAGGCGATCTGCGAAATCGTGCTGCAGGAAGCGAAGCTCGGTTGGAGCGACCTGACGAAGATGTTGCTGGTCGGCGGCATGACCCGGATGCCGATGATTCGTGAGATGATCACGCAGCTCTCGTCGACGCCAATCAGCGAGGACGTGAATGCCGACGAAGCAGTTGCGATTGGCGCCGCCGTTCAGGCGATTCTCCTGATGCTGCACGAAGAGGAAACCTCCGGCGAGAAGGTGTTGCCGGATGATACGCGCGAGCAGTTTTCATCGCGCGAGGGCGCACTCATGCAGGTGACGAATATCACTTCTCACACGCTGGGAGTCGTCCTCTGGAATGAGAATGATCTGCAGGAATACGTGTATCCGATGATCGGAAAGATGAGCGCGATCCCCGCATCAGCGACCAACCACTTCGGAACTGCGAGCGCCAATATGCCGCGCGCGATCGTGCGAATTGTCGAAGGCGAAAGCACCATGCCTACCGAATGCACACCGCTCGGAATTTGCGACGTGAAGCTCCCACCGTTCCTGCCGAAAGGTTCGCCGGTGGAGCTCGTCTACGAGTACAACGCGAATCAGGTGCTTGAGGTTGCGGTGCATGCTTGCGGCAACCAGACGCGCATTTCGATTGAGAGAAATACCGGTCTCGCGCCCGGTGAAATCGAAGCTGCCAAAGCTGGTCTCGCAGAGCTAACCGTGGCGTAGACGGATGCTCGACGTGAGCGTCAACTTCCCCCTCCCACTGCCGGACGACCCAAAAAAATGGGACGGCTGGAGCAAATACAAATCCGCGAATTTGTATGAACGGCTGTGCCTCGATCCGCAGGAACAGCCAACAGACGCGGTCATCGAAGAGCATTGCCGCGAACTGCTGCGGTGGTGGCAGAAAAAGCTGCCGCTGAAGAACCAGCCGAGCAATCCGATCTCGCAACTACTGCGCCCCGGGCTTGACGAATCATCCCGCTACCTCACCGAAGCTCGCGTCGAGCTGCTGGATCCTGCGCGTCGTCGGCAGATGGACGAAGAGCTGGCGGCGCAGGCACAGGAGCAGGCAGTTGGCGAATTTCACAAGTATCTCACGTTCGCGATCGCGGATGGTCTCCTGACGCCGGAAGCGGAAAAGAACCTGCTCCGTTTCGGCCGCGAACATCATCTGAGCAAAGAGCAGATGAGCGCATATATCACGGCCGAGTTGCACGACAGCGGCGCGCGACGCGCGCGAGCACCAGGACTCGCGCCAGCTGCGCCATCGGGAGCCGAACGTCGCGCGGCCGCCGCGGCGCAAAGAGCAGCGCGCAATCCGAAAGATGAATTCCTCCGGATGCTGCGCCTGACAGGTCTCGACACCGGTGGGATGAGCGACGACACGCGCGACGCCATGATCAACATGGCGGAGAACCTCGGGATCGATCCCGGCGAAGCCGAAGACATGGTCGACGACTATCTCGAGGAAGCCGACAACGCTGCGAATGCCTCGTCAGAAGCTGAGCCGCCGCGCGCGCGACCGGCAACGCCAGCTGTCACAAAGGTTGCTCCTACGCCGATCGCGGCTCCGGCAACTGCAGCTCCTGAGCCGCCGCCGGTCAGCACGCCAGCGGCCGCGTCGCAGCCATCTGGATTCGTAAATGCGGTCGGCACCGCGATGTTACTGGTCCCGTCTGGCGAATTTGTGATGGGGAGCGACGCGCCGGATGCCGGTCCCACGGAAAAGCCTCTCACGCGAGTCACCCTGAGCCGTTTCTACATGTCTCGTTTTCCGATCACGAACGCTGAATATGAGCAGTTCGATCCGGCGCACGTACGGAAGCGCGCGGCGGGAGCGGGCGATCGTCATCCGGTCGTGCACGTTAGCAGTCTCGACGCGATCAAATACTGCCAATGGCTTTCAACCCGTGAACGCAAGAAGTACCGGCTCCCCACGGAAGCGGAATGGGAATTCGCGTCGCGCGGAACCGACGGGCGAAAATATCCGTGGGGGAATCACGATCGACGTGGCGACCTCGCGAATTTCGCGGACAAAAACACTGTCTTCGCGTGGAGCGACCGGGACATAAGCGACGGTTACGCCGAGAGCTCGCCGGTAGGAGCGTTCCCGCTAGGCGCTAGTCCATTTAAGATCGAGGACATGGCAGGCAACGTCTGGGAATGGTGCCACGACTTCTTCGAAAATTATCGAGGCGCGCCAAAGGTGAACCCGCGGGGCTCAACCTCCGGCGCGAAGCGCGTGTATCGCGGCGGCAGCTGGAAATCGCGCTTCAACAGCCTGCGGACGACAGCGCGGGGATCGAATGTCCCGAGTTACTCGTGCAACGATCTCGGTTTCCGGATCGTCTGCGAGTGCGAGTAAGCGGTCATCCCGAGCGAAGTCGAGGGACCCCGTTGCGCTAAGTGGCGGGCGAGAATTCCGTTTCGTTGAGCTTCTCCTCCGCGGGAAACGAGCCAACGCGGGCTTGAATCTGAATACGCGGGGTCCTTCGACTCCGCTGCCGCTCCGCTTAGGATGACTGCGCTTACAACAAAAACGGCGCTCGGAAGAGCGCCGTAGTGGCAAGGCAAGAGGCGCGAATTGCGCCGTAGCGGCGAGTCCTACGAAGGATTAAAGCGGAACTTCGTCCGCCCGCGCTTCGCGTTCGCTTTCGCTTTGCGCTTTGTCTTTTGCGTCGGCGTTTCAAACGCGCGCAGTCGGCGCACTTCTTCCAGGATGCCTTCGGCGTCGAGTTTGTTCTTCAGCCGCTTGAGCGCGCGGTCGACCGGTTCACCTTTGCGAACGATTACTTCTGGCATGGTTGTCTCCTGAGAATTTCTAAATACTGCCGGTTCCGACCGGTGAGCCGAGCCTACTAGGCCGGTTTCCGGAGGTCAACCTCTGTTAATAACTTTCCTACCGGGCCGGGGAAACGGTCGGAGGGTTCGATTTTTGAGTCACTTCGCGCCGGAGAGCGCTCGCGCTGCCGCTCCGGAGCTTCGTCCACCAAAGAACAATGGGCGAGGCGATGAAAATGGAAGAATAGGTGCCGACCACAACGCCGATGATGATCGCGAGCGAGAAATCGCGGAGGACCGAACCGCCGAAGAAGTAGAGGCAAACAATCGGGATCGCCGTGACGCCGCTGGTCAACAGCGTGCGGCTCAGCGTCTGGTTGATGCTCTCGTTCATGATCTGCTCGGCAGATCCCTTGCGACCGCTGGCGAAGCCTTCCCGGATTCGGTCGTAGACAACGATCGTGTCGTTGATCGAGTAACCGGCGATCGTCAGCACCGCGCCTACCATCGTGAGGGTGAGTTCACGACCGAGGAGCGAGAACACACCGATCGTAATCAGCACGTCGTGGAGCAAGGCCACGATCGCGCCGACGGCGAAGGACAGCTCGAAACGCAGCGTGACGTAAAGCAGGATCCCAAGAATACCGATGCCGAGAGCCCAGAGGGAGCTCTTCGCTAACTCGCCGCCAACCAAGGCGCCGACGCGCTCCGAGCCTTCAACGGTGAAGCCCGCTGCTGGCATCGCAGTCGTCACCTGCTGCTGGATTGCTTCGCTGGTGTTAATCGGACTGCGGACAGTGATGTAATTCTTGCCTGCTTGCTGCGACTGCTGGATCGGCGCGTCATCGAGATGCAAAGGCTTAATCGCCTCGCGCACATCATGCACCGAGACCGGTTGGGTGCTGCTCAAGGTCAGCAAATCGCCGCCCTTGAAATCGACGCCGAAGTTGCGGTCGCCGCGGATCACGAACGCGGTCGCGCCGGCGAGAATCAACGCAACGGAAAGCGTCACCGCGAGCGGGCCTTTCCGGAGGAAGTTTACGTGCTGCGATGAGATGAGGTGCAGCATCGTGATCTTCTTCACGCGGCCGGTATCGACGAACCAGCTCAGGAGGCTGCGTCCGACGATCAGGGCCGTGAAGAGCGACGCCAGAATTCCAAGCGTCAGCGAAATCGCGAAGCCTTTCACCGGACCGCTCGCCATCCAGAAAAGGATCGCGGCCGTGATGAGAGTCGTGACGTTCGCATCGAAGATCGAGCTGAACGCCTTATCGTAAGCAGCCTGCAACGCGACCTTGAGCGACTTGCCGAGCGCGAGCTCTTCGCGCAGGCGTTCATAGATGAGAACGCTCGCATCGACCGCGATACCGACTGTCAAAATGATACCGGCGATACCCGGCAACGTCAGCACGAAATGGAACATCGTGAGCGCGCCCATCAGCAGGACGATGTTCACTAGGAGCGCGAGATTCGCGATCAAACCGACGAAGCGGTAGTAGACCACGACGCCGAGCAAGGTGATGGCGAGGCCGATCAAACCAGCGATGATGCTTGAGCGAATCGAGTCCATCCCAAGCGTCGGCGAAACGCTGCGCTCCTCCTCGATGCTGACGGGTGTCTGCAGCGGATTCTCGAGCACGCTGGAGAGGTTGCGCGCCTCGGCTTCGCCCATCCGGCCGCCGCTAATCATCGCGCGTCCACCGAAATACTTCGCGTTGATGGACGGTGCCGACTGGACAGCGCCGTCGAGCAGAATCGCGAAGCGTTCCTGGTAATGTTCGGCGGCGAGTTGGTCGAACTTCTTTGCGCCTTCCGGATTCATCTCGAGGCTGACCTGCCAATCATTTTGGAACGCCGCAAAGGCGTGCGTGATCTGGTCGCCGGTGACGTCCGGGCGTTTGTGCACGAGCAACTTTTCCTCGCCGCCGGGTTCGCCGTTATTACCCGGAAGTTTGTAAACGACCATCCGGTAATCAGGCGGGATGATCCCTTCACCCGCCTCGATCTTGCGGATCATCTCGGCGTTCTGCGGATGCACGAGCGCGAACTCGAGCTTTGCGACGCGGGATAATTGCTCGCGCGCTTCCTGGATCTTCGCGGTGTCGAGTCCCGGGATTTGAACAAGGATTCGGTCATTACCGACCGGGCTGATGACCGGCTCGCCGCCGCCGAAATAGTCAACGCGTTTGCGGATGACTTCGACCGCTTGCTCGAGCATTGGGCGGGTGATTTCCTTGTCGGCCTGCACGAGTCGGATCAGAAACGAAGTGCCGCCTTGGATGTCGAGACCGAGCGCGATTTTCTTCTTCGGCGGGTAAATGGTTGCGATACTGAACGCGACCAGCAGAAGCATCAGGACGGTCGCCAGAGCGCGTTTCCGCGCGCCATGATCAGTGGCGAAATACCAGCCGAACAGAATGAGCAGCGCGGGGCCGGCGACGAAGGTAAGAGCGGGGGTCATGGGAGTTATTCAGCTTTGACGACGTTCGCGACGGCCGACTTTTCCATCTCAATTTTCACGTTCTCGGCGATCTTCACGATCACGGTGCGATCTTTCACATTCGAGATGAGGCCGTGAATCCCTGAAGCGGTGACAACCTTATCGCCAGTCTTCAGCTGCGACATGAGCGCCGCCTGCTCCTTCTGCTTCCGCATCTGCGGACGGATCATCACGTAATACATGACGATGCCGATGAAGATGATCGGGAGGAAACCGACAAGGCCGGCGCCGGGGCTTGCAGCAGGGGAAGCTGCCTGGGCAAAGATGATGGTAAACATAGGAGTCGGGACCGCGAACTGGAGCTCAAACCGCTGGGGGAGCGGTGCTGGCAAGCGGGCTCCTATTCAACACCGCCAGCACGGAATTGCAAGGGAGCGGCGGCGAGGCGGAAGGAGGCCCTATGTCGGAACGCAGCGCGGCGCAATCTGTCGGCAAATCCGCCGCGCGCGGAAGCCTACTGCAGATTGTAAATTTCCACCAAGGCAACCCCCGTCATGTCGCCGACCCCCCGAACAACAGCAGTGTAAGCGCCCGGTGCCAAAATGCGGATCAGTGCGCTTTCACGAGGATCCGCTGGATTCAGTTGGTTGGCCTGAATCTCGCCGGCCGACGGATCACTCTGCCAATCATCATTGCTTGCAGTGATGGCGCCATTCTCATCATGCAATTCTACCGACGGATTCTGCAATGCGCCGTTCACGCGAAGTGAAGGACCGATCGCTCGCACGGCTACCTTTGTGTTAGCCGCGTCTCTCGGACCCACAATAAAGCCGCCGATCATGATGTTGTTACCGTTGTCGACAAAGCCGCGCGTGCTGATGTTTGCCAGCTTAGCGTCGGCATCAGCGTCAAGGTCATACACCTCGATCAAGCCGACTCCTGTGGCGCCATTCTTCCCGCGCACGATTGCTGTATATGGCCCGGGCGCGAGTTTCAGAACCATGGCAGATTCAAGATCATCAAGGGGTGGAACGCCAGTTGCCCTCACCGCCGCCTCCTGAGACTCGCCCGTAGCGTCGTCGATCTTCCAGTTGTCGTTTGTCACAACGCCCCCATCGGGCAAGGGCACCTCTAATGTCGGATCGGATAGCTTTCCGTCGATTGGAATCGACGGTCCGAGGCTGCGAAGGATCACCTTTTTGGTCGCGTTGCCTCGCACGATGAATCCTCCGATCATGACTTTGTCGCCGGTGAGCACGTTAAGCCGAGTCGAGATGTTTTGGGACTGAGCAGCAGGTTGTGGAGTGGGCGTCGGACTAGGAGTAGGAGTCGACGTCGGAGTTGGTGTAGGCGCGGGCGTTGGCGTGCTAGGAGCATTCACATAGGCGGAGAGAAGCGGCCCCGCCGGAACCACCAGCAGGCCATCGCCAGCGCCCAACCCAGTGGTCAAAATCGCGTTCTGTTCGTCTGGAGCGAGAATCGCACTCCCGACTTGCGTGCGCCAGGTTTCATGCCCCTGGAAATCCAGCGCATAAAGTAAGCCAGAGCTACTGCCTACATAAATTGTCTGATTCACAACCAGAGGAGCCGACTGAAGGTTGCCGTCGCCAGCAAAGCTCCAGAGAACCTGTCCGCTAGAAAGGTCCACGCCACGGAGCGTATCACTAGACAGATAAAGCGCGACATTGCCGACGAATACCGGTGGCCGATCCGACGCGAACGAACCGACTTTTGCGCCCGTCTGAGCGTCCAGCACCAGGCCGTTGGATCCGTTGTTGATGGCGTCGCGGACGTAGACCTTTCCCTGATGGACGACCGGAGTTTTGCCACCGCCTCCTTCACATGGCCCGGAGTAGTGCCAGAGCAGTTTTCCCGTTTCGGGCACAAACGCATACGCCTGCGGACAGACATACGAAACATACATGGAACCAGCAGTGACGGCCGGAGAACTATGGTCGCCGTTCTCCACAGGAGCGGTCCATAGAACCGCTCCACTGCTTTCATCCATCGCGTACAGTGTCCCGCCCGACCCCGCGCCGCCGACGAAAACAATTCCATTTGCTGCCGATGGCGGAGAGGTGAACGAGCTCTGCCCGGGCAGCTTCACGCTCCAACCTGGAATGCCGCTCGCGGCATCAAATTCCTGCATGAGGCCGTCATAATTCAGGACGAACACTTTGCCGGCGTCGTAAGCGGCATTCACGAAGCTGTACAAACCGGAGATATTTCGAGACCACATTTGCTGGCCTGTCGCTTCGTTGAAGGCGATGACAGATTTCGTTGGTGACGAGGTGTTGTTGGCTCCTGTGGTCGTGACGATAACCAAACCTTGCGCGATCAACGGATAAGAGATCGATTGAACCGCAGCCGACGTCAGGTCGCGCCGCCATTTCAAAGAGAGCGGTGGCGCTACCGTGCTGCGGGAATTGTTCCCGTCGTGCGTCGCATTGTTCTGCCACGTCACCGACTGGTCGGCTGCAGGCGTTTCGGTGGGTCTGGGAGTTGCAGTCGGCGTCGGAGTTGGAGGAGGCGTCGGCGACGGGTTCGACGCCGCTGCGCAGGAGTCGTTGTTGATTACCTGGTACCTACCGGTCGGAGTGCTGTCTGCCACGGTGGCGAATCCCGCGATAACCGTTTGCGTCTGCCCTTCGATGTTCGCTACGGTTTCCCCAGCTTGTAACGAGCCGAATATCAGTCCACCGGCGGTGACACGACGGCCGGACAACGCAATGGTGATGGTCCCATCTACATTAAAGCTTCCGGAATCTGCAGCCTGATCCACGATCAACTGCCGAGAAGAGGTGCTTCCCGTTGTATGACCGAACACATACGTTGGTGCAGCCGCACTTCCGGGCAGTTCAGTCGTCATCGCGACGAACCATTCCGTTACCGAGCCGTCGCCATTCGTTCGGCTCAAGAACACAACCCACCGGGAACTCGGCTGTGGCAGTGGAGACAAGCTCGCGACCTTTAACGTTATAAAAAGCGTGTTGGCGTTGCTATTGGGATCGAACGGCTGCGCGATCGAGATGGATCGGAGATCTTGCTGACTGGTGCCGGTCTGGTCGCCAGCCGAATCCGTTACAACAGTGACACCTGGGCGGATGCATTCTTGGGTGCCCGCTACCGTCATGCGAGCGGTCGCAAGCACAGAAAGCGCGGCGAATGCAAAAAGGCTTTGCCGCGTCACGTCATTAACGATGCTGAATTTGGATCTCCGCCTGTGATTCACGTGCAAATGCTGCGAGCGGCTGATCATCTGGTTTTGGTCAAAAAAGACAATATTTTTACTGTGCTGTCACTTTTAGTTCCGCACGGCGAGCGCCGTATTTCTACTTCAACTCACCCCAGACCGGTTCTTCGAGTTGCAGTTCCGGCGCATCGAGCTCGCTGCGATTAATCGCCTCGTATTGCGCTGCGACATCCGACCACGCACGCAGCTTTAACGTCACGCGGTCCCCCGGCTGCAACCGCGCGGCGGGTGTCCAGACGTTGTCGTGCATACTGCTGAGGTAGACGAGCGCCTGAAGCGCTTCGCCTGTCTCAGCCCCGTTGAGTTGCAGATCAACGAGGTGCGCGGCGACGACGTGATCGCTGTATGGCACCGTTCCTGGACGCGGCGGCGACGAGATCGCCGCGATCGTTCCCGTCGCCTCGACATTCTGCCCCGGCGGGATGGTGAAGAAGCGTGAGGGAGCTGGTTGTCCCAGTTTCATCTCGAGCAGCTTCCAATTCCCGAACGCCACCTCACGCGCGGCGAATTCCCAGATCACCAACTTCTTGCCGGCGAGGCGATCACGGCCGCGCGCCAATTCATTCGCGAGCATCTCGCGCGTGGCGAAGGCGCCGTCGCTGTTGCGCAGAATGCAATCGAGCGGCCGCCCGCCGAGCGCCGCGCTGAGATGCTCGGCGAATCCGGCTGATTCACCCCAGCCGAGACCTTTGAGAGAGAAGATGTTTGCAAAGCTGTCGCCGAGGAGCAGGACGTCGGCATCAGGTGACGAACGCCACGCGCCACGGCCCTTCGCGACCTGTTGGATCGTCGTTTTCTCTGGGGGATAGAGCGTCTGAGTTGCGGGCAGCTTCAACATCCGCGCGATGTCGCCTACCGCTTCCACTTGCGCGGCAGTCATGCGCAGTGGAGCGCTGTTCGGTCCCGGAGTGATGTTCAACGACGCCGCTAATTGCGCTGCGACATACTGCATTGTTTCGGGGCGCCAATGCGTGTCGGTTTGAAGATAAAGCGGCGCAGCGGATTTGCGGGCCATGAGCAGGGGAGCAGGATCGAAGAAGCGCACTCCGGCATTCGTTAGGCGCGTTCGCCATTCATCGAAGGACGCGTTCTGCAGCAAGCGATTCTGCGCGATGCGAGCTGTCAGTTTCTCACCGTCCACTGACGGCTTCGCAGGCGCGGGCAGGATCACCAAATCGATCCCGCGCGCGGCGAGTTGATCGCGGAACTGCACGATCGCGGCTACCGAATCGGGTGCGACGTTGGAGCTGTGCGCGCGTCGCGTTTGCTGCACCGGATCAAGAAATGGCGGGCCGGTGACATAGTCCACATCAGGGCGGTAGAAGAGCCAACCGTCGCGACCGACATACGCCTGTTCGTTGCCGGCACCCAATCGCCCGATCAGGAGAGATTGCACTGCCGGCAGCAGCCATCGCGAGACAATGGACTCGTTCTCGATCGCCTTCTCCACGCTCTTCAACTCAGCAGCGCGCGGCAGCAGGCTCCACACGTCGGTGATCGTGCGAAGGGCGCGGAGTTTCTCGATTGTCGGGAGCACCTTGAAGATGTTGCCGATCGAGAGACCTGAACCATCCCAGCCGCGCATCTCCGCGAGGGTTTGCAGCACCGGAACGACAACGATCGTCCCGAGAAATAGCGCGATCAGCAGTGTCACCGCTCCCGGCCCGAACGCCGTGTTCTTCAGCGCGATCTCCGCCTCTTCTTCGCGCGTTAGTGTCCGGCTCGTTTCGGGAGTCGGCTCGCTGTAGCTCGGCAGCGACTTAGTCGGTTTCCACGGCTTCAGATTGCCGATCGCTCGTAGGATTCGGCGCGACATCCTAGAAGATGAAATAGATGAAGGGATTGTATTCCTGCGTCGCCAAGACGACGAGCGCGAGCCAGCCAAGCGCGAAGCAGGTCGCGGTTTTCGGCAGCGTCATCCGTTGCGTCCAATCCCAGGTTTGCCGACCTGCCCAAATGACGAGCGCTGCCGCGCCTAACGAGAGCAAAAAGTAGCGTTGATAGATGATGCCGCCGATCAGCGCGGCACCCGGCCGAGCGTCTCCCAATCCGAACATGCTCGCGAGATAGTTGAGGGCGCGCGGCAGGTCAGCGGCGCGGAAGAAGACCCAGGCCAGCAGGACGAAGAGGAACGTGATCGCCACTCGGAATGCTCGCGGCAGCCGCGCATAGAAACTCTCGCGCCCCTGGCTGCGTTCGAACGCCAGCATGCCTCCATGCATGCCGCCCCAGATGACGAAGTTCCACGATGCGCCGTGCCAGAGCCCGCCGAGCAGCATCGTAATCAACAAGTTCGCGTAGGTGCGCGGGAGCGTGCCGCGATTTCCGCCCAGCGGGATGTAGAGATATTCGCGCAGCCAGGTGGAAGGTAGTCGTTTGGTGCTTCGCCGCGCGGGAATTTACGGAAGCTGACCAAGGCTGGGTGCAGCAGCCGATCGCGAAGTAGCGACGCGAACGGGAAAGCCTGTGCCCGTGCGAGTCAAAGTGGCGCGCGAACACTGTCATCCCGAGCCGCGGAGACGGCCGAGGGATCTCGCGCCTTGCTATAGAATGTCCGCATGGGAGTGGCAGTGCGGACAACGTTGGCTGTGTCGGTCGTCCCGGCATGGCTTGTGTGACGCGGATTGCATAGGTGAGATCCCTCGGCCGTCTTCGCGGCTCGGGATGACGACCGGGGGCGCGCCGTCTGAAGTGCGCGTGCTTGACGCGCGTGGCGGATGCAGTGCAAAGAGTGGCCCCCGAATGAGCAGAAGAGCCACGCCAATCAAGACTCTGGCCGGACGGCTACGGAGGGTGGCTCTGTGGGTGTCGATCATCGCGCTGCTGCTCCCAAGCGCGACGCAGCCGACGCGCGCCGATAGCACTGAGGAGGGGCAAAAGCTTAACGTGCTGATCCGTGGCGATTCGCTCGCCCTCTGCGGATTCGGGAAACGGCTGGACGAACATTTCCGGAACGATCCGAAGGTGAAGGCGACGTTCTCTTATATGACGTGCGGCACCACGCCGCTGAGCTGGCTCAAACATAAGCCGTACGAAAAGGTCAAAACGCAGTGCGGTTATTGGACCATCGAATCGGTGCCCGGCGCGAAACAGCCGAAGGAGACGATCGACATTTACGGCACGAAAAAGAACCAGGCGCCGAAACCGCATCCGGTGCCGAAGCTCGAAGACCTCATCGCCTCGACTCAGCCGGACGTCATCGTGATGCAATCAGGGAGCAACCTGTTTGGTCTCTTTCCGGACGGTAAAACAGTTCATCCCCACGATGCGCTCACGCTGCGGAATTACCTGCTCCCGTTCAAGCACACCGCGATCAATCCTCCGTCGAACGTTCGGAAGATCTATTACGTGAACCCGCCCGTCTCGGGCCGGATTGACAAGGCTGTCCAGGACTTCGTCCTCGAGCAAACGAAAGCGCAGATGACGCCGGGTGCGATGGTTATCGATAGCCGTCAGCTCGTCTCCTATCCGTATCAGCACATGGAGCCGGATAAGGAGCATTTCCTCGGTGCGCAGATGGACGAGTGGGCGGATAAGGTTTTCGACATTATTCAGCGCGATCTGAATGCGCAGCCACTCGCTGCATTGAAGCCGCTCCACGAGATTCAAGCCGTCGCCGCCAGCGAGAATGTCCCGCCGCCAGCGGAGGCGCCGAAAGCTGCGCCGATCGTCGTCGACGCGAAGCTGGTTTTTAAGTCGAAACCGATGCAGCTGAAGGAGCTGCTTCCGTATCAGGAGTCATTGGTCGCGTACGTTTACGATGTTAAAAAAGTGCTCAGTGGGCAATACTCGGAGCGCAAGGTGTTGGTGATGCATCCCTCCTTTATCGCGATGAAACCGCAGTCGCTCGCTCGCTACAAAATCGGCGCGAGCTACAAGCTGCGTCTCGAACCGATGGAAGGTAGTTTGTGGGACACCGCGAAATCCCGAGATGAATCGGGCCTGATTAGCCTGACGCCGTATATGCGCGTCGAAGACAAAGCACGGCATCCTGGGAATCGCACACGATGATTGTGCGTTCTGCCTTTACGCTGGTCGGTGTCGCGTTGTGCGTCGGCTGCTTTCCGCTGGTGACCGACGGAGATGTTGTCGCAGCAAAGCGCTCGGTCGAAAAACCGGCTGCTGCGACGCGCGTGCTCATGATTGGCGATTCGCTTTCCGCAGGGCCATTCGGCGAAGCGGTGCAGCAGCATCTCGCGCAGAAGTTCGGCCCGCAGAATGTCGCAGCTTACGCGTCGTGCGGTTCGTCGCCTGAAAACTGGCTGGCAGATGAACCGGAGTTTTATACGAAGTGCGGTTACCGCGAGAGCACGCCCGACAATCCGCCGATCTTCCGCGATTTTGTGAACGGGCAGCCGCCGCGGGCAACGCGCACGCCGAAGGTCGAATCTCTCGTTAGGCGGCAACAGCCGACAGTGGTTGTTGTCCAACTCGGGACGAACTGGATGGACCGCAATTTAACCGACGCGCAGATCACCGGCTTCATCCATCGCTTCATCACGGCAGCACGCGGTCCAAACGTGCGTCAGATCGTTTGGATCGCGCCGCCGGATTCCTACGCGTTCCGGAAGACACAGGGTCGTATTCACCGGCTGGTGCAGGAAGGTGCGGCGCGTGACCATTTCGAGGTCATCGATTCGCGCTAGCTGACGCACTACATCCCGGGAAAGACTGGCGGCGACGGCATTCACTACAACAGCGAGTCGTCACGCGACTGGGCCGAGCGCATCAACGACAGCCTGGATGCAAAACTGCGCGCGCGAGTCGCGAGCGCCCGCTAAGCCGCTTCGATTCCGCAAGGCGCTTCGCGCACCTTGTAGTTGCTGACGAAGTCGCGCCGGAACTCGGCGAACGTGCGGTTCTCAATGGCGTGACGCGTGCGCGTCATGAGCTGGAGGTAGAAGTGCAGGTTGTGCAACGTGACGAGACGTAAACCGAGGATCTCCTCCGCCTTTAGCAGATGGCGGATGTAGCCACGCGAAAACTCGGCGCACGCCGGGCAAGCGCAGCCTTCTTCGATCGGATCGCGGCCCATTGTGAACTCCGCGTTCTTCAGGTTCAGCGTCCCGCTGGCGGCGAACGCGGTGCCGTTCCGCGCCAGCCGCGTCGGCAGCACGCAATCGAACATATCGACGCCGCGCGCCACTAGCTCGATCATCTGCGGCGGCGTGCCGAGTCCCATCGCGTAACGTGGTTTGTCCGCCGGTAGAAACGGCTCGCTGTTCTCGACCGCGAACATCATTTCGGGTTCGGGTTCACCAACGCTGACGCCGCCGATAGCATAGCCGTCGAAGCCGATCTCAACCGTCGCTTCGGCGCTGGCGCGGCGGAGATCGGCGAAGGTCGCGCCTTGCACAATACCGAAGACAAGCTGGCCGGGCGCACGTAGCGATTCCTTGCAACGCTTCGCCCAGCGGATCGTCAGGTCGAGGCTTTTGGCTGCGTAATCATGCTCGCATGGCCAGGGCGGACATTCATCGAGCACCATCGCGATGTCGCTTCCGAGCGTCGCCTGGATTTCCATCGCGACCTCAGGGCTGATGAAGGTCGGTGTTCCGTCGAGATGGTTTTGGAAACGGACGCCTTCGTCTGTGATCTTCCGCAGCTTCGCCAGAGAGAAGATCTGGTAGCCACCGCTGTCGGTGAGGATAGGGCCATCCCAATTCATGAATCGATGCAGGCCACCAAAATGCCGAATCACCTCGAGACCCGGGCGAACGAAGAGATGATAGGTGTTACCAAGAATAATCTGCGCATGCAGCTCCCGCAGCTCGCGCGGACTAACCGCTTTGACGCTGCCTTGCGTGCCGACCGGCATGAACGCAGGCGTTTCAATCACCCCATGCGCAGTCGTGAGGCGGCCGCGCCGCGCCTTCGTTCCAGAGTCGGTTTGGAGGAGCTCAAACATGGGCGGGAGCGACTGAGCAGTTTAATTGGCTCGCCTGCAAACGATTAGTCGGTCAAAAACGAAAGACTGAGGAGACCCGAAAACATTATGGCAACAAAACGAGCATTTTCACTTCTGGCGATCGCGCTTTGGGGCGCTGCGCAAACGGCCACGCTGCACGCACAAAAACCTAAGGCAGGGGCATCGGTCGGCGGTGGCGGAGACCACGCAGCCAAAGCGATGCAATTCGCGCAAACCGGAGCGGTTGATCAAGCCTTAGCGGAATATGCTGAAGCGAT
Organism: Chthoniobacterales bacterium; assembly: GCA_046262215.1. Lineage (GTDB taxonomy): Bacteria > Verrucomicrobiota > Verrucomicrobiia > Chthoniobacterales > UBA10450 > JACCTI01. The sequence continues at coordinate 339 of JBHENE010000052.1, read as the reverse complement.
TAAAGCATCACCGAAGGAGGCGAGGCTTTACAACGATCGCGGCGGTCTCTACCTCGCGATGAAAAAGTTCCCCGAAGCGGCGGCGGACTTCTCGAAGGCCGTCGAACTCGCGCCGAAAGATTACGCAGCGTATTCGAACCGCGGCGCCGCGCTGAACGAGCAAAACCAATTCGACGCCGCCATGGCGGATCTGAACAAGGCGCTCGAGCTGAAGCCGAACGACCCGCGGACGCTTGAACGTCGCGGCCTGGTGTATCACAAGCTGAAAAACTACGACGCGGCGCTCGCGGACTACAACAACGCGCTCACGCAAAATCCGGCAAGTACGCTCGGCCTTCG
>JBHENE010000051.1:0-17947 GCA_046262215.1 Chthoniobacterales bacterium | reverse complement strand
CTTCCCCGGCGTCTTCGGCGTCTTCTATCAAAACGACCGACCAACAAAGAACGCCCTCGAAAAGAAATGGGTCGACTCCACGCGCGAGAAGCTCGGTCATCCGAGCGACCTCGCATTGCTGCAGAAAACTTTCGACCGCATGAAGTAATTCCGATGAGTTTCACCGAAATACTCGCGGAAATTCCGAAGCTGTCGTTCGCGGAGCGACAAGAGTTAATTCGCCGCGCCATCTCCCTGGAAGATGACGATCTCACCGCGGAGGAGAATTCCATCCTGGATCAGCGGCTCGAAGACTTTCAGCGCAACCCCACTTCCGGGATTGCGGCGGACGAGCTGAAAAGCTCAGTCCTAAAGAGAATCAAGCATCAATGATTCAGCGGATCATCGTCCGCCCGGTGGCGGTTGACGATCTCGTGGAAGCCGCCGCGTGGTATGAGCGGCAAGCTGAAGGACTCGGCGGGGAGTTGATTGACGAGGCGTTGCGCGCGATCCGTCGAGCCGCTGCAAACCCTGAACTCTTCCGCATCGTTCGACGTGACGGAGAGATTCGCCGCGTTCTGACGGAGCGTTTTCCCTACCGAATCTTCTTCTCAATCAGCAGCGACGCGCTGTACGTTCATGCCGTCCTGCACGGCGCCCAGCACGATCAACGATGGAAAACACGGCTCTAGTTCCTACTTCCGCATTGCGCATTCCGACTTTCTTGTCGCCCTTTCCCGCCGTCTTCGGCGTCTTCGGCGTCTTCTATCAAAACGACCGGCCAACGAATGATGCGCTTGAGTGAAGTGAGACGCCGCGATCACATCTGAGACTTGACATACTTTTCGAAAAAGTATGACTTAGTGTGATGGGTGTGAAATCCAAAGCCGATTCCATCTGGTTTACCTCGAAGGGACAGGTGGTCATCCCGGCGTGGCTGCGGCGCGAGTTCCATATTGAAAGCGGCACGCGTGCGGTCGTGCAGTCGACGCCCGAAGGGATACTGCTAAAACCGGTGACGAAACACGCGATCACGCGATTGCGCGGTATCCTGAAGCGCAAGCCCGGCGGCAAATCGCTCGCCGAGGAGCGAGCCGAACACAAAGCGGAAGAGAAAGCGCTCGAGAAAGCGAAGTATGAGCGCAGCTCGAACGGTCCTCGATAGCTTCGCACTACTCGCCTTCCTGCGAGGCGAAGCCGGCGAGGAAAAAGTAGCGGCGTTGCTGGAACGCGCAGGCGTGCGCGACGAGCCGGTGCACATGAGCGAGGTGAATTATGCCGAGGTGAAATACATCACCATCCGGAAAGACGGGAAAGAGCGATGGGATGAAATCGCAGGGGAACTCCCCGCACTTCCGATTGAGTTTCGCCCTGCTACACGCGCCCTCTCGGATTTCGCTGCTGACTTCAAAGCGCGTTACAGAATCAGTCTGGCTGATGCCTTCGCCGCTTCACTGGCAAAGGAGCAGAAGGCCCAACTCATCACTGGTGACCGCGAGCTCAAGGCGCTGGAGAAGGAGATCAAAATCGGCTGGTTGGAGTAGATCGTAATGCTCGCTTGATGCGACTCACTGCGCGTCGCGAGTTGCTCGCGGTTAGCTGACATTCCCAGACGCGGACGACGCGCCATCCAGCTCTGCGCAAAGTTCGAGTCACAAGTCGATCGCGGGCAATGTTCCGCTCGAACTTGCGAAGCCAAAATTCTCGCCGGGTTTTCGGCGTGTAGCAGAATTTGCAGCCCGCATGGCGATGCCAGAAGCAGCCGTCAACGAACACTGCGATTCGCTCGCGCTGAAACACAAAATCCGGCTTTCCGAGCACTCGGCAGTTGCGACGCCAGCCGGTGATCCCGAACGCGCGAAACAGCGCGATCATCCGCAGCTCGGTTGCCTTGTTGCCGCGTCCAAGGATGCGCGACATCACGTCGGAGCGTTTTTCTCGCGTGAAGACGTCAGCCACGGCGGCGTGCTGGACGAAGATTACTTGACGACCGAAGTCCGGAATCGGTCGAACTCCTTCGGAAGGAGAGCAAGCAGCTCGTTCGTATTCATCCCGTATAGGTAATACGTCAGATCCAGTTGGTTGAGCAGGTCAGCCAAACGCCGTGGCGCTCCTCGCACCTTCGCGCCAGCACCGCGCTTAAAGGTACCGGTCGCGGAATCGTAGTAGAGAGTCGTTGCTGCTTTCCACCACCGCGGGGTTCGTCACCAGTTCCTTACGCGAGGCTAGCTGCTCCGCGATCTCGCCCGGTCTCCAGAGCGGATTCGATAACATCCCGATAGCTCTGTCTGGTTGATCCCGGTGCGCGCGAACTATCAGGAATGGGCCAAGAAGCAGATGGCGGTAGAATCGCTGATAGTTATCCAAGCTCGGAACAAGCCGTGCCTCGTCAGTCTTCGGATCGCGTCGACCATTTCCATCTGCTGGACACACTTCGTCGAAGTAGAAGAGGGTTAGCCACGCCCAAAGCCCTTGGTCAAGCTCCGGCGACGGCACGTTCGCTGCCGCAAGTAGCTCTTCGAAGAATCGCCCTGCGTCCAGCCGTGATGCAAAGCTGCGAGAAGAGAGCTCCGCGTCGCAGACTACCTCGGTGTACGCCGCATCTTCGAGAAGCTGAACGGGTGGCGGTAGCGTCGGCTCGATCGTGAGGCGCGAGCGATAAGCTCGAAAAGCCGCTACTCCATCAGTATTGAAACGGCGCAGCGTCATCGGTTTGGATCGTCGATTGTTCTATCCCACGTATCACGCGCAGCGTAGCGACGGGCGAAGGATGCCGTGGCTTCCTCGATCCAGTTCTCGCGGTCTTGCCGCTGATCAATCGGTGGCACTTCCGCCAAACCACCGATATTCCGGGCGAACCGAACCCAGTCGGCCTGCCATCCACTCTCCTCATCGTCTTCGCTCCAGTTCTCCTCGATCAGCGCGAACGTGAGCATTCGCCGGAGTACCTCTGGATAGACCAAAGCGATGAACGCTGGCGAGCGTGCTAGCTCCCGCCAACTTGGTTGGGCCGCCCTGTTCACGAGCAACCGCGGCGGATCGCTTTCGAAATCGAGCTTCCAGAGTTGCTGATCAAGCTCGTCAGGAACTGGCTCGAGTAAATGGCGGCGACGATCGTCAGCTTCACCAGCTTTGACGAAGGGAATCCCGTCCGCCTCTCCAAGCAGCTTGTGATGCTCGGACCCGGGCGGCTGAACTACACGCACGCGAAATAGCACGCCGTCCGGCACATCAAACTCCGTTAGTCGGCGGTCCGCTGGAACGCGCAACGCTGAGATCGTGTCCCATGGCCACTGCATCCATAGGTTCTGGCGATGAGCTTCCACCCAGACCTCTGCATTGTGGGGGAAGCGATAAGTAGCTAGCCGCAACTCAGCATCAAACGCCCACGCCTTTTCTCGCTGCTGGACCGTGAAGCCCGCATCGGTGCGGCTAATCTTACGTCGGCCGGTGTAGTTAAACGTTCGCTTCATCGTCGCTCTTAATCTCTATGGCGCGCACGACCAGATCCCGCTTCGTGTCGAATCCGGTGACTCCAAATTGAAAATTCGCCGCACGGATCTCCAACTCCACGCGATTGCCGTCTTCTCGGATCACAACGGCACCACTGGCTTTTGGCTCCTGCCGCAATGGCGGACGCGTGAAAACAAAGTCGTCCGGCCGTCCATCGTTTCACCGCGTTGCCGCGCAGCAAGAACGAGTCGCAAGGGGTCGCTACGCTTGAAAGACGTTCGAGCGGTGCCACTCGAGAAACGTCGGATCTGGAAGGAAGCGATCTGGCGGGAAAAGCTCAGAGTCTTCGTAGTCGAGCAGGAATCGCTTCGCAGCCGATTCCAACGGCCCAGCTTTAAGCGTGGGTGATACCGACACTCTAAGGTTTTTGGAAACCGCGATAAGCCCGCGGTCGAATGCGCGATCGTGGAGCGAGTTGAGGCAAAGCCCGTTCCGTGGATTGACACGGTTCGCGTGATCTGTCGCCCAAGGGACTATGTGGCTGGCTACAAGCAGTTCGCGAATGGTTAACCCAGTGATGCAGCAGCGCGTGTTGTAAGACGCAAGCACCGTTGCGCGAAAAAAGTACTGATTAACGCGTTGTCGGACCATTCGCTCGCGCTCGCGCCCTTCGCGCGGCAGTTCCTCCTCAGGAATCTGAGCTTTCGCCTCGACTGGTTGGCCTTCTAGGCCAGCGAGAAGCTTCTCGCTCTCGAATGCGAGCCGATCTCAATCGCGATTGAACTCGTCCCATATTGCGCGATCTCCCGCACTTGTGCCGCTAAGCCCTTTGATACCGCGAGCTTGCTGCACTGGATCAAGCGACGCGAAGTTGCACAACTTCATCGCCACGCTGCCTGATGTGCGGTGGAGCTTCGAAGCGAGCTGGATGATGACGGGATTGCGCTCGTGCAACTGACCGAACGGCAGTTTGCAGTAGAGATTCATCGCGACGACCAATTCATCGCGAGACCACATTCTCCCCTTCATCGCGCCGATTGTATCAATCGTTCGACGATTGACGAGGTCAGTCGTCGATGCCGTCGCAGAGCTCGGCGGCTGTCGTGTGCAGCGATGTCGCCAACCGCAACAATGTCTCTAGCGGCAGGTCTTCTGTGCCACGCTCGATTGCAGATAGAAGCTGCGTGGCGATTCCGGCGCTGTCCGCGAGCGCTTCTTGTGTCAGCTCTTGTTTGAGCCGCTGTTCTCGAATCCTGCTCCCGAGCGTGAGCAGCGTCTTGTTTGGTCTCATATCGTCTACTCCGCTAATCTACAACCGCCGAGCCCATCAACACTCTAGCTGGAGTTTCGCCCCGAACCGTGAGCGCGAAGATAGCGTGCAGCGGGCTGGCGGTCGGAAATACCTGCTTGCCAATGCCCCATCTACCTAGGCTATCGCCGGATTTTCCAGAACGCCCCTCCGCTCGAAAGAAACTAAAGAACGCGTTCTGCTCGGCTCGTTCCAGGCGCCACTCGTTGACATCTCCGCTGAGTCCACGAGTCCCGAAATCCTCGAAAACGATGTAGCCGCGATCGCTCTTAAAGAGAGAGTCGAGATCCGGCTCGGTTAGCCCCTGTTCAAAGTTTTTTCGCGCAGTCGCAAAGTGCCTGGTAAGATAGTCGCGGACGTTCTGCGATGCGGTCGGTACGAATTGAATTCGCACACGCACTTGGCGCACTCCTCCAGATTCACGCCTGGCAGCATCGAGGGAGTTCTGGATGCCTTCGCGAACCAACGCTTCGCTGAGATTCTCTAGACTTTCCGCCGTGAAGAACGCGTCATTCGCCGAGTCGCGCATCCGATCGCTTGCACGCCTGAGATTGAAGTGCCAGCGAGGATTCATCTCGAGACAACCGGAATGATTGACTCACACCCTAGACGTCGAGAGGACTGAATGCGTAGTCCCGCGGCTTGTGCTTCGGTACAGTAGAAAGCGTCGTCGCGTACTTCGCCGCGATCTCGGCGCCGCCACGCCTCGCGACCGATGGCTTCGAGAGCTACCGGCCAACCACTACGGACATATCGACGCCGTAGTAACCACTCGAAGCTCGGAAGAGGAAGCTGATCGGAATCTTCCCTGAGAGTTCCGTGATCGAGAGCGTTATCTGGGTGAAGACCGGGAAACAGGAAAAGCAGCGCGTGCCACCCGCGCAAGAAGTCGTCCGTGCCGAGTGATCGCAGCGCGCGAGCGTCCAAGGTTGCGATTTGTTCCAGTTCGCGTGCAGCGGAAACGCGGCTCAGCGGAAGACGTCGAGCATCGTTACCGACACGCGCGGAGGCTGGCTTCTGACGCAGGAAGTCTCTGATCTCTTCGCCTACTGCTTCAGCGACTAGCGGCGGTACTGCATTACCGATCAGTCGGAATTGATGAGTTCTTGCGACTGGGAATTCGAACCAGTCCGGAAATGTTTGCACTCGTGCCGCCTCCCGCGGAGTCAACGTGCGGCATTGCGTCGGGTGGATGAACATCAATCCATCCTTCGACAAGTGAGCGACGATCGTGGAACACGGCCGCTCACGATGCTGGCGCTTGTAGCGATCCTTGAAGCAGGTGCGGTTGTAGAGGAATTCCATCTTCACGCCGCGCGCTTCCGCTCCGCCGCTGTTCTCTCCTTCGTCAAGTCTCCCAAAGTCTCGCAGGTCGCGATCGCTATGTGGTCGCGCACGATGGCGGTTAGGCACTTCGCGGCGTCTATCTCAACGATGTTTTCCAGATAGTGGCGACACGGCGCGCCACGTTCGCGGAGGTGGTTGACGCGCACTGGAAGATCGTATTCGCACTCCTCTGTGCCGGTTCCCGCCGACAAGGGTGGTAGATCGCCAATTGCGTCCCACAGCGACGGCCGACCTTCGTGCGGAGTCCCTGCACGAGTAGCTGGCTCTAATTCGCTCGGAAAGAATCCGGCAATGTCATCGCGCACTCCTATGATGAGCTGTCGTCGGCGAGTTTGCGGCACACCGAGTTTCCATGCCTCCTCGACTTGCGCGTTCACGAGATAACCGAGTTTGCGCGCCTCGGATTGCACCATCGTGAAAAATTTCCCTTTCGCGGCGCTCTGAATGCCCATCACGTTTTCCATGACAAAGAACCGCGGCCGAAACGCGGCGACATAAGCTAGGAACGGGCGGAACAACCATCGCCGTTTATCTTTCCGCACCCGCGGGCCGTGGTTAGCGGCACCGACTTGTCGCACGGTGCTAAACCCCTGACACGGCGGGCCACCAACGATGACATCCACGTGGTTGACGCCGAGTTTCGCCGCCAGCCTGTCCGGCGGGAACTTCGTTAGGTCCTTCCGAAGAACCAGCGTTTCCTTGGGAAAGTTTTTCCTAAAAGTTGTGATGGCGTGTTCATCGAGATCGATCGGCGGCGACGCACTGAAAGCCGGCACGCCGAAGGCCGAGAGAAAAGCCACCGCATCCACAAAACAAATCGATAAACGTCAGCGGCGAGGCCGCTGCCGCAGTCACTCGCGGACTCCTTCAACAAGTTCGGAGACGGTAACGCCAAGTGCCTTTGCCAGGCGACAAATGCTAAGCAGGCTAGGGTTACGAACACCGCGCTCGATGCCGCTGATGTATGTAGGATCGAGGTCAGCCTTTTCGCCAGCGCTCTCTTGAGTGAGGCCGCTCGCTTCCCGCCGTTGCCGGACGTTCAGTCCGAACGCGCGCAGTGCACGCGGGAGCTGAGTTTGCATCCCGCAGTGTCACCGGGCCATGGACGATGAGTCTACGGACTATAAGTCAAGCTGAGGCGGCTCCGAGTTTACTAAAACTACCGACGAAACCCCGCGCGTTCGCAGCTAGGAGGAGTCGCACCATTAAGCGTCGAGCCGCAGTAGAACGTGCGAAGCTTGGGCGTCATTGGGAGCTGCTTCCTCCGGGCCGAGTAAGGTGAACCCGCATTTTTGCAGAACGCGGATCGAGGCTGCGTTGTGTGTCGCCACGCCGGCGTGCAGCGGGCGCGTTTGTTCCAGGCGCAGGAAAGCGGCAACCGCTTCGGTCGCGATGCCGCGGCCCCAGAGAGCGCGGTCGATCCAGTAGCCGATCTCTCGTTTTCCGTCCGACGACCAGCTTCCGATGTTCCCGGCGACGACCGTCGCGGCGGGATCGGCTGAGACAGCCGACGCTACAGCAATCGGGGAATCGGCGGAGACAGCCGACACGACAACGATCGTCTTCTTCAGACAGGAATCGTCCGCCAGGAGCTTCGCCCAGTGCTGATCGAACGCGGCGCGATCGCGCGAACGGAATCCGACCAGCGCCACGGCGATGGGATCTCGCTGGTGCTCGAAGAACAGCGGCAGGTCATCCGCTTCGACATCGCGCAACTGCACGCGTGGTTTCATGGCTTCCAACTTAATCCCGCTGAGAGGTGAACCCGAGAAGAAGATGACTTAAAGGCCGGAATGAAGCCCGCCGGAAGCGGTGCGACATGGCCGAAGCCTGCGAAGCGGTGAGTGCGGGGACGCGCGAAGCAAAACCAGAAAGAGACCACGCAGGTTCGTTCCGCTTTCTCCATTTATGGTTTCCAAATTTAATCCTGCTCAGTGATTGATTACTTCATGCAAAAGATCACGCCGATGCTTTGGTTCGATGGAAACGCGGAAGAGGCGGTGCAGTTTTATCTGTCCGTCTTCAAGGACGGGAAGATGCACTCGTTGGCGCGCTTTCCTGAGGGATCACCGGGAGGTTACGAGCCGGGCACCGTGATGACGATCGCGTTCGAGCTGCACGGGCAGCAGTTCGTGGCGATGAACGGCGGGCCGGGCTTTCCCTTCACGAACGCGGTCTCGCTGGTCGTGAACTGCGAGTCGCAGGAGGAGATCGATTACTTCTGGGAGAAGCTGGCGGCCGATGGCGGCGAGCCGATTCAATGCGGCTGGCTGACGGATAAATTCGGGATGCCGTGGCAGATTCACCCGAAGCAGATCTGGGAATGGCTGAACGGCGACGATCCCGCGCGCGTGCAACGGGTCACGACCGCGCTCTGGGCGATGGAGAAGATCGACTTGGCCGAGATAGAACGCGCGGCTAACGGCTAGCATTTGTAGCCGCGGCGCTGTGTCGCCGCGCCGGGAAACGTCTCGACGCAGCGAGGCGGCTACACCGAGATTTTCAGGACATGAAGCGTTCTCCGATCAAAGCACTCCTGTTATGCGGCGTCGCTGCCTCCGCCTTCCTGCCGCCGCCCTGCGCTGCGGCCCCTTCACCAGCGGAAGAGGAAGTCACCGAAACGGTGCGGTCGATGTTCGCGGCGTTCGCGGCGGATGATCTACCCAGGTTTCACGCTGTGACGGCCCCAGAGTTTTTCGCGTTCGACGTCGGCAAACGCTTCGACGGCGAGGCGCTGATGAATCTGATCAAAGAGGCGCACGCTAAAGGGACTCTGTTTGTCTGGAAGGTGACTGAACCCACGGTTCACGTTCAGGGCGATGTCGCGTGGACTACGTATGTGAATGACGGTTCGATCCAGGATCCGTCCGGAACGAAGAAGATGACGTGGCTGGAGTCCGCCATTCTCCACAAGGACGAGGGCGTCTGGCGCATCCAGTTCCTCCATAGCACCCGCTCGTCATCCTGAAGTGCGCCGCACTTGACCAGCCGGCACGCTCTGTCGGACGGTCAACCTTCTCGAGCCGCGGGTGTCACTGCCGGCGAGCACCTGTAATATCCGGCACTACGTTGCCGCCCGGAAAGGCCGCGACCCAGCGAGGCCGCTACGAGCGAGCCCCAGCTAGATCGAGCTCATCGACGACGCCGGCGCGGATTGATTCGGACCGTGCTGGATGAGATTTCCCTTCGCGCAGAGCAGCGCAAGGCCGATCCAATAGCCAACAGGGAAACTCATCCCGAGTCCGACGAGCGGCACCGGGAAAGCGCCAAAAGCGGCGCAGGCTGCCACGGAGATGAAGTAGCCCGTCAACGCCTGCGCGGCGAGGCGGCGCGTAGCAGGCGCAGCATTGCCGATGGCGAGCGGCGCCAAAGAAGCTGCGACCGACGCGAGCGCTGCGGCGGCGGCAAGCAGCGGTGAGACAGTGAACGCCAGTGGGAAGATACCTTCGACTTCCGCAACTGGCTGGAGCGGGTCCGGGCGGATCCACGCTATGGCGACGACAACAAGCGCCATTGCGATCCCGGCGAGGCGACGCGCACGCGGCGCGATCGAACCACTCAGCAGGATGATGACTGCAACGAGGAAGCTCGTCGTCTGCGATGCATCCGGCTGTAACACGAGCAACGCCGCGGCCGCTGCGACAAACGCAACGCCGGTGCGGCTCCAGATTCCGCAGAATGCCAACGCGACAACGGCCGCCGGCAAGAGCAGCGCTGCGACGTTGATGTGCAGCGGACCCAGATCGATCCAGCGGTGCACCCCTTGCTGCGCGGGCGCTAGGAAGCTGCCTGCGACCGCGACGAGCGCGATCGCCAGGGTGGCTCTGGAGAGTGCAAGGGAAGCGCGGAGGCGCATCAATCCGACCGCAAGCAATACTCCAACCAGCCAGGCAACGGGATTGCGGAGCCACGAACCGGGCGGATGACCAGTGACCCGCAGCGCAATAGCGCCCGCTGCGACTGCGATCAGCGAAGCAACGGCAAAGCCGAAAAACAGCCTGCGGCCTCCTGAGTTCCACAACGTCGCGCTCCCCTCGATCACTCGTGCACGACTATACCGAGTGCGAGCCGTCGCCACGACTTGATTCGCGAGCCGGCCTCATCGCGCTCTCTCACATTATCCTCGCGGTTGATTCCACTCACGCGCAACCGCGTGTATGCGCCAGAACTCCGCAGCTTGGCGAGCGCGGCGCACGTAACGCTGAGCGGGCCGCGGCGACGCGGGGCGCGAACCATTCGCATACTTCGGTATTTGCTTTCCGGCGCGTCTGTTTGAAAACTCCCGGATGGATGCGACGGAACCGTCCGCGATCAATGATGCGAACCTGAGCGAGGCGGAGTATCGCCTGCTTTGGGAGACCTCTACTGATGCCGTCGTGATCCTGGATCGGACGAGCACGATCCGGTTCACAAATCCCGCGGTCGCGGATGTGTTTGGATATCGGCCCGAGGAACTGGTGGGCCAGAACATCACGGTGATTCAACCCGAACGCCTGCGCGAAGCGCATGTGCGCGGACTTGGACGCTACCTGGCGTCGGGCGAAAAGAAGCTGAACTGGCGTGCAACAGAAGCAATTGGGCTTCATCGCCACGGCCACGAGTTCCCGATCGAGATCGCGTTCAGTCATTTATCGCACGAAAAAGGCGACCTCTTCGCGGCGTTTATCCGTGATATCTCCGATCGCAAGCAGGCGGAGGAAGTGATCCGCGTCGGCCGGCAGCGGATGGACCTCGTGCTCGAAGGCGCCGACGTCGGGCTTTGGTCGTGCCCGCTGCCGTTCGGGCGGCTGGATTGGGACGCACGCGTGAAACGACACTTCTGGTTCGAGCCGAGTGCGGAGGTCACGATCGACCAGTTTTTCGAGCGGCTACATCCCGAGGACCGCGAGCGAGTCAGGGAAGAGATCGCACAGGCGATTGAGGGTCGGAGCACGTTCGAGACGGAATATCGGACCGTCTCGCCGGAGACGGCGGCGGAGAAATGGATCCGCGCCGTCGGTCGCGCTTTCTATGATGAAGCCGACACGCCGATCGGGTTCGACGGAATCACCATCGACATCAGCGCCCGCAAAAAAGCGGACGTGGAACGCGAAGCGCTGCTCGCGAGTGAGCGGGCCGCGCGCACTGAAGCGGAGCGCGTCAGCCGGACGAAGGACGAATTTCTCGCAACCTTGTCGCACGAATTGCGCACGCCGCTGAACGCGATTGTTGGCTGGTCGCAGATCCTGCGCGGCGACGGGAAACCGAACCCGACCGACTTATCCGAAGGTCTCGAGGTGATCGAGCGAAACGCGCGCGTGCAGGCTCAGCTGATCGAGGACCTGCTTGATATGAGTCGGATTATCTCCGGCAAGGTGCGGCTAAATGTGCAGCCGGTGGATCTCTCGGAAGTGGTGAACGCCGCGATCGCTGCCGTCGCGCCGAGCGCTGACGCAAAAGCGATCCGGATTCAGAAGATCGTCGAGCCGTTGGCGGGTCCCGTGATGGGCGATCCGTCACGGCTGCAGCAGATCGTGTGGAACCTGCTTTCGAATGCGATCAAGTTCACGCCGAAGCAAGGGCGCGTGCAGGTGATCCTGAAGCTGGTGAATTCGCACCTGGAGATCGTGGTGAGCGACACCGGCGCCGGGATCAAGCCGGAGTTTTTGCCGCATGTGTTCGAGCGTTTCCGGCAGGCTGATGCCACCACGACACGGCGATTTGGTGGCCTCGGTCTCGGCCTCGCGATCGTTAAACATTTGTCGGAAATGCATGGCGGCGACGTGCGCGCGGCGAGTCCGGGCGAGAACATGGGCGCCACCTTTACGGTCCATCTGCCGCTCGCGATCGCGCATCAGCACGAGGCGCCAGCGACGGGAGGACGCGAGCATCCGCGCGCACCGACAGGCATGCCGGTGGAATGCCCGCCCGCGCTCGATCACGCGCAGATTTTGGTGATCGATGATGAGCGCGATTCCCGCGCGCTGGTAAAACGAATTCTCGAAGAATGCCATGCGGTCGTAACGATGGCCTCTTCAGCCGAAGAAGGTCTCGAGGCGCTTCGCCTACAGCGAGCTGACGTGATCATCTCCGATATCGGGATGCCGGGAACGGATGGCTATCAATTCATCCGTGCCGTCCGGCAGCTCAGCGCAGACGAGGGCGGGAACTCGCCCGCGATCGCGCTGACTGCCTTTGCCCGCTCGGAAGATCGACAGCGCGCGATGCTCGCGGGTTTCGACATGCATGTCGCGAAGCCGGTGCAGCCGGCGGAACTGATTGCTGTCGTGGCGCGTCTCGCGCGGCGAGTTTAGCGCGGTCCGAGCAGTGCTGGTCGTCGCGCGATATCAGGTGATGCCTGATTGCGATTGCACGTGAAACCGCTTCTCGCAATTCTCGCGGCGTGAAAGAGATCGCCGCCGCCCACATGCCGCCGGGCGCCGCGAACCGCGCCGGGACGCACCTTCCCGATCCGAAAGCACCGATCCCGCGGCAGATCCGCTACATCATCGGCAACGAAGGTTGCGAGCGGTTCAGCTTCTACGGGATGCGGAACATCCTGACGATGTTCCTCGTCTCGTCGTTGCTCGTGTATCTGCCGGAGGCGGATCGCGAACACGCGGCGAAGGATGTTTTTCACACCTTTGTCATCGGCGTTTACTTCTTCCCGCTGCTCGGGGGTTGGCTGGCTGATCGATACGCCGGGAAATACCACACGATCTTCTGGCTCAGCCTCGTTTACTGCGTCGGGCAGGCGTGTCTCGCGATGTTCGTCACGAACCGCACCGGCTTCTACTTCGGTCTCGGGCTGATCGCGCTCGGGTCGGGCGGCATCAAGCCGTGCGTTGCGGCGTTCGTCGGCGATCAATTCGACCAGACGAATAAGCATCGCGCGAAAGTGGTCTTCGATTCGTTCTACTGGATCATTAACTTCGGCTCGCTCTTCGCGTCGTTCCTGATGCCGATTTTTCTGCGGCAGCTCGGCCCCGCGACCGCATTTGGAATTCCGGGCGTGCTGATGTTTGTCTCGACGGTGATCCTCTGGGCCGGCCGCAAGCATTACGTGATGCTGCCGCCAGCGCCGCCGAACCCGCACTCGTTCCTTCGCGTCTCGGCGAGTGCGATCGCATCAGGCTTGCGCGGACAAGTGCTAGCAAGCATCGGAGCGATCCTCGCGATCGTTTCGCTCCTCCTGATTCCGCAGCAAGGCTTCGTCATCGCCGCGTGTCTCGCGCTGGTCGCGGTGATCGCGTTCGGCGGGCTCGGCGTCTGGCTGCAACTCGATGCGATCCGCGGCCAACATCCCGAGGAAGCAATCGCCGGCGTCCGCTCGGTCTTACGTGTGCTCGTGCTTTTCGCGTTCGTGACTCCGTTCTGGTCGTTGTTCGACCAGAAAGCGTCGACGTGGGTGTTGCAGGCCAACGCGATGAGCAAGCCGAGCTGGTTTCAATCGTCACAGATGCAGGCGTTGAACCCCGCGCTCGTGATGGTGCTGATCCCGTTCAACAACCTCGTTCTCTACCCGGCGCTCCGGCGTTTCGGATTGGAAATGACGGCGCTCCGTCGGATGACCGCCGGGATCGCGTTCTCCGGCTTGTCGTGGATCGTGGTCGGCATGATGCAAGTCGTGCTCGATCGGGGCACCAGCTTCTCCATCGCGTGGCAGGTGTTGCCGTACGCGCTGCTGACGCTGGGCGAAGTGCTCGTTTCCGCGACGGGTCTTGAGTTCGCCTATAGCCAGGCGCCGCTCGCAATGAAGAGCGCGATCATGGCGTTCTGGAATCTCTCCGTCACCGTCGGGAATCTGTGGGTGCTGGTCGTAAACGCCGGCGTGCAAAACGCGAAGGTGATCGACTTTATCAAATCAAGCGGCTTCGGCGTGACCGCATTCCAGATGTTCTTCTTCGCTGTGTTTGCGTTTGTCGCGGCGCTCGCGTTCGGGCTGGTCGCGCGCACGTATCCGGTGATGGATCATTACCGCAAGGCGTAACGATCAGGCGCGTATGCACATTGATCGCGCTCTCCTTATCTTCGTTGCGGGCATCGTCGCCGTATCCTGTTCCCAGAAGTCGGCGCCGGATCGGGAGAAGCTGGTGGCTGAGGGCAAACGCGACTCGCCAGACGGAACAGCAGAACCTCAAGCGGCGCGGCAACCAGACGAACGGAAAATCGCAGAAGACTGCGCTGCTTTGGTGCGTGCGACGAAGGTTGTTCCCGCTCAAGGCTTCAACAGCGATTGTCCCGCATGTCCTGCGGGAGGGAGCGAAGCGTTGAGCTTTCGTCAGGTGAAGACGGATGCGGTCCCCTGCTCCAGCGACGCGTGCACAGTGTTGGTAACGATTCGCGCGATGTTCAATCCGCCTGCGGGTGAAACGGTCGCGGGAGGATTGACCGCGTGGATTCCACTGGAACAGCGGCGCGCATATCCGAGTGGGCAGTTGCCACCTGGCGAACAGCAGTATCGCGTCCAGATCACCTATCGGCGTCAGGCGGGAGCGTGGCGTGCGATCGATTTCAATCGTGCGCCAGACTGATCACCCAGAGCAACTGCATTGACTTCTCTGGACGGCGGCTTGTGAGTAGAGGGTGGCGCGGAGAGGAAGAGCACAGTCGACTCCGCCACCCATCGCGGCGAACGCGCTCCGAGCGATGCTGCTAGCAGGCTTGTTGCTCATCCCTACGCTCGGCGTGGCAGAAACATCGCCGCAGACTGCGACCGGTATCGAAGGGACCATTGTCGTCTCGCCAGCGCGACCTGGACCAATCAAGAAGGATGAGGAGCTGAGTGTTGCGCCAGTGGCTAACACGCAATTTGTGGTGAAGTCGGGTGAAGCAATCGTCGCGACGTTTACCACAGATGACGCGGGCCGCTTCCGGGTGGCGCTGAAGCCGGGGCATTACGCCGCCGAGCTAAAAGGCCGGCCGCCCCCAATTGGCCAATGGCGTTTTGAGACGGACGTCGTCGCCGGACAGATCACGAAGGTGAACTGGACTGCTGACAGCGGGATGCGCTAAGTCGGCGCCAGCCTGCGCGTGGCGGGCATTCCGCTGTATGGTGCACGGTGCGACGTGTTTCGTCGCAAAGAAATACGCCCGATTCGTCTCCGCTACCCGAAATTTAATTTATACACTCGGCGCCTCACACGGTCGGCAGGTATCCGCTTTGTGCGTCGTCTTCCGAGCCTCAGCCATGAAAACCAAATACCGCCGCCGCGCAGCCTTCGTCAGCTCGCGCGCTCTCCTCGCATCGCTCTTCTGCCTGACGGCCGGGATGCTGACTCTATTAGCCTTCGCCCCGGGCGCGCAGGAGCGAAACGAAACCGGACAGGGCAGTAGTGCGTCCCGTTTGCTGACGCGGATGGTATCTGCCGTCCGGATAACCGCACCAGCACGAGCAGCTGGTGCTCACGATTCCTCACGTGCCAGCGGCGGAGCGATCAAACTCGACAAAAACCGCGTAGATCAACCGCGCGTGGCTTCGCCGGCGACCGCTGCCATTCCTTATAGCGGACCGCCAGTTGATCCGCGTCCCGTCGAGGCAGTGCGCAGCGGTAAGTTGCGCTTCATGCCGCCGATCGATCCAGAGTCGGTTCCCTCGCTCGATGTGCCGGAACCGATTCTTCCCGAGGCGCCGACGCAGAGTGGTGGCCCCGAGGCGCCGCTTCAGGCCGCTGCGGGAGCGCAAGTGTCGGCCCCCAGTGCGACGGGCGTCAGCTTCGATGGCGTCGGCGTCGGCCTCCTTAACTTCCGACCGGGCAGTAATCCGCCAGACGTGAACGGGCGCGTGGGCGCGACGCAGTATGTGCAATGGAACAACACCAGCTTCGCGGTCTTCAACAAAACCACCGGCGCCTTGGAATATGGTCCCGCTGCTGGGAACACGCTGTTCCAAGCGCTCGGTGGCGTGTGCGCGTCGCACAACGACGGCGACCCCGTCGTTTCTTACGACATTCTTTCGGGACGCTGGGTGCTGTCGCAGTTTGTCGTTAACGCAGGGAACGGAAGCTACTCGCACCAATGCTTCGCTGTTTCGGCGACATCCGACGCGACAGGAGAGTACTATCTCTACGACTTCGTGACTGACCCGGTGAACTTCGTCGATTATCCGCACCAGGGGGTTTGGCCCGATGGTTACTACATGGCCGCGCATGTCTTCAGCGCAGGACCTGGCGGGGTGCCGGTCGCGGCGCCGAACGCGTTTCTGGCGGGTCGCATTTATGTGTTCGAACGCGACAAAATGATCCGTGGCCTCCCGGCGCGGATGGTCAGTGAGGATCTCGGACGACAAATCGGCCACCTGCCGGGTGATCTCGATAGTTTGACTCCTCCGCCAGTCGGCGAGGCAGCGTTCGTCCTCGGCCCTAACGAGGCACTCACGAACATCACGAACTCATATCGTGTGAAGGTGACATGGGACCCGGCTCCTACAATTGCGGTCACGCGCTCAGAAATTGCCGGGGGCATCGCCAGCCCCCCGTGCGTGAATAACGCGAACGGTCGAGACTGCGTGCCGCAGCCTCCGCCGGCACAAGGGGTCGACTATCTCGATCGCCTCTCGGGACGGTTTATGTATCGGCTCGCTTATCGGAACCAGGGCACCCAAGCCGCGCCGGATGAATCGCTCGTTGTCAGTGCTCCTGTTCCGGGCAGCACCACGCTCCCTGCCCACGGAGCTGTGAGGTGGCTCGAATTCCGAAACGCGGGAGACTCAGCGGCAACGCCGACGCTGTTCCAAAACGGCACCTACGATCCCGACAGCGATTACCGGTGGATGCCCTCGGTCGCGATGGACAAGGATCGCAATATCGCGCTGGGGTATAGCAAATCGAGCCCGACCGTTAAACCCGGCATCTACATGACCGGACGCCTAGGTACCGACGCTATCAACACGATGGGCGCGGAGATCGAAATGCAGCCGAGCCTCGGAGTACAAATCGGTGGCGGGAATCGCTGGGGTGATTACACGGCGATGACTCTCGACCCGATCGACCAATGCACCTTCTATTACACGAACGAGTATTTGAAGACGGACGGCGCCTTTAATTGGTCGACCCGCATCGCCAGCTACAAGTTCCCATCCTGCGTCTCCGCCGCGAATCGATACGGCACCGTCACCGGCACCGTCATTTCAGCTGAGACAGGTGCTCCGATTTCCGGGGTCACCGTGACTTTGAGTAATGGCTACGCGAGTGCTTCTAACGCGAACGGCATTTACACCATTGTCGTCCCCGCTGGCAGCTACACCGCGATGGCCGCTGACCCCGCTCGCAACTGCACCGCCGCATCCCCCGCTTCAGCCGCAGTCGCACCGCAAGGTGGCAGCACGGTTGTTCAGAACTTCATCATGACAGGCGCATCAAAGCTCGAGCCGAACGGCGTCGTGATTGATGATTCAGTCGGCAACAAAAACGGCATCGTTAATCGAAACGAATGCCTGCTTCTGAATCTCGGCGTAAAAAACTTCGGCTGCGCAAAAGCGGAGGCAATCTCCGCCCGGCTCACGAGCACCACTCCCGGCGTCACCGTTGTCGATCGAGACTCCAGCTATCCGAACATGGCGATCGACGGCGGCGGCACGAACACCACGCCGTTCAAACTTTTCGTATCGAATGAGTTCGGCTGCGGTAGTGAAATCGCCCTCTCGCTCCAGCTCACGTACTCAGGGGGGACCAAGACGATACAATACACGGTCCCAACCTGTGCCGGCGGCGCAGATCAAACCATTCCGACGAGCCGTCTGACGACGAGTGATTCGACGCAGCAGGATCGTGTCGGCCGAAACCAGATTACAAGCACCTGCTCCGGTAAGGCGCCTCCCGGCGGTGGTTTCCCGGGAACGAAATATTACAAGACATACACCTTCACCAACACGGCCGGCGC
>JBHENE010000050.1:0-5029 GCA_046262215.1 Chthoniobacterales bacterium | reverse complement strand
CAGCGTCGGGAAAATTCCGGGCAACGCACTGAGCGAACGCCGCAGATCCTGCGCGACTTGATCGATCTGCACGCGATCGCTCGCTGGTTTCAGGAACAACACCGTGAAGATGCTCGACGAACCCGCGCGGCCGCTGCCGGCCACGGTGAAATATTTATCGACCGCGGGGTTCCCCTGCAAAATTGGATCGAGCCTGTCTTGCATCTCCCGCTGCTGTTGCGGCGATGCGCCTTCCTGCATCACCAAAGCACCGCGGATGACGCCGCTATCGCCCGTCGGCAGCAGCGTGAACGGGAGGGCTGAGAAAAAATACCAAAGCCCCACGCCGCAGGCGATCAGGATGGGCAGCGCGAGCCAGCCGCGATCGAGAAACCAATCAAGACTGCGGCTGTAGAAATGCAGGATTGGATCGAAGAACCGCTCGGTAAAGCCTTCCATCCACGTC
The DNA here is from genome assembly GCA_046262215.1 of Chthoniobacterales bacterium. GTDB lineage: Bacteria > Verrucomicrobiota > Verrucomicrobiia > Chthoniobacterales > UBA10450 > JACCTI01. Next base: position 4,584 of record JBHENE010000050.1, on the reverse strand, counting down.
TTCTTGTGCCCAGGGCCGCGCTCCTTCAGAAGACGCGCACACATCAAAGGCGTTAACGTCAGCGAGATCAATCCCGATGCGAAAATCGCGACGATGATCGTGACTGCAAACTCACGGAAAATTCGCCCGAGCAAGCCCGGCATGAAGACGAGCGGGATGAACACCGCCGCGAGCGAGAGCGTCATCGACAGAATCGTAAACGAGATTTCCCCGGCGCTATTGAGGGTTGCCTTGTAGATCGACTCACCGGTCTCCGCGCGCCGAACAACGTTCTCGAGAAAGACGATCGCATCGTCGACCAGGAACCCGATGGCGAGCGTAAGCGCCATCAGCGTGAGATTGTTGATCGAGTAGTTCAGCGCCCACATCGCGAGGAACGTGACGAGCAGCGACAACGGCAACGCGACAACTGGAATCAACGTGTCCGTCGCGCGACCGAGGAAGACAAAGATGACAATGATCACGAGCAGGAACGCGATCATCAACGTGACCTGCACATCCGAGACGGAGTGCACGATGCTCTCCGCGCGATCGAACGTCGGGATCAGCCGGATCGAACCGGGGAGCTCGAGTTGCAGACGCGGCAGCAGATCGCTGATCGAACGCGCGACTTCGACTGCATTCGCCCCGGCCTGCCGCGAAACCGCCATCACGATAACTGATGCCGGTGGATTGAACCCTCGCGCGAAAAAGTGACGGGAAAGCCGCTCATCCTGCACCGCGTCGACAACGTTGGCGACGTCGCGCAGATAGACCGGCGAATTGTCCTTGCCGCGCGCGATGATCAAACCGCGATAACCTTCAGCGTTATCGATTTGGCCGTTCGGCCGTAGCACAAACGACGTGTTCTTACCGTCCAGCTGCCCAGCGCCGGAATAGGAAGAGCCGGCGCGCACGGCAGTTGAGAGTTCGTCAAAAGTGATATTGCGCGAAGCGAGCGCAGCCGGATCGACTTTCACGCGAATAGCGCTTTTCACGCCGAAGATCTGCACCTGCGAAACACCTGGGAGGATGTTGATCCGCTGCTGCACCTGCGAGGTCGCGTACTTATAAAGATCGCCGTCGGTAAGGGTATCGCTCGTTAGGGCGATGTACATGACGGGCTGGTCGTTCGGGTTCGACTTCTCGAAACGGGGCGGGCTCGGCAGGTCGTTAGGCAATTGTCCGGTGGCGCGCTGGATCGCCGCCTGCACGTCGATCGCCGCCGAATCGATGCTCTTCGACAGCTCGAACTGCAGCGTGATGTTCGTGCTGCCCTGCGTGCTCGAGCTGGTGCTGAGCGTCAGGCCTGGAATCTGCGTGAACTGCTTCTCGAGCGGCGTGGCGATCGTGTTCGCCATCGTTTCCGGGTTCGCGCCAGGATAACCGGCACTCACCGAAATGACCGGATAGTCGACCGCCGGCAGATCGTTCACCGCCAGCTGTTTGAACGTCATGATGCCGAACACAATGATCGATGCCGTCAGCAGCATCGTCATCACCGGTCGCTGGATGAACGGCTTTGAAAGTCCGGACGAGAACTGCACCAGCTTCGCGGCGGGCGTGCTCTTCGCTTTGGTCGCAGCCTGCTCGGCGGGCACCCCCTCGGCTGTGCCTTCTTCCTGCTCCGCGATGTGGCGGCGACCGCCGTCGCGCTCGTTCCTGTCGTCGTGCGGCATTGCTATTTCGAGGTCTTCGCCCCACCGCCGCCGCCGCGTTCCAACGGCTGTTGTCCGCCGGTGCCAGCTTCCTTCGCCGTCACCTTCGTACCCGGCGCGAGCTGCAGCTGACCGCTCACGACAACTGTCTCGCCGACTTCGACGCCTTCGGTTACAACCACGAGATCGTCCTGGCGCTGGCCGGCTTTGACTTGGCGCAGGTCAAGCGTGGAGTCGGGCTTAACGACGAAAACATACGGGCCGTTCTGCCCGATCTGGACTGCACCGCCGGGCACGAGCTTCGCGCCTTTCAACGTCTCGAGGACCAGCCGCACACGCACAAACTGCGCGGGCCAAAGCACGCGGTCCGGGTTCGCAGTCGTCGCGCGAGCCTTCACCGTTCCCGCGCCCGCCTGCATAGCATTGTCGATAAACGACAGCTCGCCAGAGCGAGCTCCGACAGCATCATCGGCAGCGTCGGTTAGAACTTCGAGCTTCGGCCCATTCAGATACCGCCGAACCAGCGGAACGTCCGGTTCCGCGATCGCGAAATCGGTATAGATCGGATCGAGGTTTTGAATCGTAACCAGTGGAGGCGTGGTCACCCCAACGATGTTTCCGACGTCGACATTCCGAAGGCCGACGCGCCCGTTGATGGGCGAACGGATGGTGCAGCGATCGAGATTCACCTGGGCTGAAGCGACCGCCGCGTCAGCTTTCATGGCATTGGCTTTCGCGATGTCGAATTCCTGACCGGCGACGACCTGCTTCGAGCGCAATTCCGTCTGACGCTGCAAGGTCGCATGCTGCAAAGCTGCGTCGGCCTGCGCTGACGCTAGCGTTGCCTCATAGGGACGCGCGTCGATGCGGAACAGGACGTCGTCCTTCTTCACATCGGAGCCGTCCTGAAATTCGCGCGCGATGATTTGTCCACTCACCTGCGCCTGCACTTGTACCGTCTCGAACGCGGCACAGGTGCCGATTTCGTCGAGGTAAAGCGGCACATCTTTTGAGATTACCTTCGCGGTCTCGACAGGGCGCGCGGACGGCGGCGGAGCCTCTTTCTTTCGTCCACCGGTGCTGCGCAGGAAAAGCACGGCGGCGATGAGGACGATCGCGCCACCGATGAAGAGTGGCTTCAAACCGGCGCGGCGGCGCGGCGTCGCACCCGTCTCCGCTTGTGCCCGCACCGTTGTTTTCGCAAGAGTCGTCATGCAGCCTTTCGTGTTCGGGATACGGTTCGTTCAGCCTGGCGGGCGCTGTCGTTCTCCGACTCGGCCTCTGCCTTTGCGCGGATGTGCGTTAGAACGCGCATACAGGTTTCCACGTCGTCCTTCGGCAAATCCCGAAGCAATTCGTCGCGGAGGTCGTGGGCGGTGCTGAAGATTTCATCGAGAACTGGTTTCGAGCGGCGTTGGAGATGGACAATCTTGCAGCGGCGATCGTTCGGAGATTCCCGCCGCGTCACCCAGCCATCGCCTTCAAGGCGGCTGAGTAGACCGACGAGCGTCGGCTCTTCAATGCCCATGTTGTTCGCGATTTCTCTCTGAGTGAGCTTATCGCCGCCGTGCGCGAGATGAATAAGCGTGCGCCATTTGCCCTGGCTGAGGCCGAGCGGACGCAGGCGTTGATCGAGCTTTGTGCGCCAGGCACGTGCGGTGCCGAAAAGCACCAGGCCAAACTCGTTGACGGAAGAGGGAGCCATAAAGAATAGAAATCGTTAGCGTGCTAAGGAATACCGTTCGGCATTGATGTCAAATCTGTCATTTGACCATGGCTACGAGTCCGCGCCGACGTGCAGCAATGTTACCGATTTGCCGCGATAATCCTTCAACCGCAGCACCGCTCGCGGTGTTAATGGCTGCCATTTCACGCTCTGGAGAGCCTCGGATTCGTCGCGCGCTTGCACCAGGACTTCACGCGCGGTGGTGGGCAGGTCAGCAACGCGCGGAACGTAGATGATCGGGTCGCGGACGTAGAACAGGAACGGCTGGTAGTCGGGATCGACGGCGTAGAGCGGCTCGTTTGCGGAAACGGCTGCGTTGATCTGCTGCGCCAGGTTGCGAACCTTTTCGCGTTTCTTCAGGTACGGTATCGCAGCCACTGCATAGAGCGCAATCGCAACGGCAGCGATCGCGGCGACGATCACCGGCAGTCGCAACGCAGGTAACACTCCGGACGGACGGCGCGGTCGCAGCCATCGCGGTAGATCAAAACGTTCAGCCGTCAGCAGCATAGCGGCCAGCCACGAAGCGGCCCCAAGGAGCGGCATTGTGTAGCGAGCGAGCGCACCTGGCAGCAGACTGACGCCGATGAACGACAACGCCGTCCCCCACGCGAGACCACTCGCCATTTTCGCGGCGCGATCGTCTGCGAAAACTGCGCGAGGCAGGAACAGCAGCAGGAACGTCCACGGCAGGAAATAGCCAACACTGCGCGGAATGTTCATGAGCCAACCGCTGAGATGAAAGTCCTCGCCCGAGAGACGCCCGGAAAACTGCCGCGACCACGTGTGCGCGACGTCATTCTGCCGCATCAGCTGAAGAGACGGAATCGCCCACGCGGCGAAAATCCCGAGCATCACGATGACGCCGATGAAATGCGCGGGATGAAGCAAGATGCGCAATTCACGATTCCTGAACAGCACCGCGACAACCACGGCATAGAAGAACACCAGATGCAGCGGACCTTTCGCCAGCATTCCGAGACCGAGGAATAGCCACGGAACCGTCGACGTCAGCCAGGCTGATCTCCGTTGCTGCCACCAACTCAGCCAGCAAATGAGCGCCAACCCGGTGAGCGAGGCGTAGAGCGCCTCGATCTCGATCAGCCTTCCTTTCTCGATGATGCCGATGTTCGTGAGCCAGATCAGCGCAGCGGCGAAGGAGCCGTTCGCGCCAAGCGCAGCACTTCCGAGCGCGAGAAAGGCGAGAGCCACGGCTAAGAC
>JBHENE010000049.1:0-10647 GCA_046262215.1 Chthoniobacterales bacterium | reverse complement strand
GCGACGCCTTCGCGTGCTTCCTCGGACTCGCGCGCCTGCATGTGGTGAGCGAGTGCTTGCTCGATGTCCTGCTTCACGGAAGTGGACCAGAGCTGCTCGAGGAGCCGCTTCGAATTTGCGAGGGCTCCAGGCGCGCCGCGCAGAACCGTGGCGGCGAGGGATTGCGCTTCAGCATCGAGCTGATCGGCGGCAACGACGCGATTAACGAGCCCGATTTGATGTGCGCGAGTTGCGTCGATCAACTCGGCTGTCAGCAGCAGCTCGCGAATGTCGCGTTCGCGAAGTTGCCGGCGCAGGAAGGTCATGACCAATCCCGCCACCAATCCGCGCTTTACCTCCGGATAACCGATTTTTGTGCCCTCTGCCGCGACAACGAAATCGCAGGCGGACATGATGCCCGCCCCTCCTGCAACGGCCGCGCCATGCACGGCGGCGATCGTGACGACTCGCGTCTGGCTCAAGGCCAGCAGAGTCTTCGCTACCATCCCACCCGACTCGTGCGCTTTGCTCGGATCGGCAGTTTCATTCAGATCCATGCCTGAGCAGAAACCGGCACCAGCCCCACGGAGGATGAGCACACGCTGCGCGGCGTCAGCAGAAGCAGCGGCGATCGCAGCGGTCAGCTCTGTCATGAGCTCGATTGTAAGCGCGTTGCGACGCTCGGGCCGGTTCAAGGTGAGGACGGTTATTTGAGCTGAAGGATTTTCTGTGAGTACGACTGGCATGGCGTTTCGTGGTTGTGGCAGTAACATCCCGCAGGATGGAATCCGTCAAGCTCATCGAATGTCCGCGCGACGCGTGGCAGGGATTGCCGCGGCAGATTCCGACAGCACGAAAAGCGGAATACCTCCGCGCCGTAACTGCCGCAGGTTTCCAACACATCGACGCCGCCAGCTTCGTTTCGCCGAAAGCGGTGCCGCAGATGGCCGACAGCGAAGAGGTGTTGTCGCAACTCGGCTCCACGACTGGTGTCGAGATCATCGGTATTGTCGTGAACGAGAGAGGCGCCGAACGCGCGATCGCGACCGGCAAGGTGACGACGCTCGGATTTCCTTACTCAATCTCCGAAACTTTTCTGCGGCGGAATCAGAATCAGTCACCCGCTGAAAACCAGGCGATGCTCAAGACGATAATCGAGCGCGCGATGGCAGCAGGTTTGGGAACAGTCGCCTATATCTCGATGGGATTTGGCAACCCTTACGGTGATCATTGGAGCGAAGAGCAAGTGGCAACGGCTGCGAAACTGATCGCGGATCTTGGAGCTGGAGCCGTTTCGCTCGCTGATACGGTCGGTGCCGCTAAACCGGATCTTATTTCTCGCGTGATTGATTCTGCACTGAAGGCTGAGCTCAGCTGCGAGCTAGGCGTTCATCTACACAGCACGCGCGCTGCGGCGGTCAACAAAGTGCTCGCCGCTTATGACGCCGGCTGCCGACGATTCGACTCCGCGATCGGCGGGCTCGGCGGTTGCCCTTTCGCGCAGGATGATCTGGTTGGGAACATCCCGACTGAAGAAGTGCTGCGCGCGCTTGAACAACGTGGTGTGACCCCTGCGCTGAAGAAGGAACTCGGGACCGTCCTCGCGATGAACAGCCTCATCGCGCGGGATTTTGCTGCCTCATAGCAGAGCGGGAACGCGCGTGGTTGTGTCATCCCGAGCGAAGTCGAGGGATCTCGCAGACCATCACGTGGGACCGCTTGTGAGATCCCTCCACTGCGCTTCGCTCCGGTCGGGATGACGGCGCGTGTTCGCCGTCGCGGACACAGACGCGTCCGCTTAAACTTGGACGACACCTGTGTGGAAACGTGCTTTCGCCGGCGGACGTGAGACGTACTGCAAGAGCCGCATGAGAACATCGCGCGTTTCGTGGGGCTGGATGATTGCGTCGACCCAGCCGCGCGCGGCACCGTAACGGATATCCGTCTGCTCTTCGTAGCTCGCTTTCACTTTCGCTCGCAGCGCTTCTAGCTCCTCCGGCGTCGACTTCTTGTCACCACGTTCACTCGATCGCGCCAGGATACTGAAGACTACGTCTGATGCTTGTGCGGCACCCATGACTGCATAGCGAGAATGTGGCCAAGCAAGGATGAAGCGCGGGTCGTATGCCTTCCCGCAAAGCGCATAATTCCCCGCACCGAAGGAGCCGCCGACGACGACGGTGATCTTCGGCACGACGGAATTACTGACTGCATTCACCAGCTTCGCGCCGCTCCGAATGATCCCGCTCTGCTCAGCCTCTTTGCCAACCATGAAGCCGGTGACGTCTTGGAAAAATATGATCGGCAAGCCCGTCTGGTTGCAGTCCATCACAAAGCGCGCCGCCTTGTCCGCGCTGTCGGCGTAGATGACGCCGCCCATCTGAATACCTTCTTTTTTCGTGCGGACCTGCTGCCGTTGGTTCGCAACGATGCCGACAGCTTTACCGCCGATGCGTGCGTAGGCGGTGACCAGCGTCTTGCCGTAATCGGCTTTGTATTCGTCGAGCGAATCGGAATCGATGATGGAGGCGAGCAGGTCCCGGGCGTCGTACGGCTTGCGGCCGTCGACATCGATGAGGTCGTAAACGGCGTCGGCGCTCTTCGCGGCTTTGACTGCGCTAGCGCCATTTGCCTTTGCTGCGTTCTGTTCCGCCTCGGGCAGCAAGCCGACGAGCGAACGGAGGCGCTTGAGGCATGCCTCGTCATTCGGCTCATAAAAATCGACCGTCCCGCTGACTTCCGCGTGCATATGCGCGCCGCCGAGTTCTTCCTGCTCGACGATTTGCCCGATCGCAGCCTTTACGAGTGAGGGCCCGGCGAGGTAAAGACCACTGCCTTCGGTCATCAGAACCTTGTCGCAAAGGACAGGCAGATATGCGCCACCGGCCACGCAATTGCCCATGATCGCGGCGAACTGCGGGATGCCGGCGGCCGAGATGACGGAGTTGTTGCGGAAGACGCGGCCGAAGTCGTCTTCGTCAGGAAAAATCTCGTCCTGCATCGGCAGGAAAACGCCGGCGGAATCCACGAGGTAGATGATCGGAATCGCGCACTCGAAACCGATCCGTTGGGCGCGCAGCAGCTTTTTGCAGGTAGCAGGGAAAAACGCTCCAGCTTTCACGCTCGCGTCGTTCGCGATGATCATGCACGGAATGCCGTGCACGTTGCCTATGCCGGCGACAGTCCCGGCCGCGGCGATGTTCCCCCACTGCTGATACATCTTGTAGGCCGCCCAGAGACCGACTTCGAAGAATGGCGTGCCCGGATCGAGGAGACGCTCGATGCGTTCACGCGCAGGAAGCCGACCGAGTTTTCGCTGCCGATCGAGCCCGGCTTTGCCGCCGCCTTCGCGGAGAACGGCTTCTTCTTCAGCGATCGCGGCGCAGCGCTCGCGCAGCGGATTTTTTGCAGGGGCGACAGAGGAGCGGGACATGCGGGAAGACGGGTAAGCTGCCGACGCGCTTGAATCAAGAGCCGACCCAGCGGCGCTGCTCCTAGTACGCGTCGCTATCTTCCTGATACCCGGAATCGCCGCGAATCGAGCGCAAGCGATTACGGCTACCGCGCTCAGACTCCGGACGGTTGATGCGCTCCATCGCGACGCGGACGAGCAGCGGTACCGCCGCCAGCGCGCCCACTGAAACAAGCGCGATAGCGGTCGCCTGGCGCACCGGCCGCTTGATTTTATCTGCTACCAAGATGCCGACGCCCAGACCTAGCGCAGTCCGGGTGAGCACAAGCAAACTGTCGAGCGGCAGCTGTTCGGAGGTTTTTGGAATAGCTATCCAAGGCGGCATCGCCCATCTTTATACGTGCCGTTTCCGAAAAAGAAACGGGAATCTCGCAGCGAACGCGAACGCTTCGGTGCAGTAGTTTACACCCTCTATGTCGCAAGAAATTTACGCACTGATTCTCGCCGGCGGCAGCGGTGAACGCTTCTGGCCGCTAAGCCGCAAAGCCCGTCCGAAACAGCTGCTGCAGCTCGTTTCCGACAAGACTCTGCTCGAGGAGACAGTCGCGCGGTTAGAAGGCCTGATCCCGCGCGAACGCATCCTGATCCTGACGAACGTCGAACAGGAAGCCGCCGTCTGTGAGTTGCTGCGCGATTTTCCGCGCGCGAACATCGTCGCCGAACCGGCGAAGCGCGACACCGCGGCAGCAATCGCGCTCGGTGTCGGATGGGTCGCCGCGCGCGATCACATGGCGACAATGGTGGTGTTGCCGGCTGATCATGTGATCAAAGATACGGATGCGTTTCAGGCGACACTGCGGACCGCGGCGACGGCGGCGCAAGCCGGTGGTGCGCTGGTTACCATCGGCATCAAGCCTACATGGGCGTGTCCGGGGTTTGGCTACATCGAGCAAGGCGATCGTGTGCCGTCGCTCGACTCTGGCGCGGTCCACCACGTGATCCGCTTTCGCGAGAAACCGAATGCGGATCTCGCAGAGACGTTCGTGCGCCAGGGGAACTTTCGCTGGAACGCGGGGATGTTCGTTTGGACGGTCCCGAGTGTGTTGAGCGAGTTTAACCGGCACACGCCGGAGCTCGCGCACTTCATCTCGAAGGTGTCGACGTTGCAAAGCTTCGAGCAGACGCTCGCGCAAGACTTCGCGGAGCTGCCGAAGATCTCATTCGATTACGCCATCATGGAGAAGGCTGATCGCGTGCTGATGGTGGAGGCGACATTCGACTGGGACGATGTCGGTGGCTGGCAGGCAATGGCGGCGTATTTCAGCAAGGACGAGGACGGGAACGCGGCGAAGACAGCGCTCACCGCGATCGATTCGACCCATAACATCGTGTTCGCCGAGGACGGAACGAAGATCGCCCTCCTCGGCGTGCACAACCTGATCGTCGTGCGCACGGGCGATGCGTTGCTCGTCTGCGATCGGCACGAAGCCGAGAAGATCAAGAGGTTGATCGGTGAGCTTCCCGTGGAACTGCAATGAGCGGCTTCGAGATTGTTCCGCGCGTCCTTGGCGTCGACTTCGGTCAGGCGCGGATCGGCGTCGCCGTCTCCGACGAACTAGGCATGCTGGCGCATCCGGTGGAGACGATTCCCGGCGCGAACCCGGCAGCTGCGATGAAGCGGATCGCGGAGATCGCCCGTGAGAAAAAGGTGGCGCGCGTGATCCTCGGGCTGCCGCGCCACATGAATGGCGAGATCGGCGCAGCAGCGGAACATGTGCAGGCGTTCGCCGCGAAATTGGGCCCGTTGCTCCACTGTCCGCTCGAGCTGTGGGATGAGCGGCTCAGCACGACGGCTGCCAATCGCGCCTTACGCGACAGTGGTGTGAAGACCCGGCAAACGCGCGGCATCGTCGACCAAGTCGCGGCCCAGATGATTCTGCAGGGATATCTCGACAGCCGGCCAGGTGCTGGTGATTTGGGGTCGCTCATCCCGCCGCGCGACTGATGGGGCAGCGGCTGAAATTCATCGTCGCCTACGACGGTAGGCCATTCGCGGGATGGCAGAGTCAAGCGAACGGGAACGCAGTTCAGGATCATTTGGAACGGGCGTTCGCAGCGATCACCCGCGCGCAGTTGCGCGTCCATGGCGCTGGTCGCACGGACGCGGGCGTGCACGCATTGGCACAATGTGCGCATGTGGATCTTCCTGTTTGCACGTTACCCGCCGCGCAATGGCCGCTCGCGCTCAACGCGCATCTCCCGCCGACGATCCGAGTGCTGCGCAGCGCCTGCGTTTCGGAGAAGTTTCATGCGCGCTACTCCGCGATCGGGAAGACGTACCGCTATCGGATCTGCGACAGTCGCGTCCTCCCGCCCCACGAGCTCGGACGCGCGTGGCAAGTGGCGTCTCCGCTGGATCGCGGCGTTCTTGCAGGCGCGGCGAAGCTGTTCGTTGGGCGTCACGATTTTGCCGGCTTCGCTGCTAACGGCGGGAAGCCAGTCGAGGATACCGTGCGACGCATCAGCGACGTGCGCGTTCGCCCGGCGGGGCGAGACATGATCCAGCTCGAGTTCGGCGGCGAGGGCTTCCTCTATCGGATGGTGCGGCTGATGGTCGGCGCCGCTGTGCGATGCGCCATTGGACGTTGGGACGTGGAGGAAATCCGGACGCGCCTCGCGACTCCTGCGCAGGCGCAGGCAAAAGCTCGCTTCGTCGCTCCAGCGGAAGGCCTGTTTCTCGTGCGCATTAGGTACTAAGATTGCTTTAATCTTCGACGAAACCCCAGATGGCAGGGGACTTGCTTTCTGGAAATTATAATGTCGAAGAGCAGCTCAACCACCCCTGTTTCCGAGAGCCGTTCAGGCTCTGGCTCGTTTCTGAGCCGCGGGCTGGCGTGGCTGTTTAGCCAGAAGCATTTCTACGTCAAACTGCTCGCGGGCAGCGCCGCCGGCGTTGTCGTGATTGTGCTGCTGGCCGGCATCTTCCTTTTCGTCACGTATCAGAATCACCGGCAGGAAGTCCTCCGCACCCACACGGTCGAGGTCATGCGCCTCAGCAGCGTGATCGAGAACGACCTCGCTGCACTCGAAACGAACCACCGCGGTTACCTGCTCACCGGCGACAGCACTTTCGTCGAGGGCTTTGAGCAGCGCCGCCAGGCAATCAAAGAGCGCGTCGAAGATTTGACCGCCCTGATCCTCGAAACGTCCGCGCAGCGCAAGCGCGTGATGAAGGTGCAGGAGCTCGTCCAGAACTGGCTCCGCACAGTCGCTCTGCCGGAAATGACCGCGCGTCAGACGAAGCCCTCCGCGGCAGCTGTCCTCGCGCAGACTCCTGTTCCAGCGGAAAGCGGCACCCTCGGGATTCCAGTACTCGACCAGGCGCGGGAGATTCTTCGTTTGCTCCAAAACGAGGAGCAGATCGTCCTGAACGCACGGATGCGCGACCAGGAGTGGGCAGCGCAGTCAACTCAGATCCTCGACCTGTTGCCAAAACTTCAGCGCTCCGTCGTCGAGATGGAGAAAGAGAAACGCGGCTACCTCCTGACCGGTGACAACACCTTCGTCGAAGCATATAAGCGCGCGAGCGCAGGCTTCACGAGTTACCACGGTTACCTCTCGATCCTCGTCGCGAACAACCCGGAGCAGAGCGCCTTGTTGGGCGACATCCGCGCGCAAGTTGATTCGTGGATTAACACCTCCGCCGTCCCCGGCATCGAAGCGAAACGCACAGGCCGAGACGACATTGCTTCCGCCACGACACACACCGCCGGGCCCGTAATGGCTGAGGTGCGCGCCAGGATGGAGCAGTTCGAGAAAAACGCGCTCGCCGTCTACCAAGCACGCGCTGCAGCGGCCGGCCGGCTTCGCGTCATCAAGACTTCCGCGCTCGCGGTGCTTTGCCTCTTTGCGGTCGCTCTTCTGATCGTTTCAAACAGCTACAGCTGCGTGCTCGTTCGGCGGCAGCTTGCGAAGCTGGCGGGCGTCGAAATGCGCATCAATTCGATCATGCAGAACATCCTCGACGGGATGATCTCGGTGGACGAGCAAGGCATGATCTGCTCGATGAATCCCGCCGCCGAGAAGATGTTCGGCTGCATCAACAACGAGATGGTTGGGCATTCGTTCACGAAGCTCGTGCCGAAAGCGTACGATGCCGATCACGATGCCGAGCCGACTCCGTGTGCCTGGGATGATCTCGCTCGCCGCACTGGCGGTAGCACGCTCGCAGTTGGCCGGACGCGTCGCCACGCGACTTTCCCGATCGAAATTTCGCTGAGCGAGATGATCGTTGATTCCCGGATCCTGTATGTCGCCATGATCCGCGACGTGACGGAGCGGAAGCGCTTCGAAAGAGAGATCGCCGCCGAGAAAGAAAGCCTCGCCGTGACGCTGCGCTCGATCGGCGACGGCGTGATCACTACCGACGTGCAGGGTAAGATCATCATGATCAACAACGCTGCCGAAACCCTTACCGGGTGGGCGGCCAAGGACGCGCTCGGCCAGCCTCTCAAGACCGTGTTCAACGTCGCAATCGATCTGGCGGCCCAGGCACGTTCGCAACGCAGCGGGTATCGGAACGAAGCGCAATCAATCCTCCTCAGCCTGCCGGAAAACGCCACGTTGATCTGCAAAGAAGGCGGCGAACACGTCATCGAGCAGGTAGCCTCGCCTATCCGCGACGATAAAAACGAAGTCGCCGGCGTCGTGCTCGTGTTCCGCGACATCACCGAGCGTCAGAGAAACGAGGCGGAGCGCCGCAAGGCCGAGACGCTGGAGCAGCTCGGATTGCTGGCCGGCGGTATTGCACACGATTTCAATAATCTGCTCACCGCGATCATTGGAAATATTTCCCTCGCCTCCCTCCTCCTCCCGCCGAACGACGAGATGGCAACGCGTTTGAACGATGCCAAGAACGCCTCGATGCGGGCGCGCGATCTCGCTCAGCAACTCCTCACTTTTGCTCGGGGCGGTGCGCCAATTAAAAAGACAGCGTCGATCGGGAAACTAATCCAGGACACGGTCAGCTTCTCATTACGCGGAACGCACAGCCGCAGCGAATTCACCTTCGGCGCGAATCTCTGGCCCGCTGAGATTGATCCCGGACAGATCAGCCAGGTCGTCGCGAATCTCGTGGTTAACGCCGACCAGGCGATGCCGAACGGCGGCACGTTGCGCGTGACGTGCGACAACTTCGTCTACGATTCGAACACCACTCCAGCGATCGCTGATTTGATGCCAGGCGATTACATCCGCGTTTTGATTCGGGACGAAGGCGTTGGCATCCCTGACACGTATCTGAAGCGCATCTTCGACCCGTACTTCACGACGAAGCCGAAGGGCACCGGCCTCGGACTCGCGACGACGTATTCGATCATGAAGAACCACAACGGCTTGATCACGGTCGAGTCTGAGGTGCACTTCGGATCCACCTTCACGTTGTATCTGCCGGCGCTGCGCAACCAGACGATGCCCGCTGAGCCACCGCGCACCGTCAGCCCCGCCATCACCGGAACGGGTCGCGTCTTGGTCGTCGACGATGAGGAAGCGATCCGCGCGCTAGTTGAGTTCACACTTAGCCGCCTCGGCTACGAAGTGACGGAAGCTGAGACGGCGCTCGACGGTGTGAATATTTATCGCGAGAAATTCGAAGCGGGCGAACGTTTTGACGCCGTCATCCTGGACCTCACTTTGCCTGGCGGGATGGGCGGAAAAGAAGCCCTCAAACATCTTATTGAGATTGATCCGACGGTGAACGCGATCGTCTCCAGCGGCTACGCAATGGATGCAACGATGAGCCGCTACCAGGACTTTGGTTTCCGCGGCGTGATCGCGAAACCGTATGAAGCTTCGGAGCTCGGCAAGATCGTGCACGAGGTCATCGAATCGAGCCACGTGAACATCAGCGAAGATTTCGACGGTGGTCGGCTTGCTGCCCGCGTCGCGTAGCGCGACTACCGCTCCGTCCGCAGTCGCGGCAGCAACTGTTCTAGGATCGCAGTGACTGATTCCTCTACGCTCTGCTCTGCCGTTCGGACGACGATTTCCGCATCTTTCGGCGCTTCGTAGGGCGCATCGATGCCGGTAAACTCACGGATCTCCCCTGCCCGCGCTTTCTTGTAAAGCTGCTTCGGATCCCGCTCTTCGCACACGCGCAGCGGCGCATCCACGAACACTTCGACGAACTCGGTCTTCGCCTCCAGCGCGATCTCCCGCGCGCGTCGTCGATCGGCCCGATACGGCGAGATAAATGCGGTGATCGCAACCGCGCCCGCGTCAGCCATCAGCTTCGCGACTTCGCCAACGCGACGGATGTTTTCGACGCGATCTTCCGGTGAAAAGCCGAGATTCGAGTTAAGTCCGTGCCGGATGTTATCGCCGTCGAGCACGTACGTGTGCATGCCGCGCGTGAACAGCTCCCCCTCCAAAGCTTGCGCGATCGTCGACTTGCCGGCGCCGGATAAACCCGTCAGCCACACGACCGCGCCGCGGTGGCCGTTCTGAACCGCGCGTCGGTCTGCAGTCACCTTTGCGTCGGTCCAGAAGATGTTCTTACTCTTTACTTCGGTTCGACGCGTGTAGACGCCGCCGTGAACGATGCCGCCGCCGCAGATTCGGCCGTCGGTCAGCAGCACAAAACGCCCGAGCTGCGGAACTCGATCGTCGTTATCCACAAGCAGCGGCGCCCGCGTTTGCACTACCACCCTGCCGACTTCATTTCGCGCGACTTCGTCCAGGCTGCCGGTGCGCACGTTTAACGTCGCAGAGTCCATCACCTGCTCGATCGCAGTGACGTGACATTTCACCTGCTGTGTTGCGAGACGCAGCTCGTATGGCGCAGTTGTCCGGAGCGGCTCTTCGGCCAACCAGAAGATGTCTGCGCGCAGCCGATTTGTTTCGATCGGCCGTTCGTCGGCATGCGACGCGACATAGCCGCGCTCAACGAATAGTTGATCGCGCAGGGTGATACCGATCGCGTCTCCAGCAACCGCTTCGGTGCGCGCGCCCGCATTCCATGACTCGATACTCGCCACGGTCGAACTCATATTCGCCGGCGAAAAAACGAGCTCGTCGCCAGGCTTGAGCGTGCCGCTCTCGACTCGACCCGCGATGATGCGGCGGTCGTCGAAGCGGTAAACATCCTGCACACAAAAGCGTAGCGGCTGGCTCGCCAGCTCCGTCGTGTTCTCCACTTGATCCAGCGCTTCGAGAACTGTGAGGCCGGCGTTCCAATCCATCGCCGCTCGTCTTACGAC
>JBHENE010000048.1:0-25484 GCA_046262215.1 Chthoniobacterales bacterium | reverse complement strand
GTCTCATACTGTTTCTATTCATTCACGTCCACGCGTCGCGTGCGGACGAAGGGGGCCGTTTCGTCAGCGAGATCGTGCGGCCGAGCGATCAACCGCTAGTGATTGAGGTGAAGAAAGATCGTTACGTCCGCATCCTAAATTTCACACAAGAAGGTGGAACGATCGACGCGCGCGGATCCGTGTCGGTGGCAAAAGCAACTGGAGCGGCTGCGAACGTGCTAGCGGCCAGCTTCGTCGGATCGGAGGTTGAAACGCAGAAAGACCTGCTGCTGGCTGGGCCGGCGAAGATCAGCGTTGCACCCGTGGCTGGTGGCAATCTCTACCTCGCATATCGTTACGGCGGTAATTAGCCTGTCTCAACGAAGGTCGTCTCTGCGCGGAGGTTTTTAAATCAAATCGATTAGGCAGTGGGTGTTCGGAGCCCTAGGAGCCATAGGATTGCTATGGGGCTTGATAACGTTCGGTGACGCCTTCCGAGCTTACACAATTCCTTTCGGTTTCGTTTGGATAGTTATTCCTATCTCCGCTTTCTTTCTTCGCCGGCAGAATATCCGCGCCTCGTTTACTCTCTTAGGGCTGCGTCGCGTGCGAACAGGCATGATGGTTGGTGTCGTGACAATCTCCTTCGCGATGTTCGCCTGCCACGATGATGTTCGAAACAAGTTCGGACGATACTATGCGCAAGGCTATCGCAACTGGCGCGGTGAGACCGATAGCGACGATTACGGAAGACCCTATTACGCCGGAGATGAGTGGACCGCTGCGACCGCAACGGGTCGGCGCTTGGTAACCCTTTTCGAGTATGCGGTCTTCGCGGGAGTTTTTGCATTGCCAGCTCTCACACTAAAGGCAGCGCGAGTAGCGATTCGCAGGAAGGAAGCGGAGTGTAGCTACACAGCAGATGGTAAGCGCCTGGAGACGTATTACACAGACTTCTAGGTAGGGCCGAACGAATTTCGACAAGGGCCGGTCTCTGCGTGCTACGTCTTCAAACAACGCGAAAAGGAGAGTGCGCAACGTCGTCCGCTGATTGTTCCTCGCGAAGTCGGTTCGCCTGTTCTGCAAGCCACGCGGTCACGACGGTAAAAGCTGCGCTTACGAAGACGTCGGCCTTAGCGGCGCGATCTAATTCAGCGCCAGCCTCGGCGAGGTGTTGGCCGCGCGTCCTCAATGTATTGAATTTTATCGGCACGCCGGCACCGACTGCAGATTGCCTTTTGTGTCTTCATTATGCCTTCACGAACGCGAGCGCGTCGTCGTCGCCGAAGCTTTCCAGGAACGCAGCGAGATCGCGATGGACACTATTGCAGACGCAATCTTCGATGGTTTCGCGTTTATCGTGACGTTGCATGAGCTCGAGCATCCGAAACGCGATATCGCCGGACTTCGATTGTGGTTTTGTGGTTGGGTAGTTTAGCCATGACTGACTGTGTTGCGCCCGATCGCGACGACCAGACAAGAGAAAACTGCCGTTACTTTCTTGTTACTTGGTGTTCCTCAAAAACGCGCTTCACCAGGTCTCTACGAATGAAAATTCAGCACATTTCCGCGTTGGATTCGTCCCTACGTCTCACTGAAAAAAGTTGCCTCAATTGGCGTTTATTACTCGCTAGTCGATCATCCGGGTCAGAAGTTTGACGCTATGGACGACAACCTGGGACAGGACGCCGATGATGCGCCTGTTCCGATAATTCCGATGAACGCTCCGTCACTGCCGGCTGCAGGAAGCTCGCCGGGACGAAAAAATAAGGGTTGCCTCACCGCATTATTGATAACGATCGCTGTAGTAGGAGCGCTTATTATTATAGTTTATGGGGTCGCACTCATCGCTTTCGTCGCATCTCCTTCGGAAGCGACCGTGTCCGGTTCTTCGAAGGCACGGGCGCCCAAGTTACAGGCCAGCGCAACCCCGTCCGCAACGTCGGTTACAGGGCCGACCGGAATCACAGCAGACGCGTCTGACAATTACTCGAAGCGATTGAAGGGACTATCCGTGGAGAATGCGGAGGAATATGGTCGCCTGTCGGCTCATGCTTTCGCGAAATTGATGCGTCAGAACGCCCTAAGCGGGCTTGAATCACTGAACGCAATGAAGCGATCGAAGGGAGATCGCGAGTTGACTCGCGCCGACATCGAACAGACAAACTGGGCTGCGCAGTTGGTGCCCGCAGATCGAGCGAAGATCGCGGAAGAAGCAGCTAAAGCGGGGATTCCGGTCGAAGCGCGTAATGCCTTTTTCGATGGCTGGAGCCATGGGTTTTACGAGGTGCAGGAGAACCGTGGCCAATGAAACACTTTGGGAGACAATCGCGCAGCAACTGTCCGACGACGGATGGTCGTGGGGATATTGCTCGCTGATTGATCAGCAGGGCGAACGTGGTGGACCGTGGGCGCACACCGCGGCGACGGGTTGCGTTACATCGTTTGTTCAGACGGGTGTCACCGCGTTCCTAGACCTGCGCTCAACATCGCGCGAACTAAGCCCCAGAGCCATTCGCGCGCTCGAAAGTTAGTGTCTGCTCGACATTGCCGCCGGGATTCCAGATTCCGAGCAATTAGTCGAGCCTACCACGGCGCGAACTTGCTTCGCTTCGCGCCGTGTCGCTCTGCAACGCCATTCAGTTCGTCCAACAGAGTTACGAATTGCTCCCTGCGCTCAACACTCGCAAACCGCGCCTCATACATTACGCGTTCGTCGGGCGTGATGTAGGGCGCTATTACAGCAAGCTCCTGACGGAATGCGCTCACAACGTCGTCGCTATAGAGCGTCAGAAATATCTGGATAACGGCGAACCCGACGATGAGCGATTCAGCAGCGATTAGGAGGTTTACTGTTCGCCAACTGTTCGCGCGTCTCTGTTCGCGAGCCTCAGCGTCGACAGCGCTCAGATTTTGCCGCCGTTCCACCGCCTTAATCACCAGAGACTTCAGTGCCAGCAAAATGAAAGGCAGAACCATCACGAACGCGGCCAAGAAGCTTAGGAGTGCATGGCTGGATCGATCGGTGAAGCCTGCCGCCGCTCGTTGATACGTGTCGTCTCGCGCCGCAGAAATTCCAAGAGTCGCGACGGACAAGGCGTTACGCAGGATCAGCGATCCGACGGGTTCAAACACAACGCTCCATAGCCCGCTGCCCAACGCGCCGACCACCAGAGTCGCGGCAGTGCTGGCAATCCACTGCTTACGGGTGAAGTTTTTAAACGGCAACATTAAGGCAACGAGTCTCGCGTTAATTATCGGCAGCCTGTCGTAAGTTGCTCAGAATCAAGAGCGCACCCGTGAGGATTCGAACCTCAAACCTTCTGATCCGTAGTCAGATGCTCTATCCAGTTGAGCTACGGGTGCTTGGAGGAGTTGCTTATTAGCGGAGGAACCAACAGGCGTCAAATCGCTCTCGAGGGCGGCGATCAAAGCGACTTTGGATGCGAAAAACGCACGGAATTTACACCCCAAGATATGCTGGAAAAACCTACGCGATCGCCGTTGCAATTGCGTTTCGGGATGTTACTCGTGTCCCCGTTATGGCTGACCTGATCAAAGCGGACGAGCTCAAGAACCGGCTGAAGAAGATTCCGGAGTGGGAGCTCGAGAAGAAGCATATCGAACGCACATTTGAGTTCGATGACTTCACCGAGTCGATCGATTTTGTGAACGCCGTCGCCGAAGTTTCGGAAGATGAGGAACATCATCCCGACATTGATATTCGCTACAATAAGGTGCGGCTGATTCTGTCGACGCACAGCAAGGGCGGGATAACGGATCTCGACTTCAGTCTCGCTGAGCGGATCGACACGCTTTCGGAGTAACGGCAGTGACGCCGGAGCGCGACGAGTCAGCGCCTGGTCTGACTGCGAAGATTGTTGCGACGATCGTCGTGATTCTGGTCGTTGCCACAGTGTGGAAGGTGATCGACTACCGCATGCAACCGCCGCCGCCACCTGCTTCGGCTAGCAGCGCGCCGTAAGTTGTTCAGACCGGCAGTAAAACGCGCTGCTCCTTACAGGTTGCGACTGTCCGGCAGCGGTCGTCCTTCGTCCGCATCGATATACTCGAACATCGTTCGAATTTCAGATCGCCCAGCCATGGCGGACTCCTTCTTTCGGCGAGTGAGTGTTTCGCTGATCTCGTCGTTCCAACCACGCTTTCGCATGAACGTATTCCAGATGTGGATGTCGTCGTCGGAAGGCCGGCGCCCATTTTTGAAACACCAGGCGAGAATTTCTTCGTCGGTCGCGCCTTGCTTCGCGAGCTCGACGACGGCGGGGTAATCCACATGCAAGAACGCGCAGCAGCTTTCGTCGAAACCACGGCCGAGATTCGCCTGGTGATCAGCCGTAAGTTCACCGCGCGCGTGAGCGCGAATCTTATCTAGCATCCGTCCGAAGAAGACGATCCCACCCACTTTCGCGGCCGGGCTGCGCGCAGGGAAGTCGCTCACTACGCGCACGTTGACGATTTTACCGCGCTTTTTCAAGCGTCGGATGATCTGGGGCTTGGCACCTGCGGGGTGCCGATCGATTGTCACGCCGGATGGATCGGATCGTCGGCATCGAGACGGAATATGGTTGCCTGGTCAGCGCGGAAGATGGCGCAGTCGGCGGGGCGACGTGGCCGGCGCGGGCGAAGAATTTCCTCTTCCGTAAAGCGAAAGCCGGCGCGATTGACCTCCACTATCGGGACTACGAGGAGCCACCCGGCAACGGTGGTTTTCTGCTCAATGGCGGTCGCGTTTACCTCGACATGGGTCACATCGAATACGCATCGCCAGAGTGCCTGAGCTTGCGCGACGCCGTCGCGTACGATCTTGCCGGCGACGAGTTGCTCCAGTCGGCTCTCGACGGGCTTGGCGTGACCGACCGCGTGTCGTTCATCAAGAACAACATCGATCATCACACCGGCGCGACGTTTGGTTGCCACGAGAATTACCTGATGCGGCGCGAGGCGCAGTTTACGCCGCCGGTGCTCGGGACCTTGCTGGCATTTCTCGCGACGCGACAAATTTTCACCGGTGCCGGACGCGTCGGTCAATCAAACGCACTCGGTTTCGACTTCGAGGTCGCGCAGACCGATGCCCCGGTCGATTTTCAGTTAAGCCAACGCGCTGATCACATCGTCAACGACATCTACCAATGGGTGCAGTTCAACCGCGCGATCATCAACGCCCGAGACGAGCCACTGGCGGACTATCGTAAGTACCGGCGGCTGCATCTGCTGATCGGCGACTCCAACATGAGCCCGTTCGCAACCGCTCTGAAAATCGGAACGACCGCGTGCGTCTTGTCGCTGCTCGAGAATGGAGGACTGCCGAGCGGTCTCAGTTTGCTCGACGCGGTGCAAAGTACTCGGGATGTCTCGCGTGACCAGACGCACACGTGGTTGGTGCTTTTGGAGAACGGGAAAACGATCGGCAGTCTCGACGTGCAGTGGCTCTTCCTCGAAGCGGCGCGAAAGAATTTGGGCGGCCGCGATGAGGAAACTGATTGGCTGCTCGAAAGCTGGCGCTTCACGCTTGAAGCTCTCGGCGGGAAGCGGGAGACGCTCATCGGCGGCGTCGATTGGATAACGAAGCGTTGGTTGCTCGAGACGTTCATGAGCGCTGAAAGCGTCGGCTGGGATGACCCGTGGCTGCAGAGTCTCGACCTCGAATATCACAACATCGATCCCGCCAGAGGGCTCTTCTTCGGCGTGGAAGGCGCGAAGCGAATCGGCGAGTGGAACAACAGTGTGCGGCAGCCGGACGCAATGCGAACGCCGCCGGCAAACACCCGTGCGGCAGGTCGCGCCCGCGCTGTCGACCGGCTGCGAAACGGCCGGCATCAGTACGTCATCAATTGGGATTCGATCGCCACCGAGAGCCGCGACTTCATCATCATGGGCGACCCGTTCGACACGTACGAAACGGAAGTGGACGACTTCCTCGCCCGCGTCCAGTCACGCGCGCTCGCGCCGGAAACAGAGCGAGGTTAGTCAGCCGAGACTAGCTATTCCAACCGCTCAAGCGCGGGCAGCCCGTAGTTTTGCTGCACCGCCGGCGCTTCGCGCGAAACTTCAGCGGCATCGAGTTCGAGCTGTTTCGGATCCTCGTCGGTCTCGATTTTGATGAAGCCGCCTGCGAGTGGCTGCTTCACAGCGTCGGCAAGGTCCCGCAACGACTTCACTTCTTTGCCGTTCACTTTCCGCACCGTCAGCGATCCAAAATCGTCGTAGCCGATTGTGCTGTTTGCCGGGAGCACCTGCGTGAGGACGACGACGCGGCGATTACCCTCCGGGAAAAGTTCAGACTGGAACCGGTCGAGATAAACAAAACGCTGCGGCGCCTCCTTCTGCCAGTTCGCGCCCCACTCGCGCAGATAGGCGCGCGAGAGCTCCTGGAAGACGAGACCGCCGAGCACGTAGTACGCTGGTGGTTGATCGCCATTGTATGGCGGGACGACATACTCCTTCGCCGCGCGATGCTCGAGGACGAGGCCGAGCTGCATCCGTTTTCCAGCGCGTTGCACGTGGATCGGAACGATGTCGCCCGCGAACGCACGCGCGGAAATGAGGTTCGTAAATTCGATCTTGCCGTAAAGCTGGTCCACGTAGTTGCCGTTCTGATCGATCTCGTTATTCCCAACCGATGTGACGATGTCGCCCGGCTGCAAGCCGGCTTTCGAAGCAGCGCTATTCGGCTCGATGCTGGTCACGTAAACGCCGGCAGGTTTACCTGTCTGGCCGGCGAGCTTACGGAGCTGCGGGTCGCGTGTCGGGAAAAAGCCGAAGCCTGCGCTCGGGAACCCACGATAATTTTCGCCGTCAGCCTCCTTCAGGAAATGCGCGATGATCGGCGCGGGGATCGCATCGAGCACTTGGGTGCGGGGATCGTAGCGCAGCAGCAAACCGGCGAGCTTGTTGTTTTTGACCAGCGGGATCGTGTAGCTGTTGTCGCGATACTGCATCGCCATGCTGATGCGGTAGGTGAGGAATTGCCCGACATCCGCCGGATAACGCGTCATCTGCACTGTCGTCACCAATCCTTCCGTCACGACCAACGCGCCGGTCTGTTCGAGCTGCAGCGCGGCAAGTCGATCGCCAACAACGGTGTCAAGCGCCAGCTGCAGTGGCGTCAACCCATCGAGGAACTTCTTATCGGTCGGTTCGACGAGCGCGAGGTTCGCTTCGTAATCGACGACGATGACTTCGGCGCCTGATTTCTCGCCCGACTCGGCGCGTTCGAGTTCAACGTAGTTCTGATTGGCAATCAGATCCGCCGTGACGAGGACGCGGTTCTTTGGCAACACGGCGCCCAGCGCGCGTTTCGAGAACGGCGCCTTCTTCTGCCACGGCCGCGTGTAATCGTACGGCTGGCCGGTGACGTTCACGCGGACGAGCGACACTTCCTTCGGTTTCACCGCCGGGACGGGAGCAGGGAGAACGACGCGTGGTTCAACGGTCGCAGAAGGCGACGGCGCGGGCTTCTTCTGCGCATTCAAGTGCGCAGCGCACAACGTCATCAACGCGGCCACACCGGCGAACCGCAGCAGTGCGAAACGCCTCACGGCTGATCCTCCGGTGCCTGCAGCTTCGGCGGCGGTTGCTCGTCGAGGTTTTGTTCCTTTACGACATTGTAGCGCTTCTTGATTCGCTCGCGCGCGGCGTCCACTTCCTTCGGATCGAGCACCAGCGGTGGGCCGTCGCCGATCATCCGCACCACGAACCGATCTGCCGGCGCGGCGAACACTTTCGCGACATCATCGAGCGTGCGCATTTTCTGGTCGTTGATCGAGTCAACAATGCTGCCGCGGTAAGGCGACAGATAGGTGTTGATCGGATCCGGCAGGATGTTTGTGAGCACGATGACTTCGGGATGCTCGAGGTAGATTTGTTCCGTCAGGAAGAAATCAAAATAATGCCGAAGCCGTAAGTCCTGCGGCTGATAGGCCTGCATCATGTCGAGCGTGAGCGGCTGGAAAAGAAGGCCGCCATAGACGACGTAGCGCGGCTGGATGTCGTATTGGTGACCTTGGAAAAGGTATGGCCAGAGCGGTTGCAGCTCGACGTTTACTGTCATCGGCTGATGGTCGCGCACCAGGTCGATCTTGACCGTGTCGCCCTTAAACTTGCGCTCGACCACTTCTTCCATGGCGAGGCGTTCGCCTTCCAGCTCGACAAATGAATCACTCGCGATCGGGTGATCGTCGATGCTGAGGAGAACGTCGCCCTGCTTGATCTCTTTCGCGGAGCCACCTGCCGCGAGGACGTTGCTCACGATGACGCCGCGGTCGTCATCAGCGAGGCCAAGATAGCGGCGCTGCGCCGGATTTTGCAGCTTCGCGTAGGTGACGCCGAGATCGACGTAGCGATCGTAATGACCGTCCGAGACATCCTTCAGGAAGCGGGTAATCACCGGCGTTGGAATCATATATGCAACGCCTTGCGCGACATCGCCGCTGTATCCCTGAAAGGCGACGCCAACGACTTTGCCGCTCTGCATGACGGGGCCGCCGCTATTTCCTGGATTGATTTGCGCGCTGATCTGGATCGCGAGGTGCGAGTCGATCGATGAGTGCGTGTAGAGCTGAAAATCAACGCGCGAGACGATGCCGGTGGTCACAGACATGCGCTGACCGCCGATCGGGTAGCCGTAAGCAGAGACGGTGGATTCGAGCTCCGGAATCCCCCCGAATGTCAGCGGCGCCATGCCTTTCGCGAACTCCGGCGCTGATACCTGCACGATCGCGAGATCGCAATCGTGCGCGACGAACAACACCGTTGCAGGATACTTATTCGGATCGCCTTCACGCTCGACGGTGATGTAGCGATTGTTGCTGACGACGTGGGCGTTCGTCATGATGCGGTTCCCATCGATGATGAACCCCGCGCCGACGCCGCGCTGAATACCGCCGGAATTCCAAGGCGCCTTGTAGTCGGGCTCCAACTCCGTCACCGAGATGCGGACGAGGCTCTTCTTAATGTTGCCGTTTGGCTGCGCGAAGAGACTGGTGGCGACGAAAAAGGTAAGGCAAATCAGGAAACGGCAGCAGTGCATGCGGAAGAGTCCGTGAAGATGAAACAGTTAAGTGGGAAATCAAACTCCCGCCCGCTCCAGCAGACTTCGCAGGACCTTCTCGGCTTCAAAGAATTCCAGCGCGAGCTCCCGCGCCGCGCGGGAATGTCGGGCGTAGTCAGCATTGATCATCTTCACGGCTTCAGCGATCTCGCCTAACGAGCTGAACGCAAAAAGACCGCCGTTGTCGCCGTAGTGCTGCGTGAACCCCGTCTCCTGTGTGATCACAGGCCGACCTGCAGCGAGATAGCACGCGCTGCGATCGCTGAACCAGCCGCTGTGCAGCCGCACGTACTGGTCTTTTGCGACCGTAAACTCGCCTTTCGAATTTGCGATGTAATCGCAGTAAATGTGATGATCGACGCTGATACTTTCCGCTGGCCGGAGGCGCCAACTATTCCGCTGGAATTCAGCGCGTAACGGGTCGTCATCGAGGTTCACGGCAATTTCAAACACTTCGTCGGCGGTTGTCGGTGCGGTGACGAAGCGGCGAAATTCCGGCGCTTTGCTCCAGAGATAATTCTCGCCGCGCCATTCTATGTCTTTGCCGCTCGTACTGAGGTTAGCGACAGTCGTGAACATCGCCGCAGCTGGTGGCGCGGCCTTCGTTTGCCAGAAGTCTGTGACGACCGGCTGGCGTGTCGGCAGCCATCGTAAGCCGTGAGTGGGCACCGGGAAGTCGGCTGTCCCGACGTTTTCGCCGAAGGAGAATAGCGCGTGGTGTCGCTGCAACATCGCACGTGCGCCGGGGTGCTGAAGATCAACCATGATCTGCTCCAGTCCTGGGTCGCTGTCGATGTAGATCAAGCGATCGCTCACCAGGAGATCATCATTGAACTCCTGTGCTCCACAGACGTTTAGGATCGCGTCCGCTTCACGATAGAGTTCGCGAATTCGAGCTAGCGGCAGACCTGCAGTCGGGTCTCCGGCAACAAAGCGCGCGCAATAACCCCATCGCTCTTCGAAACCGAATTCTGAAGCGAGCCGCTGGAGCAGCCGTGCCGCATAAGCGAAGTCGACGTTCCATTCGCGTGTGTTCGGATTGTATGCCAGACGCGAGGAGTCTTCGATGTAGTAAACGTCGTGACCGAGTCGCTGAAGACCGACGATGTAATGAATGTGCTGCCAGACCACGCCGGCGACTGGGCAGGAGGCCATGAAGCCCATCACGATGATTCGCTTGCGGGTCATGGCAGCGGAAAGACTTGGCTCAAGCTTCGGGGCTGAGTTTCCGGATCGCGACCGCCGGATTGCCGGCAACGACGGTGTTTGGCGGGACGCTTTTCGTTACAAGCGCGCCCGCCGCGACGACGGAGTTTTCGCCAATCGTGACGCCCTTCAGGATCGTTGCGTTCATGCCAATCCAGACGTTGTCACAGATTTTAACGGGCGCCGTTGCGATAGGCGGGCGAGGGGAACTGGACTTGAAATACGGCGCGAGCGCTTCCGCATCGGCCCACCGTTGCTTCGGATCGAGCGGGTGGAAGTCGGAGTCTGCGATCCCGACCTGCCAGGAAATGAGGCAATGCGAACCGATCTCGACGTGCGCCTGCGCCATGATCAACGCGCCGTTCAGCAGCGTAAAGTCGCCGATCGAGCAGGTGCCATGTTCACCGACTGCGAAGGAGCAGCCTGCGTAACACGAGACATGATCGCCGATGACAAGCGCATCAGGACGCGTGCTTCGAAACTGCCGGAAGATCTGCGCGCTTTCACAATAAAATCCGTCGCCGAACTGGACATTCGGAGGAATCGGATTCGCCCACCAATCACCTTCCACTCGTCGATCGCTGGCAACGTTGGTCATGTGGGACGCTGTTATCGTGGATAGTTGCCCGCGGCGTAAAGCATCGCGTATTGGCCGTGTGAGCTGAGCAATTCGGCACCGGTTCCTTGTTCTACGACGCGGCCGCGTTCGAGCACGACGATGCGATCGACGCCGTGGATCGTGGCGAGTCGATGAGTCACGATAAGCGTTGTTCGGCCGCGCATAAGCTCTTTGATCGTGCTCATGATGGCCGCCTCGGTGGTGGGATCGAGCGCGGAAGTAGGCTCATCCAGCAGCAGGACGGGAGCGTCTTTCAGAAAAGCCCTCGCGATCCCGATGCGTTGGCGTTGGCCGACGCTGAGATGTCCGCCGCGCTCGCCGACGGCGCTGTCGTAGCCCTGTGGAAGGCCGCAGATGAATTCATCTGCTTCCGCGCGTCGCGCGGCCTCGCGAATTTCTTCCTCTGTCGCATCGGGGCGGCCGTAAGCGATGTTTTCGCGTACGGTCGTGGAGAAGAGAAGCGTATCCTGCAACACGATCGCGATGTGTGAACGGAGCGACTTCTTCGTGACGGCCCGAAGATCGCGACCGTCAAGTTGCACACTGCCACGCGCGGGATCGTAGAACCGCGGGACGAGAGAAAGCAATGTGCTCTTCCCGGCGCCGGTGCCGCCCACGATGCCCACGATCTGGTTCGGCGCGATCTCGAGGTTGATGCCGTGCAGGATTTGGTGTTCGGCTGCGTACCCGAAGTCCACATCTTCGAAACGCAGAGCGCCAGCGGTCTCGACAACGACTTCTGCATTCGGCGCATCGACGACGTCGTCCGCACGGTCGAGAACCTCGAAGCAACGTTGTGCACCGGCCGCGGCGCCTTCCATCGCCCACGCGGTATAGGTGAGCGACTCGAGCGGTTGGTAGAGCATCAACAGGTAAGCACTGAAGACGAGCAGCGAACCCAGGCTCAAGGTGCCGGCAAGGACGTGCAGGGTGCCGACGTAGTACATCGCGGCCGTGCCGGCGACCATCAGAGTGCTGATGACGAGGGCGCTGTTCACGTTCGTGAGCGTGAGCTGAAGGTTCGCGCGGAGGCTCTGGCGCGCCTGATTCTGGAACTGCCGCACTTCCCATTCTTCGCGCCCGAACGCGTGCACCATCCGCACCGAGCTGAGGCCTTCCTGCGCTTGCGCAAGCACGGCGCTTTCCTGTTCGTGAATGGTGGTCGATTGCGTCCGGATTCGCTCTGCGAAGAAGTAGATCGCCGCGACAATGAGCGGCACGACACCGAGCGAGAGCAAGGTTAGCTGCCAGTTGATCCCGATCATGACGAGGAACGTTCCAATCAGCGTGAGGAACGAACCAAATATGTTCGTGAACCCTTGATTGTACATCGTCTGGATCGCCTGCGAATCGTACGCCACCCGAAAGCTGGAATCGCTCGAGCGCTGCGCGTCGTGGTACTTGAGCGACAGCGACTGGAGATAAGCGTAAAGCTCCGTCCGCAGCTTCAGCAGCGCCTGCAATCCGATGCCGACGAAGAGATAGTTGGTGAGCCAATTGACCACGCCCCACAGCAGTTGGATCACCACCAGCGTCCCGCAGAGGGCGAGTAACGCAGCGTGGCGATCGGTAGGGAAAATTCCCGACCATTGTCCCGTCAATCGGCCATGCGGAATCAGGTCATCGACGATGATTTTGAAGGGCCAGGGCTTCAGGAGATTGAGCGCAATACCGCAAAGGGACAGAACGAGGCCGAACGCGGTCTGCCCGACGAAAGGTCGGTAGTAACGCAGCACTCGGCGGTAAATGGGCATCGAGAATTTCGGATTGCGGAGTGCGAATTTCGGAATGAACTAAGCCGCGGCTGTCGCGGCGTTCGAGGCTAATTCCGAAATCCGCCGTCCGAAATCCGAAATAGCATTATGCATCACTTTATTGAAATCTGGTTCGGCTGGGTTCTCCACTGGGGCTATCTCGGGATTATCCTGTTGATGGCGATGGAAAGTTCGATTTTTCCAGTGCCGAGCGAGGTGGTGATTCCGCCTGCCGCGTTCCTGGCAGCACAAGGTCATCTGAGCTTAATTGGTGTCGTCATCGCTGGCACGGTGGGTTCCTACCTTGGATCCGCAATTACATACTGGGTGTCGCGTGCGCTCGGGCGGCCGTTGATTATGCGTTACGGGAAATATTTCCTGCTCAGCCCCGATAAAATCAGCCGCGCCGAAGTGTGGCTTGCGCGCTACGAGGCGGGCGGGATTTTCTTTGCCCGGTTGCTGCCTGTGATTCGCCATCTGATTTCGATCCCAGCGGGCATTGTGCGGATGAACTTCGGGCTGTTTAGCATCGTCACGATCGTGGGATCAGCCATTTGGTGCTCGGTCCTGGCGTTTCTCGGCGCCCGCGCTTACAAAGCGCAGCCGGACTTGATCAACAATCCTGACGCGATGATCCATTTGATCAAATCGCAGTCGCTTTGGATCGTCGTGATCGTTGCCATTTTTGCCGTGCTTTACGTTGTGATGATGCGCCTTAGTGCGCGGCGCGACGCGTGACGCTCCGTGTCTGATCGCCTGACACGAATGTCAGCGATTTAGTTGCGCGCAGCACGCCGCGCGACGGCGATCCCATTGCATGCCTCGTTCCGTCCGGACGGCAGCTTTTGGCACCGCAAATGCTAGACAAAGAGGCACAACCTCTATGAACAAGAACACTCAGATCCTCACGCCGAAGAAACTTTCGCTCGGCGACCTCATCCTCGCCGTCAGCTCGTGCACGAAAAACACGAAGGAAACCGTCGCCGCCGTGGCTGACTTGCTCGGCAGCGGTCGCGTCCGCGTCGAGAACAACGGCCGGTTCACGCGCGCTCGCGTCTGCTAAGGCTTTCGTTCTTCCTCACCGAACTTTTCGAAAAGCGCCGTCTCGCGTTCTGCGCGGCCGGCGCTTTTTTGCGTACGAAATGGCTTTCGGCATTTCTGCGGCGCTCCTAATTTGCCGGCGTGATCGATCGATACTCGCGGCCCGCGATGCGCACCCTTTGGTCGGAGCAGCGGAAATTCGAAATCTGGCTGGAGATCGAGATGCTCGCCTGCGAGGCAATGGCGGACCTCGGCGAAATCCCGAAGGCTGACGCCGAAGCGATCCGGGCGCGGGCCCGATTTTCGGTTCCCGAAATCGCGGAGATCGAGAAGCGCACAAACCACGACGTCATCGCATTCCTGGAAAACGTGGCAGCCTCGGTCGGTCCGGAGGCGCGCTGGATGCATCAGGGTCTGACTTCGTCGGATGTGCTCGATACGACACTCGCGGTGCAGTTGACGGAGGCGGGGCGAATCTTAGCCGAGGATCTGCAGGCGTTGCGCGCGGCCGTGGCCGAGAAGGCGCGCCGCTACAAGATGACGCCGATGATCGGGCGAAGTCATGGGATTCACGCGGAACCAATCACCTTCGGGCTGAAGCTCGCGTTGATGTACGACGAGTTCGGCCGGGCAGAGGAACGACTGGTGCAGATGATCGAACGCGTGCGAGTCGGGAAGCTCAGCGGCGCGGTCGGCACCCATGCGCACCTCGACCCCGCGATCGAGCGCTCAGTCTGCGAGAAGCTCGGGCTGAAGGCGGCAACGTTATCGACGCAGATCGTGCAACGAGATAGGCATGCGGAGTTCGTCACCACGCTGGCCTTGATCGCGTCGAGTATTGATCGATGGGCGACCGAGTTCCGGCACCTCCAGCGGACAGAGGTTCTCGAGGTGGAGGAGTTCTTCGGGGAAGGTCAGAAAGGCAGCTCGGCGATGCCGCACAAGCGCAATCCGATCACCGGCGAACGCTTGAGCGGCCTCGCGCGCGTCATCCGCGGTCATGCCGTCACGGCGCTGGAGAACGTCGCGCTCTGGCACGAGCGCGACATTAGTCACTCGAGTGCCGAGCGCATTATCCTACCGGATGGCTGCACGCTGCTCGACTACATGCTGGTGAAGCTGCGCGAGCTCGTCGAGGGGCTGCAGGTTTATCCCGAGCACATGGAGCTAAATCTCGCGCTCACGAAAGGACTTTACGGCAGCCAATCGGTGTTGCTGGCGCTCACCCGCGCTGGCGCGGAACGCAAGACTGCCTACGAAGCCGTGCAACGCGCCGCGATGCGCACGTGGAAAGGCGAGCAGTCGTTCGCGGACAATGCCAAGGCCGAAACGGAAATCACGAAGCTCGTCCCAGCTTCTGAGATCGACGCGCTCTGCTCGCTCGACACGCATTTTCGTCACGTCGACGCGACGTTCCGCGCGCTCGGCCTCGACTAAAGCAGCGGCCGTCTGGCCGGTCGCCGACGATTATCTGGCATGATGCCGACGCTCTACGTGAAGACGGGTTGCCCTTACTGCAAAGCCGCCATGGATTACCTGGACCAACACCAGATCAACTACGAAACCGTCGACGTACGCGGCAGCGATTCGAAGATGAAGAAGCTGCAGGAGCTTTCCGGTCAAACGAAAACGCCGACGATGGATTGGGATGGCGACATCCTGGCTGACTTCGGGACGGAAGAACTCGAGCCGTTTCTGAAAAGCCGCGTCACTAGTTAGGCGTCTCGACCTTCTTACGCCATCGCGTCGAGCAGGATCTCGGCGATTCGTGCTTCGCGGTCGAGCAACACCTGCGCTGTCTTGAACGTCGCGCCGGTGCTAGGTCCGCCCGGTTGCAGCGTCACACGAATCTCCGCGCCGCGTGATTTCAACACGAGCGAGGCCACGCCGAAAGTCGCGGATAGCTCCACCGCCGCCAGCTCGAACGACGCGAACAGCTGCATCGTCATGGGCGAGATCGTCGTTGGCGTTAACTGCATCGTCTCACCGGTTTTCGCGGGCAAGATCGCGACGTCGCTGACGCGAAGCGGCTCGCTGCGTGGCAAGCGGGCGACTGGGTGGCGGGTCGGCGTCAGCCTCACCGTTTCTATATGGCCGCGCGAGTTTAACAGCACGCTGCCTAGCTCGAACCCTGCTTCAGGTAAATTCAGGCCTGGCAGTGCTTGCGGCTGCACGTGGAGCGAAGCAGTTGGCGAGGAAGGACGGGCGCGAATCGCCGCCATTCGCAACGTCGGTGAGAACTGCATCGCAACGACCTCCAAGGGGATTGCGAGGACAACTGCGTTGCCCTTGGCTGACGGGATCGCAACGGCCGCGAGTGGGCGAGGGACTACAGGCGGAAGTGCCGGCTCCGTCGGCGCCAACGAAGTTTTTTCAGCTACGCCGCTGAGGTGTGTCGTCAGAGCTTCCCGGGCTCCATACGCAGCCGCGCTCGTGGGAGCCGGCCTAGCGGCCAGGTGGTCTACTGCGGGTGTCCGATCGATCGAAGCGACGCGCGGTTCCTGAACGGTTGATGGCGCTTCCAGCGCAACGGCTTGCGTCTGAGTAATCGACAAATTCTGCTCAAAAGGCGGAGGTGGCCGGTCGATGCGTTCCGCTGCTGGCGCCTCGCCCGAGGGCCGGGGATCATCAACAACGTAGCCGGGACCGTCGGGCCCAAGGGCGTCGGGCTCGTGCGTTGGCGGTTCCGGCTCCGCCGAGAGTGCAGACTGAACAGGTGGCGGCGGCGAAGGTTCCGCGGCGATTGGCGGAGTGCGGGGTATCCGGCGACGCGAACCACCGATCACCTCACGCACAAGGCTGACCAACGCATGAGACAAAAACGGCTTAGCGATGGTCGCAACGACGTTGTCATACCGTTCCGCGGTGGCCGTCATTTCCGGCACGTGTCCCGACATCATGATCACCGGAATCGCAGTCGTCGTAGACTCTTCTAAGAGCCGGCGGCAGACCTCGTCACCGGTGATATCAGGCAGACTGTAGTCCAGCAGCACTGCATCAGGTTTTCGGCGAAACGCCTGGATCACACCTTCGGTGCCGCTACCGGCCGTGACGATCTCCAACTCGGGTATCGCCGTGGAGAGAATCTCTTCCGCAAACAGCAACAGCAGTTCGGTGTCGTCGATTACGAGCAGCGTCTTCGTGTGTTCGACTGCCGGAAATGGAATTGATTCTTCCGCCGGTTTAGGTGACTCGGCTGTTTTCTGCTGACGGAATGCATCCGTCAGAACTGTCTGCCACGGTGCCGAGATCGTTCGGGCCGTGTGCGCGGCACGTTCGGCTTTGTTTAATCGTGGTGCGCTCCACTCCAGCATTTCCTGTAATGCCGGCGATCCGACTTGTCCGGCGGCCACCGCGTGGACAACTTGCCCGTGCGCGAGGTGGACCTCTCCCGCCTGTCCTCCCGCGCCATCGACTCGCAACATCATCGTCTCGCCAGCGCCGCAAAGCAGCGGCAGCCATTCCGCTAAACCCACATGGCGCAAGGTTGGCGCGGAGCGATCCCCCGGCGCAATCAACGCCGTTACGGCACGCCCGAGTTCCGCGAGTTCGAAGGGTTTCTCGACAAATTCGAACGCGAAGCGGCTGCGATGCGCCGCCATCACGTCTTTCGATAACCCCGCGGCAATCATCAGGACGCGTGCAGCGGGCAGTTGCGAACGGAGCTTGGTGAAGAATTGGATCGCGTCCGGCTGCGGCGGATCGAAATCAACAATCAGCAGGTCAGGCGCAGCCTCCCTGACGGCGGCTTCCGCCAACGCCAGCGTCGAGACAACACGCGTCCGATGCGTGGGTGCGAACTTTTTCAGCGCCGACGAGATGGCGACCGCGAGCGCGCCATACTCTTCCACCAGCAGAATATTGCCCGTCGTGCCGGCGAAGGATGGGGGAAGGACGGACACGGTGTTGGGCTGGTAGGACCGCGAGGATGAGAATATCCGCCGGTGATGTCAAAACAAGCAGGTGCAAGTTGCGTGCCTATGGCGGATCTCCCCCGGCAAGCCCGCTACTCGAAGCGGAGCGCCTCGATCGGATCGAGCGACGCAGCGCGATACGCGGGGTAGAAACCGAACCCGATCCCGATTGCGGAGCAAACGACCACGCCGGCAATCGCCCAGCCAACCGGGAAGATAAGATCGGCCTTGAGCCAATGAGCCAGCACGTTTCCACCGGCCACGCCCAGCAGGATGCCTACGACGCCGCCGGCCTCGGAGATGAACACGGCCTCGGTGAGGAACTGCCTCAGGATGTCGCCGCTACGTGCGCCGATCGACTTGCGAATGCCGATCTCCTTCGTGCGTTCGGTTACGCTCACAAGCATGATGTTCATGATACCGACACCCGCCGCCACGAGCGCAATAAGGCTGATGACAAACGCCCCGATGCGCACCACACCCGCCACCGAAACGAAAGCACTTTTAAGAGAATCGTTGGAATAGATCTCGAAGTCGTTCTGTTGGTGCGCCTTAAGGCCGCGCGCAATTCGCATCGCGCTGATCGCCTTGTCCATCGTCCCGTTATAGGTCTCTTGGGATTCCGATTGCGTCGCGATGTTAACTGAGCGTTTCGCGGATCCGAAGTTTTCAAAAAACCGGGTAATCGGAATCGCGCAGATATCGTCCTGGCTTTCACCGAACGCGCTGCCTTTCTCTTCTAGAACACCTACGATTGTGAGTGGGTGCCCGTTGAGCTTGAAGACCTTTCCGATCGGCGACTCGTGGGGGAAGAGTCGCTTCTCGATTGTCTTCCCCACGACGGCAACACTGCGCGCTAACTCCACGTCTTCTTCGGTCAAATTGCGCCCGTAGCCAAGATTGTAGCTGTTTGCCGCGAGGAACCCCTTGTTCGTGCCAGCGATGCGAAGGCTCGGCGGTGTCTTCTCGCCATTGTAAGTCGCCTGACCCCCTTGCTCGAATGACTTGAGACAAATTTCGCGCGCGTTTGTTCCCATCAGGCTCTGATAATGCAGCGCCTGGAGGTAGCTAATATTCCGTCGATTCTCGAATTTGTTCTGGTTGCGGCCCCCGGCGCCGCCATTGATCGGATACTTCGCGAACTGGAAGATATTCGACCCGAGAAAATTAATCCCACTCTCGATCGAGCTTTGGAGAGCTCCGATCGCTGTCATGACCGAAATAACCGAAAACACTCCAATAGTGATGCCGGTCATTGTAAGGCCGGACCGCAGCTTGTTTGCGCCGAGCGACTGCAAGGCCATGGAGATAATTTCCCGCAACTTCATCTGTTAGCCGTTATTCGTAGCGCAGGGCTGTTACTGGGTCGAGGCGGGACGCGGACCAGGCGGGCGCGAAGCCCGAGATAAGACCAGTCATGATTGAGACAATCATGCTAACGATGACGAGGCCGAGCGAGAACTGGATCGGGAAAGATGGTAACGCCGCCGCGATCCCAAAACAGACCACGTAGGCGAACGTCAAGCCAATGAGTCCACCGAGGACGCAAAGAGCGACCGATTCAATCAGGAATTGCAGGAGGATTGTTTGTCGTCGCGCGCCGAGAGCCTTGCGCGTTCCGATCTCCTTGGTCCGCTCCTTCACGCTTACAAAAGTAATGTTCATAATACCGATCGCACCGACAAACAATGCGAGTCCGGTAATGAAGAGGCCCGCGATCGCGATTGAGTTTTTCACCGGATCGAGCGTGCTTTTGAAAGCCTGCTGTTCATTGATATTGAAATCGTCCTTCTTGTCCGGAGGAAGCGCACGCACGCGCCGCATTAGTCCGGCTAGCTCATATTTAGCCTCCGCGATCTTGAGCTTGTCCTTGATTTTTACCCGAACGTCCGAGTCACTTTTGGCGCTGAAGTATTTTCTGAATGTTGTCAGTGGCACAATTGCGATCGAGTCGAGACTGAATAGCCCGAGGAACGAGCCCTGCCGTGCGCCGACTCCAATCACTTTGAACTGCTGCCCGTTAATCTGCAGCATTTTGTCGATCGGGCTGTTGGAGGCGAAGAGCGAGTCAGCAAGGTCGTAGCCGATCACCACAACATTCGCGGCCCCTTTCGACTCTGTTTCGTTGAAGAAACGCCCATCCGTTAAGTCGACCGTAGTAATCACGGTGTAGTCTGACGTCGTCCCTTGGACGATCGTGTTACTTACCTGGTTGTCCGCATACTTGACCGTCTGGACGAGATTCGAAGTCGGGACCGCGATCAGGAGGTTAGTTCGCGGCGCGGCTTCGATCATGCGGTTCAACTTCTCCGCATATTCCGTCTTGATCTTCCGCCGGTCGCGATAGTTCCACCAGTCATTCACCCGCGCCCACGGGAACTGGCTCACGTAAAGAACGTCCTCACCGATGATCGCCATGCTTTTATCGAAGCCGGTTTGAATGCCGGTAATCGCGGTGCCCATCAGGGTCACGGCCACAATCCCGATAATAACCCCAAGCGCGGTGAGCATCGACCTAGTCTTATTCGACTGCATCTGTGCAAGCGCAATCTTCCAGCTCTCGGTTAGCTCGTAAATGAAACGCTTCATAAAGGTTTCAAGCTAACACAGCCAACTCCGCAATCCGGTCGCTTTCGACCACGCCGTCGCGCAGCATCACGCTCCTGCGCGCGTGACGCGCGATATCAGGCTCGTGTGTTACAAGGATGATCGTATTGCCCCGCTGGTAGAGGTTCTCCAACAAAGCCATGATCTCTTCGCCGGTGCGCGAGTCCAGGTTACCGGTCGGCTCGTCCGCTAGGATGATCGACGGGTTGTTGACCAGAGCCCTCGCAATCGCTACACGCTGACGTTGTCCGCCCGATAACTCGTTAGGTTTATGTTGGAGGCGCTCGCCGAGTCCGACATCGCGCAAAGCTTGGGCCGCGCGCTCTTCGCGAGTGGCGGGATCGATCCCGGCATAAATCAAGGGTAACTCCACGTTGCGAAGGCTGGTGGAGCGGGGGAGCAGGTTGAAGGTCTGGAACACGAACCCGATCTCGCGATTGCGGATCGCGGCCAACTCGTCGCCTTCCATGGCGGAAACGTCTTTGCCGTTAAACTCGTACCGACCGGAGCTCGGCGTGTCGAGACAGCCCAGCATGTTCATCAAGGTGGACTTGCCACTGCCGCTCGGTCCCATGATCGCGAGGTATTCGTTACGATGAATTTGCAGGCTCACGCCGCGGAGCGCATGCACTGTCTCCTCGCCCATCACGTAGTGCTTGGTGATGTTCTCGATGTCGATGACGAGCGCGCCGTGCGGCCGGATCGTGTCGCCAGAAGTCATGTGAATGCTAAAGCTAACAATTCTGAAGAGACGCGCTGAGCCACGCGCTTACTACTTCTTGTCAGCCTTCTCTATCTCGACCGTCGCACCGTTCTTCAACTTCCGACTAATTGCGCTGTAGCTGCCGGAAATTACTTCGTCGCCCGGCTGCACACCCGTCTTAACCTCCATGTAGGTATCGTCAGCTATCCCGGTGGTAACCTTTACCATCTCCGCTTTGCTGCCTTTCTTGAGGAATACCACCTTTGCGAGGCTTTGCCGTTCCTGCTTTTCGTTGCGCTTCTCCTGCCGTTCGTTCGTGAACTCGGCTCCGTTATCTCCCTTGTCGCTCTCGGTCTGCTTGGCCTTTCGCTTCTCTAGCTCTTCGGGACTGAGGTTTGCGTCACCCGTGCGGATGGTAACACTCTGCATCGGCACAGCTACAACATCCTGAACCATGTCAGTTTGAATGTCGGCGGTGCAGCTCAAGCCCGGCCGAAGCTGCACATCGCGATCTTCGATGCGGATCTTCACCTCGAAGTTAGTGACCTCTTCCTGTGTGCCTGTTCCGGTGGTTTTTCCAGTGTTAGCAATCTGCGCAACGACCCCATGGAATTTCCGCTCGCCGTAAGCGTCGATTCCGACTTCGGCTTTGTCGCCGACCTTGACGGTCACGACGTCGTTCTCGTTCACGTCTACCCGTGCTTCCATGTGGCCGAGATCCGCGACCCGCATGACTTCGGTGCCGGCGAATTGATTCGTCGCGACGACGCGTTCGCCGAGTTTGCTGTTCAGCACGGTAACTCTGCCATCAATCGGTGAGTAGATGGTGGTCTTCGAAAGTTGGTCGCGCGCCTGGCTGGAGCCGGCTTCAGCGCGTTCGATCTCGTGGAGCGAGCTATCGTAGGTCGAGGAGGCCACGTCGTGCGCGGTTTTGGCGGCGATGAACTCCGATTCTGAGATCATCTTTTTATTGTAAAGATCCTGGCTACGTTTCAGATCCATCTCTGTCTTAGCGGTTCCCGCACGCAGCTGCAGGCTCGTCGCTCGCGCGGCGCTGATCGCCGCGACCTGAGCTTCCAATTGCGCTCTGTATGAGTCGGGCCGGATCTTCATGAGGAGGTCGCCCTTGTTAACGGGCACGCCGTCTACGACTGGCAGCTCGATGATTTCGCCAGCGACCTCCGGCGAAATCTTCACCTCCACTTCAGGCTGTACCTTGCCCGTTGCCGAGACGGTTTGGACGATAGTTTTCCGCACCGCCTTTTCGGTGACGATGGGGATCGGCTTTTCGCGCTTGCCCCGGATGATTGCAATGACAATCCACGCGATCAGTAATCCGACGACGGACAGAATGATATAACGCGTTCGCCGCGACTTCCGCTTTTTAGGCGCGTGACTCGCGGGTGTGGCGACGGCTTGATGCATGGGTGAGGGGAGCTGAGGAATAGTGGCTCCTTAGACCAATGCAAAGCAAAAGCCGTTCACTCTTGCGAGCATCGCGTCGCGATATCTAGCGGCGAGCGGGGACGTTAACGCTGAGCTTTTTCGCTGCCGCGGCAGGATCAGCGCGGCGCCGTAGCCGTTCTATGGCCCAGCGCGCATGCTCTGCAATCAGCGGTTCCCCATCTTCGGCGGCGCGTTCGAGAGCAGGAAGGTCTTCGAGCGTTCCGACATTTCCTAGGGCAACGCAGACGTTTCGCAGCAAACCCCGCCGCTTGATCCGCTTGATCGGTGAGCCGCGGAAGAGGGCGCGAAACTGATCTTCCGTGAGGCTCAGGTAATCGCGCAGCTGCATCGCAGCCGTCGCCGGCCTGGCTGCGAACGCCGCTTCGCGCGACACAGCGGCGAAGCGATTCCATGGGCAGACGTCCAGGCACGTGTCGCAACCGTAAATGCGATCGCCGATCAAAGGCCGGAGGTCGAGTGGGATCGAGCCTTTTAATTCGATGGTGAGGTAGGAGATACAGCGGCGCGCGTCGACGCGGTGCGCTTCCGTGATTGCGCCCGTCGGACAAGCTGTGATGCAGCGGGTACAGCTGCCGCAACGGGCTGGTTGTGGCCGGTCGGGCGGCAGGTCTAGCGTCGTGAGAATCTCGCCGAGGAAGAACCACGTGCCGAGCTCGGCGTTCAGCAGCATCGTGCTCTTGCCGTGCCAGCCGACGCCCGCTTCAGCGGCGAAGTCGCGCTCCAGCATAGGCCCGGTGTCAACGTAGCACTTCTGTGTGCCCCCGGATGCTGCCAGCAACTGATCGAGGAGACGGAGCTTCGACAGCATCACGTCGTGGTAATCGTCACCCCAGGCGTAGCGCGCGATGCGGCCGCGCGTCGACGGTACGGCGGCTTCGCCCTGCCAGTAGTTCATGGCGAGCACGACGACCGATCTCGCGCCCGACAGCACGAGCTGCGGATCGAGCCGTTTCTCTGCGCCGCGCTCGATCCACTGCATCTCGCCTGCGGCGCCTTCGCGGAGCCAGGTGTGGAACTCGGCGCCGTGACGTGGCGGTGCGGCTTCCGCGATTCGGCAATCATCGAAGCCGAGTTCTTTCGCTCGCGCGATGACGGTCGCCTTCAGGTCGGGCGGCGGCGTTGAACCCTCAGCCGACATGTTGACGGACTTCCTCGGTTCCGGCGAGCACGCGCGCGGCAACTTCGTCGTGCCGCAGGCCTGATGTTTCGATGGTGAAATCAGCCGCTGCTCGATAGAACGGCTCACGCGCTGCGAGCAGTTCTTCGACGGTTTTGCGCGGGTCTGCTGTTTGCAACAACGGACGTGTCGCGCGTCGCGAAAGCCGCTCCATGAGCGTGTCGAGATCAGCGGTGAGCTGCGCGACGACGCCGAGACGGCGAATCTTCTCTACATGGCCAGCGGCTACGACGGCGCCGCCGCCCGTGACAATGACTGCTGCTGAGGTTGGCAATTCCGCGAGCGCCTCGGCTTCAGCGTCGCGAAACGCGCGCTCTCCATGCTGTGCGAAAATCTGCGCGATGGGCATATCGAAACGACGGGCGATCATCTGATCGGTGTCGTAGCGGCGGAGGCCGGTGAGCTGTTGGAGGGCGCGACCGACCGACGATTTGCCAGTGCCCATGAAGCCAACCAGCACGATGGCCTCGCCGCGTTCCGCCATCCTCCACCTAAGCGGGCCTCGTTGAGTTGTGCAATGCGCCGTCACGATAGAAACGCCTTTACAACACGAGCCATTGCGACAAGGAAATCAGCATGGCCGCTGCCGCTACGTCCTCCACCGCTGTTGTCGCGGTGGTAATGGGGAGCCAGTCCGACTGGGAGACGATGAGGCACTCGGTAGAGTTGCTCGAGCGCTTCGGCGTGCCGAGTGAACACCGGATTGTCTCGGCGCACCGAACGCCGGAGCTGATGGCGGATTTCGCTCGCGGGGCAGCGGGGCGTGGGCTTCGGGTGATCATTGCCGGAGCAGGTGGCGCGGCGCATTTACCGGGAATGATCGCGGCACATACGTGGCTACCCGTGCTTGGTGTTCCCGTTGAATCAAAGACGTTACGCGGCGTCGATTCGTTACTGTCGATCGCACAGATGCCGGCTGGCGTCGCTGTCGGGACCCTCGCGATTGGCGGGTCCGGCGCGAAAAACGCGGCGCTGCTGGCAGCAAGCATCCTCGCGCTGAATGACGAGGCAATACGTGCAAAAGTGGAAACGTTCCGCAAAGAGCAAACTGACGCCGTGCTCGCCCAGCGCCTCGAATGAAGCGCACCTATCCGCCTGGCGCGACCATTGGTGTGATGGGCGGTGGTCAGCTGGGCCGCATGTTTGCGATCGCGGCGCGCCGAATGGGTTATCGGGTCGTAATCTTCACACCCGAAGAAAACAGCCCCGCGGGCCAATTAGCGGATCTCACGCGCATCGCCGCATACACGAACGAAGCGGCGGTGCGCCAGTTCGCAGCCGACGTGGATGTGATCACGTTTGAATTCGAGAACATCCCGGTCGCGACCGTCGAGTGGTGCGCTGAGGAACGTGATGTGCGTCCGGCCGGCTCGATCCTGCACATCGCGCAGAATCGTCTCCGCGAAAAACACTTCCTCAGTTCGGCCGGCATCCCGATCGCGCCGTTCGCGGCGGTGCACAACGCGCGGGAGCTCGAGCATGCGGTGGCACGAATCGGTCGGCCGGCGATCTTGAAGACAGCCGCATTCGGTTACGACGGCAAAGGGCAGCAGACCATAGCGGCGCGTGACGACTTCGACGAAATTTGGAACGCGAGTTCGGCTGACGAGTTGGTGCTAGAGGGAGCAGTCGAGTTTGAGAAAGAAGTTTCGGTGATTGTCGCCCGCAGGCCCGACGGTGCGATCGCGACGTTTCCGGTGTCGGAGAACATCCACCGCAACCGAATCCTTGATATCACGGTCGTGCCGGCTCGAATCGATACGCGCACGGAGAGGGCGGCGGCGGAATTAGCGCGCGCGATTGCGGAGAAACTCGAGTTGGTCGGTCTGCTCGCAGTTGAGATGTTTCTCCGACCTGACGGCGAACTCGTCGTCAACGAGCTCGCGCCGCGGCCCCATAATTCAGGGCATTGGACAATCGAAGGCTGCGCCACAAGCCAGTTCGAAC